>CAMCZQ010000104.1 GCA_945887835.1 Bordetella parapertussis | reverse complement strand
CAAGTATAAAAATCGGCGCGCCTGAAAGCTGCTGTAGGCGTTGCACCAAAGTCATCGTATAGGCGGGTTTGCCAAAAAACGGCGCCCAAACGCCTTCGCCCTCGACCGGCACCTGATCGGGCAAAATTCCGATCGTATGACCACGCAGTAAAGTTTTTACGAGAGTACGCACGCCAAGTTGATTCGCTGGCGCCATCGTCAATTGTGTACGCGTGCGCATCTGGATGATCCAGTCTTGCAGCCACGCATAACGAGGTGGTCTGAAGAGCACCGTCGAGCGGTAACGGCTGCTATACACGGGCCCAAGCAGCTCAAAACAGCCGGCGTGTGGAGACAATAAAATCACGCCTTTTTTTAACGCCAGCGCCTCGTCGAATTGCTGCCAGTTGTCGCAGGCGACTTGGGAGTTTAAAAAAGCATCGTCTCGTCGGGTCCACCAAAAGGGCATCTCATGAATCAATTGCCCCGAACTTAGCATCGCCGCTCTTAAGGTCTGCGCGTCTGAGTCAGGAAACGCTTGCTTAAGGTTCTGCGCTGCCCGGTTTTTATAGCGGCTAGGCAAACGCCAAGCAATCCAACCTGAACACCAACCGAGCGTTTGCACGACCGCCAGCGGCAAAGCGCCGAGGGCTTTGAATAGCGCTGTGAGCAGTAAGGATGCAATCTTTTTGAGCATAACGCTTAGAATAACAAAAATTAATCCTAACCAAAGTTGATACGACCGATGAAACTGACAGAGCTAATGACGCCTGTGGCGCTGATTGACGTGCCCCGCATGCAGCAAAATATCGAACGGATGCAAACTCACGTTAGCAAACACGGCGCCAGCTTTCGACCACACGTTAAAACCTCAAAATGTGTTGACGCGACGCACGCGCAGCTTAAAGCGGGGGCCCAGGGCATCACTGTATCCACCCTAAAAGAAGCCGAACAATTTTTTGCAGCGGGCTTTCGCGATATTTTGTACGCGGTCGGCCTGGCCCCCAATAAACTGGCCGGCGCCGCCGCGTTGCTGCGTCAGGGGTGCGATTTAAAAGTCTTGACCGACAGCGTTCAGTCTGCGCAGGCGATTGCGGCTTACGGTACACAACACGGTCTGTGCTTTAAAGTTTTGATCGAAATCGACACCGACGACCACCGTTCAGGCATTAAGCCTGCTTCTGCTCAGTTACTCGAGGTCGCCCGGGCTTTAACCGCACCTGCCTGTGAGCTTGTCGGCGTCTTAACGCACGCGGGCTCAAGCTACGATCTCAACACCCCAGAGGCTTTAATCGCCCTCGCAGAGCAAGAGCGCTCGGGCTGCGTGCGCGCCGCCGAACGCTTGCGTCAAGCCGGTTTTACCTGCCCAAGCGTCAGTATCGGTTCGACCCCCACCGCGCTCTGTGCACAAAACTTAGATGGCGTGACTGAAGTGCGTGCAGGCGTATATATCTTTTTTGATTTGGTCATGCACAACGTGGGCGTTTGCACGCTCAACGAAATTGCGCTCAGTGTGCTGACGACCGTGATCGGTCACCAAGAAGAAAAGGGCTGGGCAATCGTGGACGCTGGCTGGATGGCGATGAGTCGCGATCGCGGGACGCAAAAGCAAACACAGGATTTTGGCTATGGCCAAGTGTGTGATCTAAACGCAAAAGCGCTTGAAGGCTACACCATTAGTGGCGCCAATCAAGAACACGGTATCGTGTCGCGTGTCGCAGAGCCCGACCTTGCGATTGCCAAGCGGTTTCCGATCGGAACTCAGCTCAGGATTTTGCCCAACCACGCCTGCGCCACCGGCGCGCAGTTTCCTGAATATCACGCGCTTGACCACGAGGGTAACAGCACCACCTGGAGCCGTTTTTACGGTTGGTAACAGACGGCTTTCAAAAAATAGGCTCGACCTCTTTTTGTTAGGTTAGATTTAGCTATTGCGATGATTGCGAATTGAAGCGCTGTGTTTCAGGGTCCACACTGGCCGCTTGTTTAATTCAGCAAGAGGCCTCGCATGTCAGCCCCATTTTTACCTGCATGTTTTAAAACGAAAACCAGTCATCAAACGCCTTGCTTGACGCGACAGTTAGGGCAAGGAATGACCGAATACATCATTATTGTTGCCTTGGTTGCGGTGGCTGCGATCGCTGTGTATCAATATTTAGGTCAAGTCTTAAGGGCACAAACCGCAGCGGTCGCCAAAGAGTTGGCGGGTGAAGACGGCTCAGAGCAATCGCGCAGCGCGCAAAGCGCTGCTCAGGCCGCCGCGACTCAAGCCGCAGCAAAATCCTTAAAAGATTTCACCGGTAACGCCCAAGGGTCTGCGCGGTGATGATGCCTGTCGGGCAAGCGCTGGCAAATTCTGGGCAAGAGCCTGAACGCAGCCGTGCTGGGCAGGGTCTTGTTGAGCGCCAGTCTTTATTTGCCAGCGATGCGTCTGGACAAGTCCTACCGCTGGGTTTACTTTTGTGCGCGCTTGGCGCGCTGGCTTGGGTGCTTTCGCTCAATCTCGGGCGTTTGGTCCACAACAAAGCCTCTTTGTTACGTGCAACCGATGCAGCAGTGTATTCCGCTGCAGTGGTGCAGGCGCGCGCGCTGAATCTGCATGCCTATTTGAACCGTGCGCAACTCGCGCAGCAAGTGGCGATGGCGCATTTGATCACAACGGCGTCGGCCGAACGTTACCGAGCAACGCTTGCTCAACAGGCGTCTCGTTTTAATCCGCCAGCAACGTTGATCGGTTTTCTTTTTGCCCCACAGCATGCCGTTGCTTATTTGTCTGCCAAAGCGGGTGGGGTAACCGATTCGGTGGCGCTTGGCCAGTTAGCCCAGGCCTTCGCTCGTCATGATGAGGTCATCCATCAAGTGCTTGAGCGTGTACGCCACGAGCAGCTTAAGCGTTTGGTGGCGGTTCGGCAGCACGTCTTAACCGATGTGCTTGTTAAAAACGTGGGTGCCAGTGGTTCAAGTTTAAAGGGCACGACGACCGAGGCACTCGGACTTGAGGCTAATTTGGTCATTGACGAGTTGCCAGGCTTTATCTCTAGATTTTCGGGGTCAGACGCACGCTGGCAAGCTTTGCTCAAGCGAGCATCAAAAAAGTATGGCTTTTTAGATGATCGTAATCAGACCACCCGTAACCTTTGGGCGGTCAATATCAAATGCCCCCATAAACGCCATGAGTTACGTCGCAAAGGCTCAACCCGAGTCAGTGCACAGGGCGAATGGTCGGTGCAGGATAATCAGTCGTATCACGCCTTGCGCTATAACAGATGGATTGGTTGCTATCAGCGCGAATATCCGATGGGCTGGGCCTTAGTGAGCAATACCGTTCGTCAACGTCCAACGCAAAACGACGACGAACGCTTAAACGCCACGCCTCAAAACTTTTCGCAACAAGCATTTTGGCGTTGGGTCGGTGAGCAGGCGCAAGGCGGTTGGAACATCTTCTCGGGTGGGGATAATCATTTGGCACGCCTGTGGGCCAAGCAGGCCGAGCTGCGTTGGGCCACGCAAGGTTTGCCTAGTTACACTGCGCTGACACCTAAGCGAGGGGCTTCGCTGCGTTTGGGCTTGGTGGTTAAGCAACAAAGCGCGTTGGTGCATGCTGGCACGCCAGCAGAAGAACGGCGCTTTGCTGCAAGGTTTAGTCCAACAGCAACTGAACGAATTCAGGCCTTGCACAGCCGTGCCGCCGCCGAAACTTATTTTGAAGCGCCGTCATCACGACTTCTGGGATCTACGGCCGCGCCGAATTTGTTCCAACCTTTCTGGAAAGCGCGCTTGATTGATTATTCTGCACTGCCGGTGCAAAGCAAGGCCCCATGAGTGTTCGCTTGATCAAACATCGGTGCGCAGGCCAGGCTAGTTTTGAAGCGTTGCTTGTCATTGCCTTAGGGTTGAGTCTGCTTGTCAGCATTCAGGTAGTTGGAAACCTACGGTCGGTGACGCTTGATTTGCTAGCTGAAAGTCGCTTTTTATCGTCTCTGCCGCAGGCAGAACTTCAAATGCAGCAGCTAGCGGCGCATACGTTAGCTGACGAAGCGCTGTACAGCACGCAGCAGCGAACAATCGAGCGTCAAGTTGGCTTTGATTCAAGCCGGGTGTTACGCGCCACCGCCCACGCCAAACCTGCAGCGCCTTTGGTTTTTCAAGCCCGGACAAATCGTCTTCAGCAGCCACTGAAGCGTCATAGTTTTTTGGTGTCAGGCGCCGGGAGCGCACACTCGACTCAAGAGGCGCAAAACACCATTGCTCAGTCAGAGTCGCTTTGGCAAAAGCCAGCGTTAGAGTCAAAAGCACTGATTGCTGCAAGTGCGCTTCGAATCACACCAATCGACCTTGCCTGGGGCCGTGCCAAGGTAACAACCGACTGGCTCTTGCCGTGGGCCGCTGAGGTTCCAGAGCGCGCCTTTGTCAAACCGTAACCTGTGCTGATTCTTCATGCTAAATACGATTAATTTTTTGATTTGCCTCAATGTTCAACAACTGCCCGCCACGCGATGGCTGATTGCCGCTGCTCTTTGCACCACGCATACTTTGGCCTTTGGTCTAGAAGCGTTAAATACCCCGCGGCTGCCGCAAACGCTTGAGCGAACTGCGATCTTGCACAGCACGCAGTGGCAAGGCCTTGCGCTTGACCTTGAGCGCGTGTTTAGTCAAACCTCTCTTGAGATAATTCTTGAACAACTAGCAGCCGTTCTGCCGCCCCAAACACCCGTTTGGTTTGAGCACGGTGTGGCCCAGGCCAGTTGGACCACGTTTAAAAACGTATCCGCTCAGGACGCCGTCACTGGCGACTCTGCCTCGACTGCGCCTGCCTCCAACCCTCTGGCAGGCAACGTTTCCCACGCGCTCTATCTATGGGCAAACGAAAGTGGGCAAACCGTAGGTTTGTTTTCAAGTCTTGGCTTTGGCGGCGCGGCCACCATGGTTGCAACCGAAACGCGTGGTGAGCCTCGGTCCGACTTAGGTCAGCGCAAGTCAGGGGTGCCGGCAATAAGTTCGGCGTGGTTACCTCCCGGATCGGTGCAACTATTTGGTCTGCAAGATCGCTCTGCAGGCGGTTTAGCGTCGTTGCAAGCCTTTAACGTTCCGGCTGGTCGTACCGAGTTGTTGCATCAGCTTAGGGCGTACGCCCGCCAACACGGCTGGCGAGGGCAAGGGGAAGAGTTGATTTTTTTAAGAGGCTCTAAACGCCTGCAGTTTGAAATTGATGCCAGTCTGGGTCAAACGAACGTAGTGACTTATGAAACCGAACAGGACTCGCTTTGAAACTGACGATGGCTCGACGAAATATGGTGTTAATCGCGATCTCTGTCGCACTGGGCTGCGTGTCGGCCTGGGCGATCGAGAGGCATCTGTCAGAAAAGTCAAACGAGCTAGAGTTGCGCACACGAACGGACAAGGTGGTTCGTATCGTTGCAGCGCGAGACCTGCCACGCGGCACTCTGATTAATGTAGAAGATTTAGCGAAGAACGAGTTTCCGTCGAGTTGGGTGGGCTCAGACTCCATCGAATTGAGTGAGGCACACCTCGCGCAGGGCAAGCATTTAAGCGTCGACTTAAAAGCGGGCCAATTATTGATGCAAATCCATTTGACCGAGCGTGCACAGCCAGCGCTAGCCAGCCGCTTAAGTCCCGACAAACGAGCGGTCACGATTGCGGTTGATTTATTGAGCTCAATGTCGGGGCTGCTGCAGCCAGGCGATCGTGTCGATTTATTTGTCTCTTTTGAATATAAAGGACAACGCACAACCGCAGCCTTATTGCAAAGTGTCGAGGTCTTAGCAACAGGCCAGCAAACGCGCTCAAGCAGCGACACTGCGGCAAGTGCTGAGCCCCAATTCTCGACTGTCACGCTGGCGGTCTCGCATGCCGACGCGACAAAGCTGGTGGCGGCCAGACAAGGCGGCACGATCACCGCCGTGTTAAGTCACGAAACCGCTGAGCCGCTTCAAGCCAATCGTTCAGTCTCGGCAGATCATTTACCAGGTCTGTTGGGCTTGGGGACCGAAAAGGGGCCAACGCCTGTCGAGGTGATCTATGGTGATCGGCTGGCCTCAGAGTTATCGCCAGCGGGGGTGCCAGACTGGGCGCAATGGGCCGGTGACAAAGGGCTGTTAGCACCGAGGGGTGACCAATGACAAGCACCCGCGATATGCCGGCGTTGTGGTCTTTTCGCGCGCGAAGCTGGCTGTTTGCCGTGAGCCTCTCGCTTTGTAGTGCAACGCTTTGGGCGAGTGAACCGCAGCGTTTGGATCTTGAAATGGGTGCCTCTAGCGTTCTCAAGCTTAGGGGGGTCACCAGAATTGCTGTGGGGAACAGCCAAATTGTTCAGGCAACGGCGGTAAACCCACGCGAGGTATTGATTTTTGGAAAAGCGCGCGGGGCCACCACAGTTGATATTTGGGTCTCTGACAATAAGCGCGCGTCTTATCGTGTGTTTGTGGCACCCGAGGGCTTAGGCAGAGTGCAGGAAGAGATCACTCGGCTGCTAAAAAACATTCCGCAAGCCCGCAGCAGAATCGCGGGCGACAAACTCGTCATTGAGGGCGAGGATCTGACCGATGCAGACCAGGCGCGTATTGCAAATTTAGCCAAGCGCTATCCAGAGATTGTTGATTTCACGAGTCAGTTGGGTTGGGACAAAATGATTTTATTAGACGTGCAAGTGCTTGAGTTGCCCAGCTCGCGTATGCAAGAGCTAGGTATTCGCTGGGATCCTTCGTCGCAAGGAGGCTTGAATGCAGGTCTGGCTTGGGAGGGCGGGTCGACCTCAGTGGCTCAGCGTCCGGGCGAAGCGGGGTTGGCAGTCCCCTTTCCGTTATCTCAGGCGGCGGGCTACTTGGGCTTAAACACCTTGTTGTCGGCGCGGTTGGCGGCGTTGTCAAAAGCAGGGGAGGCCGTGGTCTTGGCGCAACCGCAGCTGTTAGCGCGTAGCGGCTCAACCGCCAGTTTTTTAGCCGGCGGCGAAGTGCCCTATGCCTCGGTGGATAAAGACGGTAAATCGACCACGACCTTCAAGAAATACGGTGTCTCTTTAAATATCACCCCGCATGCCGATCGTAATGCGGGTATTCGGTCTCGTATCGAGATCGAAGTCAGTTCGGTCGATACATCGATCACTGTCCCGGGCGGGCCCGCTTTAAAAATCCGCAAAGCCTCGACCGAGTTCAACGTACGGTCAGGGCAAACCTTGGTGCTTGGCGGCTTTATCTCACGCGAACGCTCGCGCGACCGCGATGGCTTGCCCGGGGGTGTTGATATTCCGGTTCTTGGAGGGCTGTTTGGTGTTAAGCGCGAGCAAGAACGACACACCGAACTTGCGATTTTTGTTACCCCTGTGATTGTCGATCCGCAACATCCGGCGATGGCTGCCCGCGTGGCAAACGGGCAGGGGTTAGTGCAAAGCTCGTTTCCCGAAGCGCCAAAGCTCAATACACCCATCGCGACTGAGCAACAGTCGCAGCAATGGGAGCAACAGCCCGAAGCAGGCGCTGTGCAGCCGAACCTGGGGTCACAGTGGGAAGACGCAAGCGCGGTCGACGAAGCCCGCTAAGTGCGACTGTCAATCAATAATTTGTCACTTGTCAGAGAAAGGATTTCACTTGATTGAATTAGATCTATTTTTTGAAGATGGAACGCGCCGTCGCGGTAAGTTCGAAGTACCGGTGGTAATGGGCCGCGCGTCTGATTGCGGGATTCAGGTCTCACATTGGCGCATCGCTCGACAACACTTGCGCATCTCGCGCGCGGAAGATGGCTTTCATGTCGATGATTTGGGCTCGATCCTTGGTACCCGCATTAACGGCAACCGTATCACTCGGTATGGCCCTCTTAAAAAATCGGATGAAATTATTGTCGGACCGTGCCTGCTTCGTCTTGCGGCACCTCTCGTGCAAAAGGCCGCGTCGGTGGTCGTGTGTAACGAAGGCACGCCCCACGAACTCAATCGTTTGCGACAGCAAAGCGAACAGTCCCCGCACGCCATCATGAATCAAAACACAGGTCAAAATCACAGGTTGCAGGAGCGGTACGCTCAAGTTCAGCCTCGGGGCGATCATCAAGCCAGTACCCAACACGATACGAACGGCGACACGAGTGGGGCCACCAGCGGTGAGGTACAAAACGACACCGCACAGCAAGACTTGCGCCAAGAGTTGCGTGCGGGGCTGATTCGGGCGTTTGATTTAAGGCGTAACGATGTTGCAACACTCTCTGAAAGTGCGTTAAAGGGGCAGGCGCAGGCATGCGTCTCTGAGCTTCTTGAAAAAAGCCACGCAACGCTTAGCCAGTCAGAGCGACAACGGGTGCTTAAACTCGTCGTCGACGAGGCGATTGGCTTGGGTGTACTTGAAGAGCTTCTTGAGGACGGTACCGTGACCGAAGTCATGGTGAATCGGTTTGACGAGATTTATGTTGAGGTCAACGGCACGTTACGCAAACATTCGTTACAGTTTAGTGATGAGCAAGCGGTGCGCAGCGTGATCGAACGCATTGTGTACCCGCTGGGCCGCAGAATTGACGAGGCCTCGCCGATGGTGGACGCACGCTTACCCGACGGCTCGCGACTGAACGCAGTTTTGCCGCCGATCTCTGTCAGGGGCGCCAGCCTGACCATACGAAAATTTCCTAAAAAACGTTTGGAAATGCAAGATCTTGTCGCACAGCAAACCTTGCCAGCTTCGCTGGCTGATTTTTTACGATTATGTGTTGAGCGGCGCTTAAATATTCTAGTTTCTGGCGGAACAGGCTCGGGCAAAACGACTTTGCTTAATATTTTGGCTGGTTTTGTTGACCCTCTGCAAAGAATCGTCACAATTGAAGATTCGGCAGAGTTGTCGATACAGCACCCCCACGTTGTCACGCTCGAAGCACGCACGGCAAACTCTGAAGGACAGGGGGCTGTGACCATTCGCGACTTGGTTAAAAATGCGCTAAGAATGCGCCCTGATCGTATCGTGGTCGGAGAGGTCAGAAGCGTCGAGGCGCTTGATATGTTGGCTGCGATGAACACCGGCCACGATGGCTCGCTCACAACCTTACATGCCAACAGCCCGCGCGACGCGTTATCGCGTCTTGAAACCATGGTCTTGAGCGCGAATGTCGCGCTTTCTTTGCAAGCCATCCGAGAGCAAATCGGTTCGGCGCTTCAAATCGTGGTGCAGCAAACTAGATTGGCAAATGGACGTCGAGTCATCACGGGTCTAGCTGAGATCTCTGGGGTTGAATCTGGTGTCGTCCAAACGCAGCAACTCGTGCGCTTTGATGCCAAGAGCCAAAGCGTGGTTGGCGTAGGCTTAAGGCCCGCCTTTTTTGAAAAATTAGAGCGGCCGCCAGAACGCTCAATGACACACTGGTTTTTGCGGACATGATCGTCTTAGGGCTGTCGTGCGCCTGCCTAGCGGTGGCTTTAGCTGCTTGGATTAGTCAAAAGCTTTTCTATGAGGCTGCGCAACGCTATCAAAATAGTTTTACTGAGCAGGCGCGCACAGAGCTCTCTGATCTCTTTGTTTTTATTGACCTGACTCACTTGTGGCCTGCGCTGGTGTGCGGCGCGATCGGCGTCACGTTATTTTGTTGGCTGTTGACGCAAAGCGTTGTTTTTGCCTTGTCGCTTGGCGCCCTCAGTGTTTTCTTGCCACGTGTTGCACTGACGAGTGCGTTACGACGTCGACAAAAACGTTTTGATCTGCAGTTGCCCGGCTTGTTGTTAGCACTGTCGGGGTCGTTACGCGCAGGCGCGAGCTTAGTAGTCTCGCTTAAAAGTATTGTGCAAGATGCAACGACGCCGCTGTCTCAAGAGTTTGGTCTGGTCTTGCGAGAGCAGCGAATGGGTTTGCGCTTTGCGCAAACTCTCGAAAATCTATACGAACGGATGCCGTCTGAAAGCGTCGAACTGGTCACGACGATGCTCATTGTTGGTACGCACTCAGGCGGCTCGCTTGCCGAATGTCTTGAACGTCTGTGCAGCAATTTGCGCGCGCGACAACATCTGGAAGGCAAAATCGAAGTCATGACCGCGCAAGGAAAAATGCAGGCCTGGGTGATGGGTGCGCTCCCGCTTGTGTTGCTGTTGGTCTTAAGTCAGATCGATCCCGTTTCGATTCACTTGTTATTTACGACCACGCAAGGGCAGGGGGTGCTGTTGGCGGTAGGCGTGTTTGAAGCACTTGGTGTTTTTTGTCTGCGTCGGATTTTAGCCATCCATGTCTAAGCCATTGGTGGTGCTTGCATCGGTAACAGGGGCTTGTGCAATCGCGGCTGCGCTTTATCTCTTTGTTCGCTTGATCGTCGAACACTTGGAGCAGTCACGACGCGAGGGTGTGTCGCCAAGCTTGAAGTCTTGGTTGTCAATCGGTCTGCTGCAGCCCGTTCTTGCCCACCTAGGGCGTGTATTACACCCAATGATCACCTGGAATCAGCGGCGCATTTTGTCGGGATTGCTTGTGCGAGCGGGTGTACAGCACTTGGACTATGCGCAAGTCTTTGTGCTGCAGGCTTTGCTCTCGGTACTTGCGCTGTGCGCCTTTTGCCTGCACGTTACGCTTGGGTTAGCCGAAGATCTTTTCACGCGGTTTGAGCTGAGTGTCTGGGGAGTTGGCGGCTTGTGTGCCTCGGCTGTGTGCTGGTGGTTACCCATTTTTTGGCTCAAGCGCCTGTATCGCCAACGCTTGGCTTCAATCGAACGCTCGTTACCTTTTTTCTTGGATATGGTCGGCTTAGGTTTAGATGCCGGGCAAAACCTTCAGGCCGCGCTGCAAATGGCGAGCGAGCGTTTACGACCCGGTGCGTTAAAAACTGAATGGCAGCATACTTTGACAGATATTCGATCGGGCCTTGCGCGGGCGCAGGCCCTCAGGCAATTGAGCGCGCGCATTGAGCTGACGGCCTTACGCCAACTCTTAGCCGCGTTGATTCAAGGCGAGGCGTTAGGTCTGGGTATGGCACACATTATTGGGGTCTATGGGGCGCAACAACGCTCGCAACGCCTGATGGCAGCAGAAAAACGGGCGCTTCAGGCGCCGGTCAAAATGCTTTTTCCGCTGGCGTTGTTTATTTTTCCGTGTACCTTCCTGATCTTAGGATTTCCGGTGGTGGTGCAGCTCTTTGGTCTACACGAATGATTGAGCATAATCGCAATGCGCTTGAACTTAACTTGGCGCACGGCTGGTACGCCAGAGCCGTTGGTTGGCTGACTAAGCGCGAAATCCAGCCCTGCGCAGCCTTGTGGTTAAAACCTTGCGCGGCGATTCACACCTTTGGCATGCGGTTCGCTTTGGGTGTATTTTTTTTGGATGCACAAGACCGCGTGATAAAGGTTGTGCCTCGGCTTAAGCCTTTTAGCTTTGCGCTATGTTTTCGTGCGAGCTCGGTCATTGAAACCGCGGCCTTTCACCCACAAGACGCGGCTGTTATGGTGCGGCGTCTTGAGCAGGCACTTGTTCGTCTGCAGACGCCAGAAACACAGAGGCGTAGCTTGGATAAAAGCTACAGTACAAGACGGCGCCGCCAATGAT
>CAMCZQ010000103.1 GCA_945887835.1 Bordetella parapertussis | reverse complement strand
CATTCTGGCACATAAATTGCTTGGTTAATCGTCGAGCGCCCCACCACTGCGAAGTCTCATGATAGCCTTATCCCAACAGAAAACAGAGAATTTCAATGACTTGGTCGATCTTAGCGCGTGACGAATCGGGATATTTTGGGATGGCGATCGCGAGCCGATTCTTTGCCGTAGGCTCTCTTTGCGTACATAGTCGACGCGGCGTGGGTGCGCTCTCTAGTCAGGCGCTGCTGAATCCGCTGTATGGACCGGCGGGATTAGACTTGCTTGCACAGCAGCTATCGCCCGAGCAAACGATTGCAACGCTGATTGCCAACGATGAAGGGCGTGAGCAAAGGCAGCTGCACATTTTGCCTTTCAAGGGCTTACCTGCCGCACATACTGGCTCGGCTTGCGTCGATTGGTGTGGCCATCTCCTTGAAGAGGGCTTAAGTGTCGCGGGTAATATGCTCGCTGGCCCCAAGGTGATTGCGCACACGGCGCAAGCCTTCAAAGACACCCGTGGCAAGTCGATGGGCGAACGTCTGCTTGCAGCGCTCGACGCTGGCCAGGCTGCTGGGGGTGATAAGCGGGGCAAACAAGCCGCCGCGCTCAAAATCCATCTTGATGAAGATTACTTACAACTAGATTTGCGTGTGGATGACCACGCAGAACCTTTCGTTGAGCTCAGACGTCTGTATGACAAAAGCCTTGAGCGCTTTCAGCCTTTTCTAGAATGTTTGCCGAGCCGTCATCGGCCCTCTGGTCTCACCGCACGCAGTGAAATCGACGCGCACATTGAACAGTATCTTGCGCGCAACAAAGGCCCCTAGGTGACTGCGCTGCTGGAAGTCTCGAATTTAAAGACAGGCTTCGTCACCGAAGAAGGCGAGATCACGATCGTCAACGACGTCAGTTTTAGCGTGCACGCCGCTCGCACACTCGCGATCGTAGGTGAATCAGGCTGCGGAAAAAGCGTCACCGCCCTATCAATCATGGGACTGTTAGCCAAGCCTGCCGGGCGCATCCAACAGGGCTCGATTCGTTTTGAAGGTCAAGAGCTGGTTGGCGCGCCAGAGCGCGTACTGCAAGATTTGCGCGGCAATGGCATGTCAATGATCTTTCAAGAGCCCATGACCTCGCTGAATCCAAGTTATACGGTTGGCGAGCAAATTATTGAAGGCTTAATCAAGCACCGTAAACTTAGCCGAACACAGGCTCGCGAAAAAGCCCTTGAGATCTTGCACAAGGTGCGCATCCCGTCACCCGAACAACGCTTAGATGAGTTTCCACACAAATTAAGCGGCGGCATGCGCCAGCGTGTCATGATCGCCATGGCGCTGGTCTGCGAGCCGCGCGTACTGATTGCCGATGAACCCACCACTGCGCTAGATGTCACCATTCAAGCGCAAATTCTTGAATTGATGCGTGCCTTACAACAAGAGACGGGTACGGCCATTGTTTTAATCACGCACGATCTGGGCGTGGTCGCTGAGGTCGCTGACGAGGTGATTGTGATGTACGCGGGCCGCGTGGTCGAACGCGCCTCGGCACGGGCTTTGTTTGACATGCCGCAGCACCCGTATACGATTGGCTTGCTTGGTGCGATTCCGCGTCTTGACCTTGAGCAAGCCCGGCTGGTGTCCATTGAAGGTCAGGTCCCGAGTCCGTCACAGCCGCTTGCGGGTTGCAGCTTTGCGCCACGCTGCCCTTTCGCCCAACCTGCCTGCTCAAACCAAGTCCCGGTGCTGCGTGCGGTGGGCGACGCACATTTTTCAGCATGCCTGCGCGCCCCACTTGAGGCTGACGAACTTTTGAGCGGTATTGTCGTTGAGGCCAACGTATGACCATCTCAACTCTGCCAATGTCAACGCCGCTATTGCAGGCCAAAGGTTTAGAAAAGTATTTTCCAGTGCGGCGTGGTTTTTTTGGTCGTGTTCAGGATTATGTTCGTGCAGTCGATGGCGTTGATCTCACGCTCGAGCGTGGTGAAATTCTTGGTCTTGTCGGTGAATCGGGCTGTGGTAAATCAACGCTTGGTCGCTTATTGCTGCGCTTACTTGAACCAACCGGTGGCAGCTTGCACTTTGACAGCAAAGACCTACGCGGCTTAAATACCCAAGCGTTGCGCGCTGAACGACGTAATATGCAATTGATCTTTCAAGATCCGTATTCGTCGTTAAATCCGCGCATGACCATTGGCCAGATGCTTGCCGAGCCGCTTAAGGTGCATGGCTTGCACGTCGGCCGTGAAACCGCCCGGGTCGCTGAATTGCTGCGCACCGTCGGCTTAAGACCAGAACACGCACAGCGCTACGCCCACGAATTTTCGGGCGGTCAACGTCAACGCGTCGGGATCGCGCGCGCCTTGGCGGTTGAGCCCAAACTGATCGTCTGCGACGAGGCGGTTTCAGCGCTTGATGTTTCGGTTCAAGCACAAGTGATCAACCTGTTGCAAGACTTGCAAAAACAGTTCGGTTTGTCGTACCTATTTATTGCGCACGATTTAGCTGTTGTGAAGCATATCGCGACCCGTGTCGCCGTAATGTACTTAGGGCGCATTGTTGAAATTGGCGAAAAAAAGCGTCTCTTCGCTGCACCTGCTCATCCCTACACACATGCACTGATGCAAGCTATCCCCTTGCCCGACCCAACGGTTACTAGGCAGGGCGTACTATTGACAGGCGATGTACCCAGCCCGCTTAGGCCACCTTCGGGATGCCATCTACATACGCGTTGCCCCCATGCGCAAGGTAAGTGCAGCCAAGTGGCCCCAGCCTTGACCGGCACGCGCGAGCATGCAGTCGCGTGTCATTTTCCGTTAAGTATGACAACCACAACGCAACACTCACAGCTCGCTTTAACACCCTCACGACTGCGCCTGCAACGTTTGCAATCTGCTTTTCAAACAAAGGCTGCAAGCGCAACCAGTTAGATATAAGTTTATCGTCAAGCCATTACTCACCAGCAAAACTGAAGTGAATTTTTTATAGGAAACCTCATGAAACTTAGCTACCGAACCTTACTTGCTACGACGCTGATCGTCTGCCTACCAGTGCTCGCGAACGCGCAAACGCTGCGCATTGGCCTGGCCGAAGACCCAGACCTGCTTGACCCGACGCTCGCGCGCTCATTTGTCGGGCGCCTGGTATTTATGTCTTTGTGCGACAAACTCTTTGATATTGATGAAAAACTGAATATCGTGCCGCAGCTGGCCACTGGCTATGAATGGTCGGCCGATAGCAAGGCTCTGACGCTAAAGCTGCGCGAAGGGGTGACGTTTCATGATGGCGAAAAAATGGATGCTGAGGCTGTTAAATACAACCTCGAGCGTCACAAAACGCTAAAAGGTTCAAGTCGGTCAGGCGAACTGCGCCCCGTTACCTCAGTGGATGTCATCGACGCAAATACCGTGCGCCTCAATCTCAGCGCGCCTTTCGCACCCTTGCTTGCGGTGTTGGCCGATCGGGCCGGCATGATGGTGTCGCCAAAAGCTGCGCAGGCGCTTGGTGAAAAATTCAGTAGCGCACCCATGTGTTCAGGCCCCTTTAAATTTGTAGACCGTGTCGCACAAGATCGCATCACGCTCGAGCGTTTTGGCGCTTACTGGAACAAAGACGCGGTGCATTTCGATAAAGTGATCTACACACCGATCACCGACGCGACCGTACGTTTAGCTAACTTGCGCTCAGGGCAATTTGATTTCATTGAGCGGGCCGCCTCAAGTGATATTGCCTCGATTCAAAAAGATCCAAAACTCAAGTTCAGCAAGATCACTGAAATCGGCTATCAAGGCATCACCATCAACACCGGTAAAACCGAGCGTGCGCAAAGCCAACCCCTTGGACAATCTGCCAAGGTACGCGAAGCGTTTGAGCTTTCGCTTGATCGCGCAGGGATCGTGCAGGTGGCGATGGACGGCCAAGCGACACCCGGCAATCAATGGGTTGCCCCCAACAATAGCTTTTACGCTAAAAATGTTCCGGTACCGAAGCGAGACCTCGTCCGCGCACGCGCGTTACTCAAAGAAGCGGGTGTCACGAACCCAACCTTTACACTCATGACGCCCACCACCTCCGATTCGCAAAAGATCGCGCAGGTTGTGCAAGCCATGGCCAAAGAGGCAGGGTTCAACGTCAAGATTCAATCGACTGAGTTTGCAACGTCACTGAGCCTGGCAGATAAAGGAGACTTTGATGCCTATGTGCTGGGCTGGAGCGGTCGTGCTGATCCCGATGGCAATATTTATAACTTTATCGGTTGTAAGCAGCCTTCAAACTATTCAGGCTACTGCGTACCCGAGGTCGATGCCTTGCTCAACGACTCACGCAGCAAACTGCAACCCGCCGAGCGCTTAGCCTCTTATCAAGGGATCGCTGCGCAGCTGAACAAAGATCGTCCTTTGATTTATTTGTATCACCGCGATTGGCTATGGGCTTACTCAAACAAGCTTACGGGGCTTCGCGAAGTCCCTGACGGGTTGCTGCGAGTGACTGGCTTAAAATTAAACTAAAGCCGCCAACAAGACCGCTTCATGTTTACCTTCTTCGTGCGTCGCCTCCTTACCTTGATACCAACACTCGTGTTCGTATCCATGCTGATATTTAGCCTGCAGCAATTGCTGCCGGGCGACCCAGCCTTGGTGCTTGCCGGAGAAGACCCAAGCCCTGAAGCGATCGCCCATATTCGCGCCAAGCTACACCTCGATGATCCGCTACCGGTACGCTACGGTTACTGGATCGCAGGTGTCTTGCACGGGGATTTGGGTGAGTCAGCGCGCACGCATCAGCCGGTACTTGAGCTCATCTTGCAAAAGCTTCCGGTCACGATTGAGCTGGCTCTTTTAGCTCTGCTGATTGCGTTAGTCATCAGCCTCCCCGCCGGCATTGTGTCGGCAGTCTACAAAGGCAGTGCCATAGATACGAGTGCAACGGTCTTCGCACTGACGGGCTTGTCTACACCAAACTTTTGGCTGGGGATCATGTTGATCCTGCTATTTTCAGTGGAGCTAGGATGGCTACCTGCCTCGGGCTATGTCAGCCCTTTCGAGAACTTGCGCGCCAACCTCGCCTCGATGATTATGCCCGCCTTTGTCTTGGGCAACGCGATCGCTGCCTCTCTGATGCGCCACATGCGTAGCTCGATGCTACAAGAACTTGGTTCGGATTACGTACGTACGGCACGTGCCAAAGGCCTGAGCGAACGCGTCGTGGTGCTCAAACATGCGTTGCGCAATGCCCTAACGCCCGTCATCACCTTAGGCGCGCTTGAACTTGGCACTTTATTATCAGGTGCCGTACTGACCGAGCAAGTGTTTACGATTCCCGGTTTTGGCAAACTCATCATTGATGCCGTCTTTAATCGCGATTACGCCGTGGTGCAAGGCGTCGTGCTGGTGACCGCAACCACCTATATCATGCTCAACTTGTTTGCAGACATGGCCTACTTTATGTTGAATCCTCGCCTGCGCAAATGATGAATCACGCCACCACCTCAAATACGGCTCTTGCGCTCACAGCCATTAAAAAAGAGCCTGGTCCTTGGCTGCGTGCGTGGCGCAAGCTCAGACGTAATCGTAAAGGAATGTTTGGGCTTTACGTGGTGCTACTTTTTGTTGCGATGGCAATTTTTGCGCCCTTGATTTCACCTTTTGATCCGATCGAGGCGAGCTGGAGTGCGATTCGCAAGGCGCCTACTGGTACGCATTGGTTTGGCACCGATGAGCTCGGCCGCGATGTGCTGGCGCGTGTCATCTGGGGTGCACGCGCGTCGCTTTTGGCGGGCGTAGTGTCTGTAGCGATTTCGCTGCTCACTGGCGTCACCATTGGCATGTTGGCTGGGTTTTTAGGCGGCACTGTGGATAGCCTCATCTCGCGCGCAACCGATGCGTTTTTAGCCTGCCCTTTTTTGATTCTTGCGATCGCACTTGCTGCGTTTTTAGGGCCCAGCCTCACCAACGCCATGATTGCCATTGGGGTCTCTGCCTCACCCATATTTGTACGCTTAACCCGCGCGCAAGTTTTACAAATCAAGGTTGAGGATTATGTTGAGGCGGCCCGCGCGGTGGGTTGTCATCCATTTCGAATCGCCGTGTCTCATATCTTGCCTAACGTGACCGCCCCCTTGATCGTGCAAGCGTCGCTCGCAATCGCCTCAGCAGTGATCGCAGAAGCCAGTTTGTCATTTTTAGGTCTAGGCCAACAACCACCGGATCCGAGCTGGGGCAGTATGCTCAATACTGCGAAAAATTTTATGGAGACTGCACCCTGGATGGCGGTGTGGCCAGGTCTGGCGATTTTTGTGTTGGTGCTGTCGTTTAATTTGTTGGGCGATGGCTTGCGCGATGCGCTTGATCCGAAACATCGGTAAGCTCATGATCTTTACTTTGCCTTGATCGCTTAATTACTGAGAGTTAATCTTTTGGCTAATTTTTTGCTCCTGGGCATCCAGTCGCTCTGAAATTCGATCGAGTCGATCAGCCGTTTTAGCAAATTGGGTCGCCATGGCTTTACCCGAATCATAAGCTGCTAACAGAGCTTGCATCGTCGCCACATTTGCTGAGTAAAGTCCAATCACAGACGCCACACCCGTGGTAACAACGATATATTTTAAGTTTGTGATCTGCTTAGTGACTTGCACTTTGAAGTCACCCAAATCTTGCCTTATTCTGGAAAACTCTTCTTTGGTGTGTGCGGCACGCTCATCCATGCGAGCGTCCATACCAGCCATTCCCCCTTTGAGACCAGCCACTTTCTCTGAAAGAGCATTGATTTCCCCTTTTAGATCAGCCACGCGAGCATCTGTGCGCGCCTCAGCCGCCTCTAACCTTGCATTCAACACTGTATTCACCGTTCGAAAAGCCATTTTTACCCCTACAAGTTTCGCATAGTGAGCACTCTACCGAGCCACACGCCAATGAACAAGTAGAAAATGGTAAGCAAATGTAATACTCTTTCACTATCAAACAAAACATAACGAGACAGCTTTTATGAACCTTGGTCAACCCGCCTTTGTTGCCGCGCTCAATACACCGGATCACTCCCTTGCCACCCAATGGCTCAGTCAGTTTGGGGCCGCGCTCGCGCAGCGAGATAAACCTGGTATCTCGGCCTTGTTTGACGCCGACTGCCACTGGCGCGACTTGTTTGCGTTTACCTGGTCGATCACACCAAGCGAAGGCGTCGACAATATCGCAAGCTTGATCTTGAGCAAGCAACCGAGCGTCAAGGCACGCCACTTTAAACTGGCCGAAGGTCGTCAAGGGCCCCGTCGTTTGAAGCGGATTGGTGTCGATGTACTCGAGGTCTTGTTTCAGTTTGAAACCGACATCGGCCACTGCTATGGCGTACTTCGCCTGCTGGCGAGCGATCCCTCAAAAGCCTTTCAAGTACTCACCAGCCTAAATGAGCTCACAGGCTTTGAAGAGCAAACCGGCAAACGCCGCCCGACAGGTGCGGCCTATTCGCGTAACTTTGGTGGCACCAACTGGCAAGATCAACGCCTTGAAAGCCAGGCCTACAACGATCGCGAGCCTACCGTTTTAATCGTGGGAGGTGGCCAGTCTGGTCTAAGTGTTGCAGCCTCGCTTGTCTTATTAGGGATCGACACCTTACTGATCGACAAATATCCACGCATTGGTGATAGCTGGCGCAAGCGCTATCACTCATTGGCCTTACACAACATCACTGACCTCAATAATCTGCCTCACTTGCCGTTTCCACCGCACTGGCCTTCATACTTGCCTAAAGACATGCTGGGCAACTGGCTTGAAGTCTATGCGCAAACGATGGAAATCAATAACTGGACTAACACCGAGCTTGGCAGCGCCACTTACGACGCCAGCGAGGCTCGCTGGACAGCCGTGCTGCGCAACAATGATGGTGCCGAGCGTACTGTGCGCCCGCGTCATTTGATTTTTGCAAACGGCTTGGTAGGCAAGCCAAGCATGCCTGACTTGCCTGGGCTCAAAGACTTTAAAGGCGAGGTGATGCACACCAGCGCCTTCTCAAGCGGCGCTGCCTGGAGCGGCAAAAAAGCACTGGTGCTAGGCACAGGCACAAGCGCACACGATGTCGCGCAAGACCTGCATAGCAACGGTGCAGACACAACGATTATTCAGCGTGGTTCAACCACCGTGGTGAGTATTGACCCAAGCTTGCATCTCACCTATGGCCTGTACGACGGTATCACGATTGCTGATGGCGATTTATTGTCAAGCATCAACACCCTGCCCGTGGCCAAACGCAACTTCAAACAAGTTAGCGTCCGCATGGTCGAGCTGGATAGAAAACTGATCGATGGCCTGATTACCCGCGGCTTTAAGTGGGATCAAGGCGAGGACGATACAGGCTATCAGATGAAGATTCGCACGCGTTACGGCGGCTATTATCTGAACGCGGGTTGCTCGGATCTGATTGTTAGTGGTGATATTGGCTTAGTGCAATTTGATCAGATCGAGCGCTTCGCACCCGAGGGCGCGCTGATGAAAGATGGCTCAATCAAGCCAGCTGACTTGCTGATCATGGGAACAGGCTACGTGCCCCAAGAAGTGGTCGTCAAAGAATTGCTCGGCCACGAAATCGCCCAAAAGGTCGGCCCGGTTTGGGGCATTGCGCCCGATGGCGAAATGAACAACATGTGGCGCCGCACCGCGCAAGAAGGCTTGTGGTTTGTCGGCGGCAGCTTTACTAACTGCAGAATCTATTCGCGCTATGTGGCCATGCAGATTAAAGCGATTGAAGAAGGGTTGATACCGCGAAGCTAAGTCTCAGAGGCGACGGACACGACTTGTCGCTTTTGTTCAAGCGCGTGCGTTCGACCAGTTCTCTAAACTTAAACCTGGGATAAAGCGAAACGCCTTATCGTTCGACACTAACGTGCAACCGGTACTTAGAGCGTGGCTCGCGATTAGCAAGTCTAAAGGCGACAGAGTCTTGCCCTTAGACTCAATTTTTACCTTGGCGGTCGCATAGCGCTCTGCCGCCTGCCGATCCCAAGCTAAAACATCCACGCGTTGCAAAAATTCATTCACGATTTTATTCAGTTTCTTTGCTGCGGGGCGTTTGCCAACCCCATAAAGCAATTCTGCCTCAGTAATGGACGAAATGCATAAAGACCGCATCGGCACTGCCAACAACCTGCGCGTAACAGCTGGCTGATTTTTTATAAAATCACTGACTGTATTTGTATCGAGCATGTACTGGATCATTCAGTCCAGCCTTCGAAAGGATCCCTCGGCTTTTCAACTTGTGGGCGCTCTGCTTGAGAAAGAAAACTTTGGGGCACCACCGCAGCGGCTTGCGCCACAAAAAATGTATCCCACGAATCTGGCTTTGCAGAAAGAATAATGTCCCCCGTGTCTGGATCCTTGCGAATGAATACTTCTTTTGTATCAAAGCGATAGGCCAACGGTAGCCGGACGGCTTGACTACGCCCGTTGATAAAAATTTTGGCAATATCGCTCATGATCTCTGACCCCAAGTGTCGAGTCATCAGTGTACGGTTCAAGTTGGTATATATCAAGATATATTCCTTTTACAAAGTAAGCGCCTATAATGCCTGAATTCATCCAGCGCATGTGTTTCTGGATGTAACAAACAGGCTTTGTCATGCTCACTCTTAGAAAATCTCAAGACCGCGGCTATGCCGATCACGGCTGGCTGAAAAGCTTTCACTCTTTTTCGTTTGCCGGGTACCGCGATGCCGAGTTTATGGGCTGGGGTAATCTGCGGGTCATCAATGAAGATCGCATTGAAGCGGGGCAAGGGTTTGGCGAGCACGGTCACCAGAATATGGAGATCATTAGCTATGTCCTCTCGGGTGAGCTTGCGCATCGCGATAGCTTAGGCAATGTCAAAGGTATCCCACCAGGAGATGTGCAGCGCATGAGTGCCGGCACTGGTGTGCAACATAGTGAATTCAATCACGCCAAAGGTCAACAAACTCACTTTTTGCAAATTTGGCTTATGCCTAACCAGCAAAATGTGAAACCAAGTTACGAGCAAAAGACCGTAACTGCGCAAAAAAAACAAGGTGCACTCGCCTTGATTGCGTCTGAACAAGGCAAGGATGACGCCGTAAAAATTTACGCTAATGCCAAAATTTATGCGGGCTTGTTTGAGCAGACTCAAACAGCAAGCGTCACGCTTGACTCAACCCGTAAAGCTTATGTTCACCTGATCAAAGGTGAGCTTAAGGTGAACGATATCAGCCTAAGTGCGGGCGACGCCTTATTTGTCTCTGACGAAAGCGTACTGACCTTAACAGACGGTCACAATGCTGAAGTGCTGATCTTTGACTTGGCGGCTTAAGCTAGCCACCTACGATATACAACCTTCAAAACATTCAGCTCTGCACTTTGACCCTTTGGCGTCTAGGCCAGGCACGCGCTCACAGCCCTAGCGACCCGCGTGCGATATATAGCTGGATCTCACACTCTAAAATCGCGCACGATTTTCCCGTGTAGAACAGTATCCTGCTCGTGCTCTGGATCTCGCCAAGTTTCAGCCAAAGCCTCTGCATACCAGCGCTGCATGCTTGGCAGGCTCAGCATCCTTTCAACATATGACTGGGCCTGCCGGCTGAGCTGCAAGCCATAGCTCTGCACTCTAAAAATGACTGGCGCAAAAAACGCGTCAACAACGCCGTATTCTTTGCCCGCAAGGTAGGGCCCGCCAAACTTGGTAAGCCCCTCAAGCCACAAAGCGTCGATACGATCAACGTCTGCCCGCAAGCCTTCATCGATTTTCTCAAGCTCCACACGAATGCCACAATTCATCGGGCAGAGGCTACGGAGCATCTGAAACCCCGAATGCATTTCGGCTGCCGCACTACGCGCCCAAGCACGAGCGGTCGTATCGATAGGCCAACAACCCGGATGTTGCTCAGCGAGGTACTCGCAGATTGCGAGCGAATCCCAAATCAGTAAACCATTATTTTCTAGACACGGCACTTTACTTGTGGGCGAGAACGCTCTAAACGCTGAAGGTTGTGATCCGGTCGCAAAAGGCACCAACACCTCTTCGAACTCGATACCGCGCGCTTGCAAGAGGGCCCACGGCCTCAGCGACCAAGATGAGTAGTTTTTATTTGCGATATATAACTTCAACTTGAACCCCTTTTCTAGACGACCTGAGTGAATGGCATCGAAAATTTAGTTTATATTGAAACGACCAAAGATTGATTGACTTTAGAAGAACAAGAATCCGTTCATGCGCCTCATCCTAGCTGCCACCTTTGCCAACCTTCCCTTCGGTACGATTTACGCCTTCAGCGTGTTTCTGAAGTCGATGGAAGCCATGCTGTCGCTAACACGCTCAGATATGGGCGTGATCTTTGGACTCTGTACGGTCATGTTCGCAACAGGCATGAACATCGCGCCTGTGGTGTACACCCGACTCTCGACCGGAGCCGTTCTGCTGATCACCTGTGTCACTGGGGCTCTCGGCTTGGCGCTGGCCTCACAAGCGCAAGGATTTTGGTCGCTGCTCTTTGGCTACGCCATCCTATTCGGTTTAGGCGGAGGCGTCGCATTTACCACTGCCCAACAAATCGTCAACCTCGTGCCTACCAAACACCGTGGTTTGGTCAATGG
>CAMCZQ010000102.1 GCA_945887835.1 Bordetella parapertussis | reverse complement strand
AGCTATACCCGAGAGGAAATAAAAATCGTATACGACGGCATCGCCGCCGAGGAAATTCGAGGCGCCAAATCCCGTCTGTGGGAGGATGTGCAGGATGATGATGTATTGCAACCCCTAGTAAAAGGCCCCCTTAATATTACGGATATGATCTGTTGGTATGCGGGTGGCGGTCACACCTACCATGCGCATGAACGCGCCTACCAGTACCGCAGACGACACCCTGCTGACGCCTACATCGACCCCGAAACCGGCGCCGAGGATAGTCCTGCTCGTGGCCATGCTCAGGACTATATGGCGCGAGAGGTCGGCATGCCAGGAGGCTACGACGTAGGTACCCAACGCATTTCATGGCTAGGCAATCTACTCACTCACTGGATCAGTGATGATGGATTTTGCCGCGCGCTCCGAGTGAAGTTGCGTCGCCCGAACGTATTTGGCGATACCTCTTGGTGTCGCGGAACGGTCACTGGTAAGCGCATCGAAGATGGCATTCACCTGGTTGACTTGGCTCTGCGCGTAGAAAATCAGCGTGGGGAAACGACGGCCGACGGGACTGCCACCGTCGAATTGCCTTGTAGAAAATCCGGCGCCTAAGCCATTTGTGTATTAACAACACCCCCGAGGATATCATGCGTATAAATGATCGCTCTTTCCACCGTTCAACTCCCACACCCCGTCGAGTGCTGCTAAAGGCAGGTGTCCTATTGGGCGGTTTGACACTGATCACTCACTCGGCGCTAGCGCAGCCCAGCACCAAAACCATCCGACTGATCGTAGCCGTGGGGGCTGGCGGTGCAACTGACGTACTGGCACGCACACTGGGCGAACGTCTGGCGCAAACAATGAACCAGCCCGTACTGGTCGAGAATATGCCTGCAGCGAGCGGCACCGTCGCTGCCCAAACGGTCGCTCGCGCCGCGCCGGATGGCACCACCGTACTGATTGGCACGAATACCACGCACGCAAGCAACAAGGTTTTCATTAAACAACTGCCGTATGACCCTATCGCGGATTTCGAACCCGTCTCGCTGCTGGCTCGCACGACACTTGTCCTTTGCGTCGATCTCGCACTTCCGATTAAAACAGTCGCGGAACTGATCACATACGCGAAAGCCAATCCAGGAAAACTTGAATTTGCAAGCGGTACCGGTTCAGCTCGCATGGCCGGTGAGATGCTCAAGGCCCACGCCAATATCGACATTCTTAGTGTTCCCTACCGCTCAAATAACCAAGCGTTGACAGATCTGCTCGGTGGTCGCATTGCCATGATCTTTGGTGATATGTCACTCATGCTCCCGCACATCAAAGCAGGCAAAGTTCGGGCAATCGCCGTTGCCGGCACGCAGCGCTCGCCTCTTGCCCCCGACCTCCCGACTGTGCGCGAAAGCGGCCTGTTAAATTACCAGTTAACGGGATTTATTGCTGCATTTCTGCCCGCGAAGACCCCGTCGCCCATCCTGTTGCGGCTAAGCCAAGAAATGAACCAGGCGTTACGTGACCCGATAATTTCGGCGTCACTACTCGCCCGCGGCATTGAACCTGCGCCAAGCACGCCCAAAGAATTGCAATCCTTTGTCGCCAGCGAATCGCAGAGATGGGCCGATATTGCGCGCGCTGCTGGAATCGAACCAGAATGATGGGCGACAGCGCGGACTGTCGGTCACAACTAGCAGACACTGGTCCGGGGCGTGACACCCTACCGTTAGATGGGGTCGTTGTGCTCGACTTCTCCAAGGTGCTAGCCGGGCCGCTGTGCACTCAATATCTGGGTGAAATGGGCGCCACGATCATTAAGATCGAGACATTAGACGGCGGAGACGACACTCGCGCCTGGCCACCGTTCACACGAGGTAGCGGAACAGTATTCCTTAGTGTCAACCGCAATAAGCGCAGCTTGGCGCTGAACCTGCGCTCGTCTAAAGGACTAGCATTGTGTCACCGGTTGGCGCAGCAGGCGGATATCGCGATCGAGAACTTCAGCCCTGGCGTTGCCACCCGATTGGGTATCGACTACGCCTCGCTGGCTATCGTCAACCCACGGCTTGTGTACTGCAGCATCTCTGGATTCGGATCTACGGGACCCATGAGTGGTGACAAAGGTTACGATGTCATTCTTCAAGCTTTTAGTGGAATGCTGTCGATCACAGGCGAGGAGTTCGGACCGCCGGTGCGCGCGGCTTACTCACCTGTTGACCAGGCAACCGGCCTACACGCGGTAATCGGTATTCTGTCAGGCTTACTGCGGCGCGCACGCACAGGCAAAGGCATGAGTATAGAGGCTTCACTGTTCGACAGTTCTTTGTCAGTTCTAGCCTACGTACTACAAGCTTACTGGCAGCGGGGTGTAGATCCGAAACCGGCCGGTTCGGGCCACGAATCACTTTGCCCCTACCAGTCGTTTGAGACTGCAGACAAGCCCATCATGTTGGGCGTCGCCAACGATTCACTGTGGCAGCGATTTTGCGATGTTGTTGGCCAACCGAGCATGGCATCAGATCCAAGGTTCTCAACTGGCACGCAACGGGTGGCTCATCGGGAAGAGACCGTTTCGCTAGTGCGGGCACTGATGCTGGAACGATCGCAAACAGATTGGCTCGATTTGCTTGGCGCTGCTGGGATTCCCTGTTCGCCGATCCACGCGATTAGTGAATTGGCGGCACACGCGCACACCGTCGCATCGGACATGATTTTCAGCTATTGCGACGGCAGCGAAAACGACGTACCCATGCACGGCGTGTCAATACCATTGAGGCTAGACGGCGCAAGGCTGCGGTTCCAGCGCCCCCCCCCAAAATCAGGCGAGCACAGCTTTGAGGTTCTGAAGCAGTTGGGCCTGCCGCAGGAAGAGATTGACTTACTCGTGGCAGAAGGTGTGATCTCTCAATACATCCCTCAATGAAGGAATCAATTCAAAAAAGCGCCATGGGAGGTGCGGCTAAAAAGTCGTTGAGTTGCACCGATTCATCGCAGATCATGCCCGAGCTTCTGTCGTTGCGTCCAACGCATAAACCGCGTTCTTCAGATCCAAACCGACCAAGTCGGTGTCGCTGTAAAGTTTGCGTGCGCGCTTGATCAACAAGGCGGCTACGTCGGCCCAAATACGCCAGTCGCGCGACTCGTTGGCATCGGCCAACGTAGAGCGACGTACCGTGTTGCGCAAGCCCATCGCGTACAGTTTGTTCGCATTGGCGCCAAGCGTTACCTCGATGTCGCGCAGGCTCTCGCGCCACGTCAGTTGCGCAAACGCCATCACACGAAACTGTTCTGCACAGCTCAAACGGCGAACGCCCGAGTTGCCGCCGTAACGATCGACAATCCGACCAAAGCTCGTCCACGGCACGAACTCCATAATCTGCGCAAATAGCGTCTTGCCGACATACATGCAAAATCCCCCAGATGGTAACTCCTAGGAAATTACATAAAAATGAAGAATTTGAATTTAAATCGGTACCAAATAAAATCGACCGCTAAGCCGCGCCAATACTGGCTCTTACTGAAAATTTACCCGGTTTAACCGGACACTAGTGTTAAAATATGATTGTTTATTAATGTCGGATGTCAATCGTGAAAAAACTCCATCTCACCAAAGAGCAGATTCGCCAGCAGATCCAAGCCATGCCGAAAAGGTCGAAATATCTCACGAAAGATGAGATTAGGCAGCGTATTGAACTCCTAGCTACATTAAGCCCTCCCAATGCTCTGCGGGGCTAAAACACGCTCTGGCGGTCATTGCCAGAAGTACGGGATGGCTCAACGGTCGATGCCGCCTGCACGGCGGCCTATCGCCAAAGGGCAGGGATCATTGGAACTACCAACACGGTCACTGTTCCAAAGAATCCCGAAAGAGTGCCGTGGATAACAATGCGTATCTCAAGTACCTCGAACAGCTAGCCATCGGCTTAGGGATAATTGAACCCAAGAGGTAGGGTAATACGATGTTTTGGTATTTTTGAAGATACCTTTGCAATAGTTTTCGCTACCCTATGTAAGTCTGTAAATACCTCTGTCGGCATTGGATCGGAGTGTTCTCGCCTCATACCTATTAGCAGGTGTATCCTGATCTCTTCATGTCACGAGAAGCGCGAGAGCGATCCGCATTTTTTTATTCGACTTTGACCTCATGTGTACATACTAAAAAACTAGAAAAACTAAAAAACTGAAAAAACTAAATATCGCCAAAAACAACAACACGCCTGAACCCTTCAGGTCAAATTTGTTTGGCCTGTCATGCTCTGACTCACCTTTGCGAATGTGATGGACCAAGTGAACGTGAACCTGAACATCATCAGCAACCAGTTTGAGCTTTTCAACGAACGTCTTTTGGCTGTTCATCGCCCGTTCGCCTGACTCGCCATCAGTGACCATCATCAGGTTATCAATCACGAAACGCTTAACGCCTCGATGCTCGGCACTCCACCGAATCGCCCCCAAGATTGTATCCTTTTGGTCTGCGGGAGGGATACTAACCAAGGACTGAAGTCACTCGTGTGATGTACAAATCTTGCAGCCAGGCTGATTCACGAGTCTATATGGATCACTCAAGCAAGGATTTAACTGTTGCAAGGGGCAGAAAGAGAAAAAGTGGTTGTTCTGGGAGCGCGATGAACCCGTGGTGAGCGTAAAACCCAGCGGCAGACACGTCTTTGGCATCAACGACTAGCGCATATGCTGCGATCTCTGCCGTGGCCGCACGCCTGAGGGCATCGGCTAATAATGCGGCTCCGAGGCCCTTGCCCTTGAAGGAATCGCTCACGGCCAGCCGCCCCATGCGCACTGCCGGCACGCTGGGGTAGCGAGGTAGTTTTTTCGCAAGCGTCTCGGGTAGGTCAGATAGCAAAATACTCGCCGAGGCCAGCGTGTAATAGCCCGCGATCTGTCCCACATTGTCGTTTGCCACGAAACAAGCAGACACTCGGCGTTTAATATCCTGACTAACGTGAGTGCGAAAGTACCGATCCAGTGGTTCAGTGCCGCACGTAAACTTCGCGCGATCAGCAGTGAGATCTAGCGCAGAAACAAAAAATTTAGGTACCTTCGTGCTTACAGTCACACGTGACTTCACGCAGCAAGAAGCTTGTTGGCCTTGGCAAAGGCGCGCTTGAGTGCTGCATTAGGCTTGGCAGGTGCAATCAAAGCGTTTGCAAACGCCTCTTGGTCGCGCACTGACAGGCGCACGCGGTCGGCGCGTTCTATTGTTTGCGAGGCCGCTATTTGAAGGGCATGGATCACAAAATCGGTCATCGTACGACCTTGAATTTCTGCAGCGCGCTTGACAATCAGATGCAGGTCAGGACTGATCCGAGCCTCCAGTCGAGCAGACTGAAGCCTCAGCGTACGGGGTAAGGCAAGGGATTTGGCAGTCATGGCAAGCTCCTCAATAATCTTGGTATTGTACGGCAAATTGCCGGTAAGATGCTTAAGCCTCCAATTGCGCTCTGGTCTCGGCAGCAAAATCTGCATAAGAACGCGGCCTCCGGCCAAGTCGCTCAGCCATCTTGCCCACATCCGCAGCGGTCGCAGCCATGCCATCTTAGCAAAAACGATCAAGCATCAGACGCATGTCCATCGCCATCCAACTTGGAGCGTGCTGGGCCAGTCGCGCTTCAAATGGTGCAGTGTCACTACCCGTGTAGTTGACCTGCTTGTTCAGCCCCGCTGCCCAAATCTTGGCGATACCGGATCCGGTGAGTGCATCTGGACCTACAAGGTTGATGATCTCATTAGGCAGCGCTTGAGAGGCACGCTCACGTTTCAACACAGCCTGCGCTGCGATTTCAGCAATGTCGCGCACGTCGACCATAGAGACGCCTTTATCACCAATCGGAAAGGGGTACAGGCCCGGCCCCATCAAGGCATCCTTGAAAAACATGGCATCGTTTTGCATAAAACAGTTGGGTCGCAAAATAGTGGCGGGGATGCCCATCTGCGAAATCATGCGCTCAACGGCGCGCTTCGAGGTGAAGTGAAGGACATTGGAGACTCTCGACTGATCTCGTTGATTGTCTTGATGCCCCGCACCGCCTCAAGCCCAACCTTGGCTTTAAACTCAGCCGAGTGTCATCGTACCGGTTTTATAAGTAAATGAGCGATGGCTAATTAGATTTTTTGACCACAGAAGTTGGTAGTACACCGCAAAAAAAATCAGTTTGCTGCGAAGCAGCAAGCCTATCGATGCGATCAGAGGCTGTATAACAGCGTAAGACTCATGCAAGCTCAGCCCGTTTCAATGTAGCGTACCTATAAAAGGGGGCATACTTATGTCAAAACGGAGGTCACTTAAGCATGCCTAGTCCGTCACACCGCAACGCTGGTCAATTACTTGAGGCAACATTTCCTCGGTTGTTGCTCGAGCATGCGCGTGTGCGACCTGCTCACCCGGCTTACCGCGAGAAATATTTAGGTATTTGGCAAACAGAGTCTTGGTCAGAAGCTGCGATTAAAGTTCGTGAGCTCGCTTGTGGACTGGCCAGTAAAGGTTTTACGCGCGGTGTGACGTTAGGCATTATTGGTGATAACCGGCCGCGGTTATACCAGGCGATGTTAGCCGCCCATGCCTTGGGTGGGACGCCCGTCCCGCTTTATCAAGATGCCGTCGCAACTGAAATGACCTATGTGCTGCAGGATGCCGAGATCGGCTTTGCATTTGCAGAGGATCAAGAGCAGGTCGATAAGTTGCTTGAGATCGCGGATAACCTGCCCGCGCTGCGCCATATTTTTTATCTTGATCCAAGGGGGATGCGAGCCTACGACGACAAACGCCTTTGCTTTATTGATGATCTGCTCAGTCAAGGGCGCGCTTACAACCAATCACAACCTAATTTTTTTGATATGCAAGTCGCTCTCGGCAAGTCGAGTGATGTGAGCGTCATTCTTTATACATCCGGGACCACTGGCAAGCCTAAAGGGGTATGTCAAACCCATGCCTCCATGATTGGCGCGGGTCGAGGTTCCTGTGAGGTGGATGCGTTATCGCCAGCAGATGGTGTGATGGCGTATTTGCCAATGGCATGGGTAGGCGATTTTCTATTCTCGATGGCCCAATGCCTAGCCTCGGGCTTTACAGTTAATTGCCCGGAAGCCCGCGAGACCGTTAGTACGGATATGAAGGAAATTGGCCCGACCTATTATTTCGCGCCACCTCGCGTATACGAAGGTCTTCTCACCTCTGTCACTATTCGCATGGAGGACGCCGGTCGTATCAAACGACAGATGTTCGATTTCTTTATGCAGGTCGCCGGCCGTTGCGGCGCCGAGCTGCTAGACGGCAAGGCTGTGTCGGTTGGTCAGCGAATCCTTTACTTCATAGGTAATCTATTGGTCTATGGGCCGTTACGAAATAATCTTGGAATGAGCAATATACGCGTCGCCTACACCGCGGGCGAAGCAATTGGTCCAGATCTCTTTAGGTTCTATCGGTCAATCGGGGTGAACCTTAAGCAGCTCTATGGGCAGACTGAAACTTGCGCCTATGTCTGTATACAACGTGATGGCCAGGTCAAATACGACTCTGTAGGAAAACCTTCGCCTGGAGTTGAGGTCAAGATTGGGCAAAACAGTGAGGTCTTGGTACGCGGTGTATCGATGATGGATCACTATTGTAAGAATGACGCCGCAACCGAAGAGGCGTTCGATGCGGATGGCTACTTCCGCACAGGTGACGCCGGCGTCATTGATAACGATGGGGACCTGCGGATCATTGATCGAGCCAAAGATGTTTCGACGCTCGCAAATGGGAAGGTGTTTGCACCGAAGTACATTGAAAATAAATTAAAGTTCTTTAGCTACATCAAAGAGGCTGTTGTATTTGGTTCTGGTCGCGAAACCCTCAGCGCCTTTGTGAATATCGATCTTGAAGCTGTTGGTAACTGGGCTGAGCGGCGTAACATTGCGTACAGTGGATACGTCGATTTGGCGGGTAATCAAGCCGTTGCTGAATTAATTAGCAGCTGTATTGAAAAGATGAATAAGGAGCTATCCAAGGAAATCATGCTTGGACATGCTCAGATCTCTAAGTTTCTTGTGTTGCACAAGGAGCTCGATCCCGACGACGATGAGCTGACGCGCACTCGCAAAGTCCGGCGTGGCTTCGTTGAGAGTAAATATGCCCCGCTAGTCAGTGCGATTTATAGCGGATTGCCTGAGCAGTTCATTGCGACACAAGTGCGTTTTGAAGACGGACGCGAGGGCGTGGTCTCGGCTACGCTGAAGGTGCATGATGTCCCTACATTTTTGAATAGCAGGGACTGCTAATGGCAACTCGGCAAATTGGTGATGTCATTTTAGAGGTTCAAAACATCAGCCTAAGCTTTGGGGGGGTCAAGGCACTGACAGACATTTCATTTAATGTGAAAGAGCATGAGATTCGAGCGATCATCGGTCCAAATGGTGCTGGAAAAAGTTCGATGTTGAACTGTATTAATGGTGTGTACACACCTCAGTCGGGATCAATTACTTTTCGCGGTCAGACATTCAGTCATATGAATAGCCGCCAAGTTGCCGAAATGGGTGTCGCACGTACCTTCCAGAATTTGGCACTCTTCAAAGGCATGAGCGTGATCGACAACATCATGACTGGTCGTAACCTGCACATCCGGAGCAACATACTGTTGCAAGCACTGCGTTGGGGCCCTGCAGAACGCGAGGAAATTATTCATCGCGAGAAAGTTGAGCACATCATTGATTTTTTAGAGATTCAGGCTTACAGAAAAATCCCGGTAGGCCAACTTCCCTATGGCTTACAAAAACGCGTGGATCTAGCCCGTGCGCTTGCAATGGAGCCCCAGGTATTGCTGCTCGATGAACCCATGGCGGGTATGAACGTCGAAGAAAAGCAAGATATGTGTCGCTTCATCATGGACGTTAAGGATGAGTTCGGTACAACTATTGTCCTGATCGAGCATGATATGGGCGTGGTGATGGATATTAGTGATCGTGTGGTGGTGTTGGACTACGGGAAAAAGATTGGTGACGGTTCCCCCGAAGAAGTTCGCACGAATGATGAGGTGATTCAAGCCTATTTGGGCACGTCGCACTAAACACGGAGATATAGATGGCGTTTTTCCTCGAGACCATGCTTGGTGGACTGATGGCAGGAGTGCTGTACTCGGTGGTCGCTCTCGGTTTTGTGCTTATTTTTAAGGCATCGGGTGTTTTTAACTTTGCACAAGGTGCGATGGTGCTATTTGCCGCTCTGGCGATGGCGCGCTTCTCTGAGTGGGTCCCAGTTTGGCTAGGTTTTGAAAGTCAAGTATTGGCCAATGTCATTGCATTCGCGTTGGCTGCACTTTGCATGTTGGTTTTTGCTTGGTTAGTCGAGCGCTTAGTGTTGCGCCACCTAGTCAATCAGGAAGCTGTCACGCTGCTAATGGCAACATTAGGTATCACGTACTTTCTTGACGGTTTTGGGCAGACCATCTTTGGTAGCGCAGTCTATCGAATCAACGTCGGTATGCCTAAAGAGCCTATTTTTGTCTTGGATAACGTATTTCAAGGCGGTTTGTTAGTCAACAAAGAGGATTTGATTGCTGCGTTAATCGCTGCGACGCTCGTAGCCGTGCTTTCGTTGTTTTTTCAGAAAACTACAACAGGTCGAGCGCTTCGAGCGGTGGCTGACGACCATCAAGCCGCTCAATCCATCGGAATCCCTCTGAACCGCATGTGGGTCATCGTCTGGTTTGTGGCTGGGATCACAGCGTTAGTTGCTGGCATTATCTGGGGATCCAAGATTGGTGTGCAATTTTCTTTGACAACCGTAGCACTGAAGGCTTTGCCGGTCATCATACTTGGGGGCTTGACATCGGTTCCCGGCGCAATTGTGGGTGGTTTGATTATTGGAGTCGGCGAGAAGCTTTCCGAGGTTTACTTGGGTCCGATGGTTGGAGGCGGTATAGAAATTTGGTTCGCTTATGTTTTAGCGCTTGTGTTCCTACTGTTCAGGCCGCAAGGTTTGTTCGGTGAAAAAATCATTGACCGGGTCTAGGTGGCGCGCATGTTTTACAGAGAAAACGGCCAGTTCAAGATTGCTTATCGCGCTGATCAGCAGATTTTTCCGATCGCGCAAGATCGCTGGGCGGTTCTCGCCTTAATTGCGTTCGCGTTCCTTGCAGTTCCTTTTCTTGCAGATGGGTATCTGTTTCGAGCGATTCTAATTCCCTTTGTCATCCTGTCGTTGGCTGCTATCGGTGTCAACATCTTGGTGGGGTACTGCGGCCAAATCTCGCTTGGGTCAGGGGCTTTTATGGCGGTAGGTGCCTACATGGCCTATAACGTTTTTGTTCGAATTGATGGTGCGCCTCTGATTCTGGCGCTGTTGGCTGGTGGTTTTTTTGCCATGCTGGTTGGTATCGTCTTCGGTGTGCCGAGCCTGCGTGTCAAGGGGCTTTATTTAGCTGTCGCCACACTCGCTGCGCAGTTTTTTTGTGACTGGGCATTTTCTCGAATCAATTGGTTTACCAACAATAGTTCTTCGGGCTCTGTTGCTGTATCCAATCTCAGTTTTTTAGGCTGGCAAATTGATACGCCGGTAGAAAAGTATCTGTTTTGCTTGACGTTTACCGCGGTGTTTGCGCTCTTGGCTAAGAACTTGGTGCGCGGTGCGATCGGTCGGGAATGGATGGCTATTCGTGATATGGACGTGGCGGCTGCGGTGATTGGTATTCGACCGATGTACGCCAAGCTCAGTGCGTTTGCGGTGAGTTCGTTCATCATTGGTGTGGCCGGCGCTCTGTGGGCTTTCGTACATCTAGGTTCCTGGGAGCCCGCTGCGTTTTCGATTGATCGCTCGTTTCAATTGCTATTTATGGTGATCATAGGAGGGATGGGCTCCATCATGGGGAGCTTCTTTGGAGCAGCCTTTATTGTTGTCCTACCGATATTTCTCAATCAGGCTCTGCCTTGGGTCGGTAGTCTTGTTGGCACAACAGTTTCTACCGCAATGATTTCGCATGCGGAGTACATGATTTTTGGCGGACTCATTGTCTGGTTTCTCATTGCGGAACCCCATGGTTTAGCCAAACTTTGGAGCATTGGAAAACAGAAAATGCGTTTGTGGCCGTTCCCGCACTGATTTTTTACCTCAGTACTCTGACAACACCCAGAGACCTAAGGCTTGCGCTGCATTAACTGGTGTTTAATTGATAGGAGATAAACCATGAAATTCCGACAGATTTCCGTAAGAGTTGCGCTAGCAGCCGTTGCGCTGACCGGAGTGTTAAGCACCTCGGTGGCTATCGCTCAGGATAAGGTACAGTTTTTTCCAAGCTTGACCGGTCGTACTGGGCCCGTCGCACCCAATGCAACGCAGTTCGCAAACGGCTACGCCGATTACATGAAGCTTGTGAATGCTCGTGGTGGTATTAACGGCGTGATGACTCTCGTAGAGGAATGCGAGACCGCTTACGCGACCGACCGAGGCGTTGAGTGTTACGAAAGGCTGAAAGGCAGGCATGGTGGAGCAACCGTTTTCCAGCCGCTCTCGACCGGTATTACTTTCGCTTTAACGGAAAAAATACCTGCCGATAAAATTCCGATGATCACCTCTGGCTACGGCCGCAGCGATTCGGCCGATGGCGATATCTTTAAATGGAACTTCCCCCTTATTGGACACTACTGGGTTGCTGGTGACACTGTGTTGCAGCACATTGCCAACAAGGAAGGTGGCTGGGACAAGATGAA
>CAMCZQ010000101.1 GCA_945887835.1 Bordetella parapertussis | reverse complement strand
TCCGTTGAAGGTAAAGGAGTGGTGCTCATGCTAAGAACCTCAATTCAGCTTGGTGGGCGAGTGTGCCATCTTGCTCGGCCCAAAGTTTGGCCTCGCCTGGCGCGGTAACTGTGCCAGCAACGTCGAAGGCAGTCGGAGCAATCAGAGGCCGCAAGCCCCGGTACGACAGATGCTTGAGCGTTGCGCGAGGGTGAGCCTGTGCAAACGCCTGACACATTAAGGTCGCGATCAACGGACCATGGATCACCAAGCCTGGATAGCCCTCTTTTTCGGTGACGTAGGGGTAGTCATAGTGAATGCGATGACTATTGAAGGTGACAGCCGAGTACCTAAAGAGCAAAACGGCGCTGGGGTCTACAGCTTGCTTCCATTGCGATGCGGGTGCTGGCTCAGTGCCCTGAAGCTTTGGCGCGCTAGGTTCGCGATAAACAATATCTTGCTCTTCGCTGACGACAAGTTTGCCGTTTTGCATGATGTCATGCTTGACGGTTACGAATAATAGCGAACCCGTGCGACCGGCCTTTTCTTTAATGGCAGTGACTGTCGAAGTTTTGTGGGCCTCGGTACCAACCACCAAACCACCATCAAAGCTAACCCTGCCACCGGCCCACATACGATTGCGATTGTCAGCTGGGGGCAAGAAGCTGCCGCGAGCGGGATGACCGTCGGTACCGGTCAGCGCGATTGGCACAGTCTCCAAAAAAAACGCCCAATGCCACAAAGACGGCAACACAGCGCCCAACTCTGGAATTGGACGCCCGAGCGTGACAGCGATACGCGCCGCATGCCCTGGATCCATACGGTCTACTACAGTTTGTGATTTACCCAACCACGCACTCAAATCACTCGTTGACATCTAACATCCTTTTAACAACACGTAAGCTTTCAACCGCTCATCTCGCCTTGCCTCGCACCTCGCTTCGGACTAAACCACTTCAAGTTCTTGCATGCGTTGCAAGTGAAAGTTTGTATCACCCAGCAACATATCGGTATAGGTCAAGCGTTTGAAGTAGTCACCCACTTCAAGCTCATCGGTCATCCCCATACCGCCATGCAACTGCACCGAAATCTCACCCACTAAACGCGCGGCAGCTGCGACCTCGACTTTACTCATCGATACCAAACGACTGCGCTTCGCGGCATCTTGTTCGCCAAGTGCAATCGCGGCGACATAGGTCATTGACAAACCCATTTCAGATTGAATCAACATATCGCCTAAGCGATGCTGCAACACCTGAAACGCGGCAAGTGGCTGACCAAATTGCTGCCGCGTTTTTAGGTATTGAATCGTGCTATCGGTGAGGTAAGCCATCGCACCACAAGCATGCGCGCACAACGCGGTAATACCGTAATCAAGCGCTAGCGCCAACAATTGTTCGGCCTGCGCTCCGCTTGCGATCAAGTGCTCGCTTGACACACTCACGTCTTTAAAATGGATCGTGGCCGCGCGTGCGCCGTCAAAGGTTGGGTAATCTTGAACCGACACACCTGAGGTATCTGAGGGCACCAAAAATAATGCCACTGCGCCATCGAGCAACGCCGACACAATGACCGCCTGCGCGCCGGCACCGTGCCACACCAAGATCTTGCGACCTTCGAGCGTGTAGCCCTCTTTCGACGCGGTCGCGCGAGTGCACAGAGGGCGCTGCGAATCACGCTCGCCCTGCTCTTGCCAAGCTACCGCCAAGACTGCGTCACCCTCAGCCTGAGCTGTCAACCAGCGTTGCTTGAGCGCCTGATTTTGGCTGTTTGCCAGCAGTGTTACCGCAATCACTGCGCTTGAAATCGCAGGCTCACTGACAAGACCACGCCCGAGCTCTTGATGCACCGCTAGCATCGAGGCGGGCGTTTCACCAAAACCACCAAATTCTTCTGGCACCAACAAACCACTGACGCCCAGTTCAACCAAGCTGCCCCACGCACTGCGATTCAGCACGCCAGCCTTTTGACGCTCGCGACGTTTGGGCCGTGACCAGTTGTCTTCGACCAGTCTGCGCAAGCTATCGGTCAACATGCGCTGCTCTTGTGAGTATGTAAAGTCCATTTTTATACCCCGATGATTTGTTTGGCAATGATGCCTTTTTGCACTTCATTGGTACCGCCATAAATGGCCGTCTTGCGCATATCAAAGTACGCCGCCGCCGCGGCCGGTGAATACTCGGGGCTTGGCCCATGATCTTCGGATTGCGCAAACATCCACTCGGGGTCGTAGGGCCAGGCGTCAGCACCCGCCACTTGCATTTGCAAACGTGCAAGCTCCATCTGCAGCTCAGAGCCACGGATTTTTAAGATCGACGCCTTCGGCCCCGGATCCGTTTCGCCTGCAGCCACGCGCAACACCATCAGCTCAAGCGCGAGCAATTGGCCTTCGGCACGATTGATACTGTCACGCACCCTTGAACTTAAGCTTAGCGACTCTCCGCTTGCCATCGTGCGCTCGGCCAAAGATTTCAAGATCGCAAGTTCGCGGTGGCAATGGCCGATGCCGGCAATACCGCCTCGCTCGTGGCCTAACAAATATTTTGCGTAGGTCCAACCATGGTTTTCTTCACCCACTAGGTTTTCGAGCGGCGCTTCGACATTTTCAAGCCAAACCTCATTGACCTCAGCACCGCCATCCAGAGTCCTAATTGGACGTACGGTGACGCCCGGTTGCTTCATGTCGATTAAGATCATCGAGATACCGCGCTGCGCTTTGGCGCTCGAGTCGGTGCGCGTCAAACAGAAGATCCAGTCCGCGTGGTGCGCCAGGGTCGTCCAAGTTTTTTGGCCGTTAATGACGTAGTGATCCCCCACCCGCTCTGCGCGGGTCTTTAAGGAGGCCAGGTCAGAGCCAGAGCCCGGCTCTGAATAACCCTGACACCACCAGTCTTCTAACCGCAACATGCGCGGCAAGAAATGATCTTTTTGAGCTTGAGTGCCATACTTCATCAGCACCGGTCCAATCATACTGAGCCCGAACGGAATCAAGCGCGGCGCCCCAGCCTTAAACGACTCAATCTCAAAAATCAAACGCTGAACGGGGTTCCAGCCAGTGCCACCGTATTCTTTGGGCCAACTCGGCGCACCCCAGCCGTGATCAGTCAACGTATTGTGCCAAAACACAAACTCCTCGCGGGTGACACGGTGATGTGCAAACGCTTTCGCGCGCAACGCTGCAGGTAATTTAGCGTGAACAAAATCTTGCACCTCTTTTCGAAAGGCGCGTTCTTCGGTGGTCCAGGTCAGATCCATAGGTTTTCTCCTCGATACGCCATCTTAACGCCCCGACTCCGTCAGGGAATCTCGGATTTTGGAAGACTGCGTTCTAGAAGCCCAAATGCACCTACAATCGTGCTAACACTGTCCAAACAATGTCTGAGGAGACACTCATGAAAACCCTAATTCGCGCCTGTGCGCTCGCGGTTGCAGCCTTGGGGCTAAGTGCCCCCGCCATGGCAGCCTGGCCAGAAAGGCCCATCACCTTGATTGTGCCTGCGGCACCAGGCGGCACCACAGACATTACGGCCCGCTTACTGAGCGAAAAGCTTGGGGCGGCTTTAGGCACAACGGTTGTCATTGAAAATCGCGCGGGTGCGGCCGGAATCATCGGCACACAGGCGTTGTTGCGCTCAGCGCCTGACGGCTACACCATCGGCTTTGGCAACATTGGCCCAAACGGTATTAACTACAGCCTCTATAAAAATCTGCCCTATAAGTCGACTGACTTTGCGCCAATTACTTTGGTGATTTCAGTACCAAATATTTTAGTCATCAATAGCAAGTCGCCCTACAAATCGGTTAAAGAACTCGTCGACTCGATCAAGAATGACCCCAAGGGAAACTATTCCTATGGTTCGCCCGGTACGGGGCAATCGCCCCACATGTCATCCGAGATGTTTTCTCAGCGTACTGGCTTGACGCTCACTCACGTACCCTACAAGGGGATGGGGCCTGCCGTTGCGGCGCTGCTGGGTGGGCAAGTGACCTTTGTCTTCGACAACCTGCCGAGTTCAATCCCCTTTATTCGCTCTGGGCAGTTTCGCGCGTTGGCCATTACGGGCGAGCAGCGCTCGCCACAATTGCCTGACGTCCCCACCATGGCCGAGGCTGGTATCAAAGACATGGTCGTAACCGCTTGGTTTGGTTTCGTTGCGCCAGCCGGGACGCCTGCTGACGTCATCAATAAAATCCAACAAGCGACCAAGAAAGTGCTTGAGATGCCTGACATCAGGCAACGCTTTGCCGACATGGGCGGCACACCTGGCGGCGGGACACCGGCAGAATTCGGCGCCTTCATGGACAAAGAACAAGCCAGCTGGAGAAAAATTGTCGAAGCGGCCAAGCTCCAGTTGGATTAGGCATGCCCAGATGTACCGGGGCGCACAAACCCTCGCGAAAAAACAACGCGCCCCGTGCGAGATCGGATAAGCTCACTCTTATTGGACGTCACTCACCAACAAAGGAAACACCATGCTTCAGAGACAAATCTTGCGAAGACTGCGTCACGCGCTAAGCGTAGGCGCCTTGGCCTTAAGCAGCGCGGTGCTGGCACAAAGCACAGCCACTCAACCCATCACCTTGATCATTCCGTATCCGCCTGGTGGCAGCGCAGACATGTTGGCACGCCCGATGCTGCCCGACTTACAAAAAGTGTTAGGCCAAACCATTGTGCTGGATTACAAAGGTGGTGCCGGCGGCACGATCGCCACAAGCGCCCTCGCCCGCGCGAAGCCCGATGGCCAGACGATTATTCTGATACTCACCGCGCACGCGATCAACGACGCACTTTATCCCAAACTACCCTATGACACGCGTAAAGATTTTGCGCCTGTCTCGCTGGTGGCAACCCTACCGCTCTTGGTGGCCGCGCCCCTGAGCTCGCCCTTCAACACAATCCCTGAACTGATCGCCTACGCCAAAGCCAACCCAGACAAGCTGTCTTATGCCTCTGCGGGCAATGGCAACACCAGCCACCTGGCAGTCGAATTATTTAAAACACAAACTGGCACAAAGATGGTCCACATCCCCTACAAGGGGAGTGGGCCCGCGGTGATTGCCATGCTGGGTAATGAAGTGTCGTTTATGTTTGACAGCATCTCAACTTCGTTTCAACAGGTCAAGGCAGGCAAACTTAAAGCGATTGCGGTCAGCAGTCTGACCAGAGCCGAAATTTTGCCAAACACACCGACCATTGCCGAGACTTTGCCCGGCTTTGACGTAACCGTCTGGTACGGCATACTCGCCCCTGCCGGCACGCCTGTCGCAATCGTTGACAAACTCAGCCAGGCGTTTGCAGCGGTTGCTAGCGATAAAAAAATCAAGGCCCAACTTGCCGAAAGTGGCTACGCTACCTTAGGCTCAACCCCTGCTGCCTTTAGCAAACATATTGACGCCGAGCTGACAAAGTGGAGCAAAGCGGTCAAAGACTCAGGCGCGACCATCCAATAGAAACTTAACAAAAAAAATAGACAGGTACGCAAACATGAATGCACAGCTAAGTCACACACAGTTTAAAAATCGCTTCGCGCCTCTGACCCTCAGCTTTGCAACACGCCTGCTGGGCGGCCTGGCCGTCGCAGCCAGCCTGGGCACCTGCGCCCTCGCGCAAACCAACTGGCCCGAGCGCCCCATCAAACTCATTGTTGGCTACCCGCCGGGCGGGCCGGTTGACGTTACAGGGCGCACACTTGCTCGGTTTTTAAGCGAACAGCTTAAGCAGTCTGTTGTGGTTGAAAATCGCGCGGGCGCCGGCGGCATGCTCGGTGCAGATGTCACGGCAAAAGCGGCACCCGACGGTTACACCCTGAACTTTATTTCTAGCCCAACAATGACGATTTCACCAATCGTTCAACGCACTAAACTCTTTGATCCTCTCCAGGATTTCACAATGCTCGGCTCGGTGGTGATTTACGCCAATGTGTTGTTGGTTGGGCCGCAAACCTCCGCTAAGACCGTCGCTGAGCTCACCGCTTACGCCAAGGCCAATCCAGACAAAGTCTCTTTTGGCTCGGCTGGGGTTGGCAGTTCCAACCACTTATCAGCAGCGCTTTTGGCGCAATTAACCGATACACCCATGCTCCATGTGCCGTATAAGGGTAACTCGCCCGCCATGATGGATGTGATTGGCAGCAAAATTACGTTTATGTTTGATGCCATCGGCACGGGTAAAGTCTTTGCCGAAAACGGACAAGCGCGCGCGTTGGCGGTAACCTCAAAAGAGCGTAATCCAAGCCTGCCCAATATCCCAACAATGATCGAGGCGGGCATTGCAAACTACGAGGTTGTAGGTTGGTTTGCCGTCGCCGGGCCTAAAAAAGTCCCAACTGAAATTGTTGCAAAACTTTCAAACGCCATCGACGTCGTCAAACGCGACGTGGCCTTTCGTAAGGCGGTCGAAGATGGTGGCTACACTGTCGATCGAGCCAATCCCAAAGAACTTACCGAGCGCGTGGTACGCGAATATAAAATGTGGGAAAACGTCATCATTAAAGGTAAGTTACAACAGGATTAAGTGACTTAGCATTGATTCACCGTCTCATCATCACCCCTCAAGGCTTGCACGTGAACACCACCGCCACCACCTCGACTCTGCAGCACCTTTTAGCTCAAACCCGCATCCCAGTGATCGGCGCGCCAATGTTTCTCGTATCAGGCACTGACCTAGTCGTCGCGCAGTGCACGGCGGGGGTAATTGGTACGTTTCCAACCTTGAACGCACGCCCGCAAGAACAGTTGCCGGTGTGGCTGACCGAAATCAAAACGCGGTTAGGGGCTTACAAAGCGCAACATCCAAAAGCGATCGTGTCGCCGTTTGGCGTTAACCTGATTGTGCACCCCTCAAACCCACGCTGGGAAGGCGACCTTGAGATCTGCGCGCAACACGAGGTGCCCATTTTTATTACCTCGTTACACGCTCCAAACACGGTGGTTAACCGCGTGCACCCATACGGCGGCATTGTGTTGCACGACGTCACCAACGCTCGTCACGCGCGCAAAGCGATTGACGCAGGTGTGGATGGCCTGATTCTGGTGGCAAGCGGGGCCGGTGGTCACGCCGGCACACTCAATCCCATCGCGCTGGTCAACGAGATTCGTAGTTTTTACAAGGGCCCGCTTATTTTGTCTGGCTGCATTTCTCACGGCAAAGATATTTTGGCCGCGCGCGCACTGGGTTGCGACTTTGCCTACTTGGGTACGCGCTTTATTCCCACGACTGAATCAATGGCGCCTGATCGTTATCAAAATATGGTGATCGAAGCGGACGCCGCCGAGATTTTATATTCTCCTTACTTTACTGGCGTGCCGGGCAATTATTTAAAAGCCAGCATTATCGCCGCCGGGATCGAGCCCGAAGACGTGCTTGCAGCCAAAGTGGGCGGCGCCGTCACCTTGAATAAAGACTTGCGTCCTAAAGCCTGGAAAGATATCTGGGGTGCTGGGCAAGGGGTGGGTGCCATTGACACCATCTTATCGGTGCGCGAACTCGTCGATCTGCTAAGCGCGCAATACGAACAGGCCAAGCGCGACGTACTGCGCTAAGCCCGCAGTTTGTCCGCTTGTGCGCGTATGTGCATTAGTCGTCTGCCTTGATGTTGGCGCGTTTAATAATCTCGCCCCACTTTGTGATTTCGTTGGCCAAAAACGCCCGAAACTCTGCTGGCGTGTTAGGCGCAGGCTCGGCACCTGCAGCCATGAGTGCCTGAACGGTTTTAGGCTCAGACAACACCTGTTTCATATCGGCACTGATACGCTGCACCGTTTCAGCTGACGTGCCTTTGGGCGCAAACACCCCTGTCCACGAGTAACCCTCATAGCCGGGCAGGCCCGAGGCGTCGATCGTGGGCAGCTCAGGAAAAAAAACAGAAGGCGTTGGGTTGCCAACCGCCAGCGCGCGAATCTTACCCGACTTGATAAACGGCAGAGCTGAGGTCGCGTCTGCAAACATCAACTGCACTTGTCCGCCAACAAGATCTTGCATCGCAGGCGCACTGCCTTTGTAGGGAATGTGCTGCATTGTGATTCCCGCCATACTTTTGAACAACTCACCCGCGAGGTGCGTGCCGCCACCCGTTCCGGACGAACTGTAAGATAACTTGCTAGGATTAGCTTTCGCGTAAGCGATCAATTCGGCAACGTTCTTAACGGGCAAGCTCGGATGCACCACCAACACGATCGGAAAACGCGCCGTTAAGCCAACCGGTACGAAATCCTTTTGGATGTCGTAGCCCAAGTTGGGCTTTAAGCTCGGCAAAATGGCATGGTGTATCGCGCCAAAGAAAAAATTGTAACCATCCGGCGCAGCCTTAGCCGCAGCGAGCGCGCCAACGATGCCACCCGCACCCGCTTTATTCTCAATCGGGGTTGGCACAGACCAAAGAAGCGCCAACGGCGCAGCAGTCAAGCGAGCGGTCGTATCCACAGGCCCCCCAGGCGGAAAAGGCACACTAAAACTCACGGCTCTTTCAGGCCACTTGGCTGGCGTCTGTGCCAAAGCAACAGACCCAACGTGCGCCCAGCCCATCACGAGCAGTCCCAAACGCACCACGTTCATCAATGAATGCTTGACTGTCAACATTTTCTTCCTTAAGGGTTATCCCTGATTTTTATTTGCTCTGACGGCATCGTGTGCAAGATTCCAAAACAGTGAAGTCTCGCATTGTGAATACTGAATACCGGCGAGCCAGATTCACTCTACTATGTACGCTATAGAATACTCTGTAGAAATTTTTTTTGCGGCAACGAGAGTGCCGCGCACACAGATCGTTTAAACGATTGAACGGGAGAGCATCAAATGAGTGGAATGTTGGCAGGTAAAGTCGCCGTAGTCACTGGCGCGGGTGGTGGAATCGGACGTGGTATCGCTATGGCAATGGCTGCCGCCGGTGCAAAAGTCGTCGTCAACGACATCGGCGCGACCTTATCGGGTGAAGGCCCAGGCGCCGGGGCAGGCCCCGCCCAACAAGTGACCGACATGATTATCGCTGCGGGTGGCCAGGCCGTGCCCAACACCGATAGCGTTTCGACGCGCGCCAGTGCCAACGCCATCATCGAAGCCGCTGTTCAACATTTTGGTCGTATCGATATCGTCGTCAACAACGCCGGCAACTTGCGTGATCGCGTGTTTCACAAAATGAGTGACGAAGAATGGAGCCAAGTCATCGACGTGCACCTGAACGGCACATTTTTTGTTAGCCGCGCCGCGGCAAATCATTTTCGCGAACAAGAGTCTGGCGCCTTTGTGCACATGACTTCAACTTCTGGTTTGATCGGTAACTTAGGGCAAGCCAATTACTCCGCAGCCAAATTAGGCATCGCAGCGCTTTCAAAATCGATCGCGCTTGATATGCAGCGTTTTAATGTGCGCTCAAACTGCATCGCGCCCTTCGCCTGGAGCCGCATGACGAGTTCGATTCCAGCCAACACGCCCGAAGAAAAAGCACGCGTCGAAAAATTACAAAAAATGGATGCCAACAAGATTGGCCCCATGGCGGTGTACTTAGCAAGCCCAGCGGCACAAGACGTCACGGGCCAAATCTTTGGTGTGCGCGCCAACGAACTCATGCTCTTTAGCCAGCCACGTCCAATCCGTTCAGTGCACATGAGCACCGGCTGGACGCCTGAAGCCATTGCCGAGATCGCCGCACCCGCAATGCGTCATCACTTCACAGCCCTTGATCGCTCGCCCGACGCCATTGACTGGGATCCAATCTGATCATGGATTACGACAATATCAAGAACTGGAAGTTTGCAGAGGTTGATCAGACCTATACCGAGAACGACAGTATTTTGTACGCGCTCGGTATCGGCTTTGGCCAAGAGCCTACCAACCCCGAGCAGTTGAAATACGTCTACGAAAAAAATATGCAGACGTTTCCAACTATGGCGGTGGTCTTAGGTTATCCGGGCTTTTGGATGAAAGATCCAAAAGCTGGCGTGAACTGGGTCAAGCTCGTCCATGGTGAGCAACGGCTTAAAATTCATAAGCCTTTGCCCACGTCGGGGCGTGTAATTGGCCGCGGTCGTATCACTCACGTGATTGACAAAGGTGCTGAAAAAGGCGCCCTAGTGTTGTCAGAGCGCACCCTGCACGACCCCGAAGGTAACTTGTATGTCACGCTCGCTTCGACGACTTTCTGTCGCGGCGATGGCGGGCTGAGCAAAAGCGATGAAGCACCCGCCGCGCTGCAGGCCACACCAGAGCGTGCACCTGATCTGGTGTGTGAATTACCAACCCTGCCTCAGGCCGCGCTCATTTATCGGCTGTGTGCGGATAACAATCCCCTACATGCCGATTTGGAAGTGGCCGCGAACGCTGGGTTTCCACGGCCGATTTTGCACGGCTTGTGCACCTATGGTGTCGCGGCGCGCGCGATCGTTCAGGCAGCCTGCAACAACGATGCAACGCGTTTGACACAACTTGATACGCGGTTCTCATCACCGGTGTTTCCGGGTGAGACCTTAGTTTGTGAAATGTGGCACGAGGGCAAAGAGGCTATTCGCTTTCGGGCCAAGGTCAAAGAGCGTGACCTCATGGTGCTAAGCCATGGCTATGCAGGAATCAAAGCTTAGACGCCTTTTACTGAGCACGCCCGATCGGGGCGTGTATCAGTCGCGTGTGCCTCAACTGGGCCTGTATTCACTTCACCAAGCAACAATCTATGACAAACAGTCAAAGTCACAAAGCGGCCGAGCCACCCCGACTCGCGCCGTTAGCAGGGATTCGAGTACTAGATCTTTCGCGCGTGTTAGCAGGCCCTTTCTGCACACAAAATCTCGCTGATCTGGGTGCCGATGTCATCAAGGTTGAGCGTCCGAAGCTCGGTGACGATACGCGCGCCTGGGCACCACCCTACCTGAAAGATGAGGCGGGCAACGACACCAAAGAAGCTGCCTACTATCTCAGCACGAACCGCAACAAACGCTCGATCGAAATTGATCTGGCAAGCGAAGCGGGCATCGAGCTTGTCAAAGAACTTGCCAAGCACTGTGATATTTTGGTTGAAAATTTTAAGGTGGGCGGCCTCAAGCAATATGGCTTGGATTACGAAAGTATGAAAGAGGCCTACCCAACGCTTATCTATTGCTCGATCACGGGCTTCGGCCAGACTGGGCCTTATGCCGAGCGCCCAGGCTACGATTTCATGATCCAGGGCATGGGTGGCTTGATGAGCATCACGGGTGAGCGCGATGATCTACCCGGGGGCGGCCCGCAAAAGGCAGGTGTTGCCGTGACCGATATCATCACAGGCATGTATGCCTCTGTTGCGATTTTGGCTGCGATCCAAGAGCGTCAGCGCAGCGGCCTAGGGCAACACCTTGATATCGCTCTATTAGATTGCCACATTGCGATGTTGGCGAATCAAAACCTAAACTACATGACCTCGGGCGTCGCGCCCACGCGTGCAGGCAATGCGCATCAAAACGTCGTGCCCTATCAGGTATTTAAAACGTCTGATGGCTTCATGATCGTAGCCGTCGGTAACGATTCGCAGTTCAGGGCCTTTTGCAAGGTACTGGGTATCACACACTACGGCACCGACCCAAAGTTTGCCACTAACCAAACCCGTATCGTCAACCGTCTTGAACTCATCGCTGTGCTTGAACAAATCATGGCGGGTGGTGAGCGCGACGACTGGATCGCAAAATTAGAGGCAGTCGGCGTACCCTGCGGCCCGATTCAAACCATTGATCAGGTCTTTGCACACCCTCAGGTCATTGCGCGCGATATCTGGAAAAACATCCCTCACCCAACGGGGGGCTCAAGCCCCACTACGGCGAGCCCGATGAACTTCTCTGCAACGCCGGTTCAGTATCGCCGTGCGGCACCCACCTTGGGGCAACACACCGACGAAGTGTTAAGCGAAATTCTTGGCATCAA
>CAMCZQ010000100.1 GCA_945887835.1 Bordetella parapertussis | reverse complement strand
CGGCTGCGCTGACCACGCCTGATGTTGTCTCGGTGCATCGAAGCCTCGCCGCCTTGCGCGAGGCGGGCGCTCAGTACGTAGCGCTCGAGGCCTCGTCGATCGGTTTAGCGCAAGGTCGCCTGGATGGCGTGCGAATCTTCGCTGCCGGCCTAACCAATTTGTCGCGTGACCACCTTGATTATCATCAGACCATGCAAGCGTATGGTGCTGCGAAGACACTCTTATTCACTCGGCCCGAGTTGCAAAAAGCTGTGCTCAACGCCGACGATGCGTTGGGGCAGAGCTTAGCCAAACGGCTGACGTGCTCGGTTGCAACGTACAGCCTGCTGCCCGAGTCTAAACAAAGTCCAACGACATTTCGCGCCGAACCTGCCGCTCAGGCATTACAACTGGGGCAGTGGTTGTTTGAAGGTCAAAACGAACAGGCCATGGTGCAAACGCGTGTCTTGGGACGGCACAATATTTCAAACTTGCTTTGCGTGGCGGGCTTGTTGGCGGCGCTAGGCTGGTCACTGGCCAAAATTGCGGCGAGCTTTGCAACGCTTAAGCCGGTTAACGGACGCCTTGAAGTCGTTGAGCCCTATTTGAGTGAAGTGCCCGTGCCCACAGTGTTGGTTGATTATGCGCACACCCCCGACGCCTTGGCGCAGGCGCTTGACGTTGCGCGAGATATTGCCCAGACCCAGCAGGGCAAAGTCTGGTGTGTCTTTGGTTGCGGTGGGAATCGCGATGTCGGCAAGCGCCCCGTCATGGGCGAAGTCGCGCAGCGTCTGGCTGCACGCGTGATCGTCACAAGCGATAATCCGCGCGACGAGAATCCAAGCGTAATCCTGTCGGATATTGTGGCGGGCCTGCCCGGTGCAAGCGCCAATGTGACCATTGAACCAGAGCGTGCTCAGGCCATTTTGTTAGCGGTCTTAGGTGCCGCGCCAAGTGATGTCGTCTTGATTGCGGGCAAAGGTCATGAAACGTATCAAGAGCTCGCCGGCCAGCGTCTGCCGTTTGATGACCGCCAATGGGCGCAGGCCGCTTTTCTTCTCAAGCAAGGACGTGCGGTTCAGACTGACTCGCGCCGCCTTCAGGCCGGCGCAATATTTTTAGCACTCAAAGGCGATCACTTCGACGGCCATGACTACCTTGAACAGATCAAGCTGGCCGGAGCGTGCGCCGCAATTGTCGAGAGCCGACATCCCGTGGCAGGGCTCGCGCAGATCGCGCTTGGCGAAACAAACGCAGCGCTCTTACAGCTTGGACGAGCGTGGCGCCGTCAGTTTTCTATCCCACTGATAGCGGTGACTGGCAGCAACGGTAAAACGACGACCAAAGAGATGATTGCTTCGATTTTGACCCATTGGCTGGGCCCAGAGCATTGTCTGGCCACAGTGGGCAATTTAAATAATCACTTGGGTGTGCCGCTGACGCTATTGCGCCTCAGGGCCGAGCATCAGGCTGCAGTCCTTGAGCTAGGCATGAATCATCCAGGCGAAATCGCTATTTTGGCGCGAACAGCCGAGCCGACGGTTGCGTTGGTAAATAATGCCCAGCGGGAGCATCAAGAGTTCATGGTCAATGTTCAAGCGGTGGCGCTTGAAAACGCGGCGGTGTATGCCTCCTTGATGCCGGGCGGAATCAAAGTCTTTCCAAGGGACGATGATTTTTCAGAGTGTTGGCTACAGCTAGCCGCCGAGCAGCCGAGCCTGCGCTTTGGTTTGACCGATCAGGCAGAAGTCTGGGCGAGTCACATTCAAGCCGACGTGCTGGGCTCTACCTTTGTGGTGCATACGCCGCTAGGCGAGAGCCGCATTTCACTGTCAGTACCAGGGATGCACAATCTTTTGAACGCTTTGGCGGCAACAACCTGCGCGGTTGCCGCGGGCGCTCCCTTAACGGCGATTGAGCGAGGCTTGGCTGCGTTTCATGCCGTTGCCGGGCGCATGCAGCCGCATCGCTTAGCAAACGGTATGGTGCTAATCGATGACTCGTATAACGCTAACCCGGATTCAGTACGCGCAGCCATTGAGGTGTTGGCCGCCTTGCCTGCGCCACGAGTTCTGGTACTTGGCGATATGGGCGAGGTGGGCGATAACGGCCCGGCGATGCACCAAGAGGTTGGTGCCTACGCACGCGACTGTGGCATTGAGTATGTTCTGACTCTGGGTCAGGCTACCCGACTGACGGCTACGACTTTTGGTGCTCAGGCCGTTATTTGCGAGTCGCCTGAGCAAGCCAGTGAGTGGCTCGCCGAACATCCGGTTGCCAGCGTATTAATTAAAGGGTCGCGCTTTATGCGTATGGAAACAATCGTGCGCCAGTGTCTCGAACACTTTGAGGCTCGCGACAAAGCTATGGTGAAGCATGCTGTTTGAGTTATTCGGTTGGCTAGCAGAAAACTACGCACGCGGGTTTGCCGTGTTCGAATACTTGACTCTGCGCGCGGTGTTGGCATGCGCGACTTCCTTGCTGATTGGCTTAATCGCAGGCCCTTGGGTGATACGCAAACTCACCGCGCTTAAAATCGGCCAGGCCGTACGTAGTTATGGTCCTGAAACGCATTTGGTGAAGACAGGTACGCCAACCATGGGCGGCGTTTTGATTTTGATTTCGATCGCGATCAGTACGTTGCTTTGGGCCGATTGGCGCAACCGGTATGTCTGGGTGGTGTTGCTTGTGACCCTGGGTTTTGGGTGGGTCGGTTGGGCCGACGACTACCGAAAGGTGGTCCACCGCGATCCCGAAGGCATGCCGGCACGGCAAAAGTTCTTTTGGCAGGCTTTGATTGGTGCTGTGGCTTCGCTTTATTTGATGTTTGCGATCTCTGCGCCTGCATCTGCCAATCTTTGGTCGGTGATGACCGACTGGGCCACTAGTGGTTTTTCTGTCACGCTCCCCGCACGCGCTGACTTAATCGTGCCATTTTTTAAAGCCTTCAGTTATCCGTTGGGTGCGCTCGGCTTTGTTCTTGTCAGTTGGTGCGTGATTGTTGGCACCAGCAACGCGGTCAATCTGACCGATGGCCTCGATGGTTTGGCAATCATGCCAACCGTGATGGTGGGCGCGGCGCTGGGCGTATTTGCCTATGTGGTCGGGCGCGTCGACTACTCACGCTATTTATTATTTCCGTACGTGCCAGGCGCAGGCGAACTATTGGTGTTGTGCGCAGCGCTTGCGGGTGCAGGCCTCGCCTTTTTGTGGTTCAACGCTTATCCGGCACAGGTGTTTATGGGTGACGTTGGCGCCCTGGCACTGGGCGGCATGCTCGGCACAGTCGCGATCATCGTGCGACAAGAAATTGTGCTTTTTATTATGGGTGGCGTGTTCGTGGTCGAGACACTGTCTGTGATGTTGCAGGTCGGTTGGTTTAAGTACACCCGCTATCGCTATGGTCAAGGGCAGCGCATTTTAAAAATGGCGCCGCTCCATCATCACTTTGAAGTCGGTGGCTGGAAAGAAACTCAAGTTGTCGTGCGGTTTTGGATCATCAGCATGATGCTGGTGCTGGTTGGGCTTGCGTCACTAAAAATTCGATGAACGATACGGTGTTGCCTTCTGTTTTACCTGCGCGGGTCCTGATCGTTGGGCTCGGAGAGACCGGCGTCGCCGCGGCGCGCTGGTGCGTGCGCAATGGTGCCGCGTTGCGGGTAGCCGATACTCGACAAACGCCCGCAGGCCTCGAACAGCTGAGGCAAACAATTGGCGAGGCTTCGCTTGAGTTGCACTTAGGCGCCACCGCCTTTGACGAGACCTTACTAGAGGGGATTGGGCTGTTGGTTCTGAGCCCAGGTTTGATCCCTAGCGTGTCACCGATTAAAGAACTGCTCGAGCAAGCTCAAGGCGCCTGCATTGAGGTGATTGGCGAAATCGAATTGTTTGCGCGGGCGCTGCAACAACTGAAGACCACACATCAATATGCACCGCGTATTTTAGGGATCACTGGGACGAACGGTAAAACAACCGTGACGGCGCTAACGCGTCAGATGTTAAGTGCGGCGGGTATCTCTGTGCGTGCAGCGGGCAATATTGGCCCCGCCGCCCTTGCTGGCTTGCTCGAGGCGCTCGATACCGAGACCCTGCCCGATGTCTGGGTGCTTGAGCTGTCCAGTTTTCAACTTGAAACAACCCGCAGCCTGCACATGACTGCCGCCGTCGTGCTCAATGTGACGCAAGACCACCTTGACTGGCACGGTGACATGGCGTCTTACGCACGGGCAAAAGCCCGAATCTATGGCATGACCGACCTGTTGCTAGTCAATCGCGATGACGCGCTCGTCAGGGAAATGTGCGAGGGGCTGACGCGTACAAACGTGCGAAGTTTTGGCAGAGACGCGCCCATGTGGACGGCAGACGTGGGGCTTGAAAGCAGTCATGACGTCTCTTGGTTGACGGCCTCAGAGCTGACAGAATTTGAAGAGGACCTGCCATCGCCGCCTAAACGTAAAAAAAATGCGCCGTTGCCCGAGCGTCACACAGGCCGTTTAGTACGCTTGATGCCGACTGATGCGCTAGGGGTGCAGGGCCTGCACAACGCGCTGAATACGCAGGCCGCCCTCTTATTGGCGCGGGCCGTAGGCGCTGGGTTCGGGCCGATTTTGCGAGCAGCCACCGAGTACAAGGGCGAACCTCATCGCATGGAATTCGTCAGAAGCGTGCGGGGGGTCGACTGCTTTAACGATAGCAAAGGAACCAACGTTGGCGCAACCGTTGCGGGTCTCGAAGGCTTGGGGCGTCGTGTCGTGTTGATCGCAGGAGGAGCTGGCAAGGGGCAGGATTTCTCGCCACTGATTACCGTTGTGGCCCGTCTGGCACGTGCCGTTGTGCTGATCGGACAAGATGCGCATCTGCTCGCCGATACTCTGGCGGCGACCGGTGTGCCTTGTATGTTTGCCCAGAGCCTGCCGCAGGCCGTTGACCTCGCTTTTGACCAAGCGCAAGAGGGCGACGCGCTGGTGTTGTCACCCGCTTGCGCCAGCCTGGATATGTTTCGTAATTATTCGCACCGAGGCCAAGTCTTTGTCGAGGCGACACTTGAACTGGCACTGAGTCAAGGTGAGGTGGCATGAGCCTCTTTGCTGACCTGACCAATAGTGTCAACGCGGTGCGACCCACACGCACGACGATGCGTAACTATGATTTGCCGCTAGTGGTTGCCACAAGTCTGTTGGTCGCAATTGGTATCTTGATGGTGTATTCAGCGGCGATTGCACTGGTCGATGGCCCGCGCTTCTCGAATTATGGCCGGTATTATTTTGTGATGCGGCAGACTCTTTATGTCGGAGTGGGGGTGTTTGCGGCGGCGTTTGTCTTGACGGTGCCAATCGAAACGCTACACCGCGCGACCTTTTGGATTTTTGGTCTGACGACATTATTGCTGGTGTTGGTATTGATTCCCGGCATTGGTCGGCGCGTGAACGGCGCCATGCGCTGGTTGCCTATTGGGCCGTTGACGTTTCAACCCTCGGAGTTAATGAAGTTCGCGGCGCTGCTCTTTGCTGCCGATTACACCATCCGAAAACAAGATCAAATGCACAGTCTGTTGCGAGGCTTTATCCCCATCGCAGTTGCCTTGGCTGTGGTCGCAGGCCTGTTGCTAAAAGAGCCAGATTTAGGTGCATTGATGGTCGTCGTAGCGATCACGATGGGAATTCTATTTTTGGGTGGAATCAATCTGAATATTTTTTCAGGCTTGGCTTTGGTGCTGACCGCGATTTTTACGATAAGTGTTTGGCTGTCGCCGTACAGACTGCAGCGTATTTTTTCTTACCTTGATCCCTGGAAGCCAGAAAATCTCGTAAAAGCGTCTTACCAACTCTCGCACTCTTTGATGGCGATCGGACGCGGGCAGTGGACCGGCGTGGGCCTTGGTGACAGCGTCGAGAAGCTGCATTATCTGCCAGAGGCTCACACAGATTTTATTATGGCTGTCATCGGCGAAGAGCTTGGCTTTGCTGGCATCTTGCTCATGGTAGTTTTATTCGGTGTTTTGGTGCAACGCTGCTTTGAGATTGGACGTCAGGCGATTGTGATGGAACGCACCTTTGGTGGGCTGGTGGCGCAAGGCGTGGGCATATGGTTTGGCGTGCAATCTTTTATCAATATTGGGGTCTGTTTGGGTCTGTTACCGACCAAGGGTTTAACGCTGCCATTGGTGAGTTACGGTGGCACCGGGATTGTGATGAATTTGTGTGCAATCGCTGTCGTTCTGCGCGTCGATTTTGAGAATCGCAACATGATGCGGGGGGTGCGCTCATGAACGACCAAGCGCGCGTCGTGTTGATCATGGCTGGCGGCACTGGGGGGCACATCATGCCGGGCCTGGCTGTGGCCAAGGTATTGCAGGCGCGTGGCTGGACGATACGGTGGTTAGGTCATCCCGACAAAATGGAAGGCAAGCTCGTGCCTGCGGCGGGTTACGTTTTAGCCGCTCTGCGCTTCACAGGGTTTCGCGGTAAAGGGCTTTGGGCTAAGCTGCAGTCGCCCTTTTTGTTGCTACGTGCTTTCACGCAGGCGTGGCAACAGTTTTCAAAAATTCGTCCTCAGGTCGTACTGGGGATGGGAGGCTATGTAGCGTTTCCGGGGGGCTTGGTGAGTGCCTTGCGCGCAACGCCCTTAGTCCTGCACGAACAAAATGCGATCGCAGGCATGACCAATCGCTGGCTGGCGTGTCTTGCGCAGCGCGTGCTGGCGGGTTTTCCTGGCGCCTTGCCCAAGGCCGAAGTCGTGGGTAACCCAGTCAGACAAGAGGTCGTTGATCTCGTTTGCCCAAGTACGCGGTATCAAACGCGCACAGGTCCGTTAAGGGTGTTAGTGCTCGGTGGCAGCTTGGGCGCCACGGCGCTTAACGCACTGCTGCCATTGGCTTTGGCTTTGATCCCCGTCCAGCAACGCCCCGAGATCACGCATCAAGCCGGCGCTGCGCACTTAGAGACTTTGCTCGCGGCTTACAGGCAAGCGGGTGTTCAGGCGCAGTGCGTGCCCTTTATTGAAGACATTGCGCAGGCGCTCGGCCAAGCCGACTTGGTCATTTGCCGCGCTGGAGCGATGACGGTCGCTGAGGTTGCCGCAGCGGGCGTTGCGGCTCTGTTCATACCCTATCCCTATGCGGTCGACGATCATCAGTCGGCCAATGCACGCTTTTTAAGTCAAGACATGGCAGCCTGGTTAATGCAGCAAAAAGATTTGACACCCGAAAACGTGAGCCAATGGCTCTTGGCGCGCACGCGTACTGAGCTCAGTGGCGTGGCGCAGCTTGCACGGCTGCATGCCCGCGTGCATGCAGCGCAGCGTATTGCAGATGTATGCGAAGAGCTTGCGGGGGTGCCCGCATGAAACATCGTATCGAGCACATTCACTTTGTCGGCATTGGTGGCTCGGGGATGAGCGGCATCGCCGAGGTGTTGATCAATTTAGGCTACCGGATCTCCGGTTCGGATTTAGCCGACTCTGCGGCAACGCAGCGCCTGACAAGCCTGGGCGCAACCATCGCGCTAGGCCATCAAGCCGAAAATATTGTTGGCGCCGATGCGCTGGTCACCTCGACTGCCGTGGCGAGTAATAATCCTGAGGTCATCGCCGCGCGTCAGGCACGCATACCCATCGTGCCGCGGGCTGTGATGTTGGCCGAACTGATGCGTCTGAAGCGCGGGATCGCCGTTGCAGGAACGCACGGCAAGACCACCACAACAAGTTTGGTCGCGAGCGTGTTGGCTGCAGGTGGACTCGATCCAACCTTTGTGATTGGCGGGCGCCTGACAGCGGCGGGCGCAAACGCAGGGCTGGGTCAGGGTGACTACATTGTGGTCGAAGCCGATGAGTCCGACGCCTCGTTTTTGAATCTGCTTCCTGTGATGGCAATCATCACAAACATCGATGCTGATCACATGGATACCTATGGGCACGATTTAGCGAAGTTAAAAGGTGCCTTTGTCGAATTTACGCAGCGCCTGCCGTTCTATGGCAGCGCGATTGTTTGCGCAGATGATGCCAACGTGCGCGAAATTATCCCCTTTATCTCGCGTCCTGTGACAACCTACGGCTTATCGCCCGACGCGCAAGTGGTCGCAACAAACGTCAGGGCAAGTGGCACTCGAATGAATTTTGAAGTGCGTCGTCAAACGCGTGAGGGGGCCTTGAATCCCATTGAGATTAGTTTGAATTTGCCAGGTGTTCACAACGTCTTGAACGCCTTGGCCGCGATTGCTGTTGCGACTGAAATCGGTGTGAGCGACGCAGCGATTGCTCAAGGACTCGCAGAGTTTAGGGGCGTTGGACGGCGCTTTACTCAAATTGGAGACTTCACGGCAACCAAGGGTGGAGTCTTCAAGGTCGTGGACGATTACGGACATCACCCCGTTGAGATGGCGGCGACGTTAGCGGCGGCACGCGGGGCATGGCCAGACCGTCGTGTTGTTCTGGCGTTTCAGCCCCATCGTTACACACGCACGCGCGATTGTTTTGAAGATTTTGTAAAAGTGTTAAGTTCTGCGGACGCGGTCCTTTTGACCGAGGTCTATGCGGCTGGAGAGCAGCCCTTGGTTGCCGCCGATGCACGCGCACTGCTGCGCGGCATCCGTATCGCGGGCAAGGTCGAACCTTTATTTGTCGAGGACGTTCTGGCGATGCCAGAGGCGATCTTAGATTTTGCCCAAGACGGCGATATCGTGATTGTCATGGGCGCGGGTTCGATTAGTAAAGTGCCGCAACAGCTGGGGGTGCCAAAATGACCCAAAATTTCGGTAAAGTCGGCGTGTTGTACGGCGGTCAGTCGGCCGAGCGCGAGGTCTCCCTGATGTCTGGCGCAGGCGTTCACGCCGCTTTGTGCAGTCAAGGCGTTCAAGCCCAGTTGTTCGACACCGGCGTTCGCACGCTGGCCGAGTTGGCGGCACAACAGTTTGATCGCGTCTTTATCGCCTTGCACGGTCGCTATGGCGAGGACGGCAGCTTGCAGGGCGCGCTCGAGCTTTTGGGAATTCCGTACACCGGTAGCGGACCGATGGCCTCTAGTCTTGCAATGGATAAGGTGATGACCAAGCGTGTGTGGTTAGAGGCCGGGCTGCCAACGCCGCGTTATTGCGCACTCACAGATCCAGCTGAGGTTGACAGTGCGACGCAGGCGTTAGGCCTGCCGCTGATGATGAAAGCTCCGCACGAAGGCTCAACGCTAGGGATTGTGAAGGCGACGCACGCCTCTGAGGTCTTAAAGGCTTACCAGCAGGCCGCGCAATACGACGACACGGTGCTAGCCGAGCAGTTTATTCAGGGCCGCGAAATGACCGTTGCACTTCTTGGCGCAGGCCAGACAGCGCGCGCGTTGCCTTTGATTGAAATCATCGCTCCCCAAGGTAACTACGACTATCAGCACAAATATTTTTCTGACGATACGCAGTATTTATGTCCTGCGCCACTTGACGAGGCGCTTGCGCGTCACATCGCAGAGCTCAGTGTCAAGGCGTATCGCGCGCTAGGTTGTGAAGGCTGGGGGCGCGCAGACTTAATGTTGGATGAGAATAATCAGCCCTGGCTGCTTGAGATGAATACCTCACCGGGTATGACTACCCACTCGTTGGTGCCGATGGCGGCCAAGGCTGTCGGGATGAGCTACCCAGAATTATGTGTGCGTATTTTGACCGATGCCCGCTGCAAGATTGGGCAATTGCAAGACAAAAAAATATAACGAGGCCGACTGTGTGGAACGAAGCGCGTACGATCAACCGACTTGCCAACACCTTAGCGGTGCTGGCAGTGTTGGCCGTGCTCGCGGGTTGTGTGTATTGGGTCATGCAGCGTCCGATGTTCAATCTGCAGGCCATCGAGCTCGAACCGACACGCAACAGCAGTTTGCGTTACGTGACTCCCGAGAACGTGCAAGCCTCGATTGCGACAAAGTTAACGGGCAATTTTTTTACGATTCGTTTGTCCGACGCGCAGACAGTCTTCGAGGACGTGCCTTGGGTCAGAACCGCCACGGTGCGTCGCATTTGGCCCAACACCTTGCGTGTTGCGATCGAAGAGCACCAGCCGCTTGCTCTCTGGAACGAAAACCAGATGATCGATACGTGGGCGCATGTCTTTACAGCCAATCAGGGCGAACTCGACGACGACTTGCAGCTGCCGCGCTTCGAAGGCCCCGAGGGCAAAGAAAGTTTGGTGGTGTCGCGTTATGCCGAACTCGAACGTTGGTTCGCGCCGCTTGGCTTAACCGTCAGAGAGTTGTCACTGAACAATCGGCTGGCCTGGCAAGTCAAGCTATCGAATGGCTTGACGCTAGCGCTGGCGCGCGACCCCGGCGCAGAAGAGCCCGGGACCCCAGGCGGGATACCCGGCGCGCTACCGTTTTCACAAGGCATCGAACGCTTTGTGCAAGCTTTGCCTCAGATTCAACAACGAACTGGCGGGCGCGTGCTGATGCATGCCGACCTGCGTTACCCCAACGGCTTTGCGGTCACGCTAGCCGCCCTCCCCGAAACCACTCAATTAAAAAAGAAACGATAACGCCATGACTCGTGACATCAAGGATCTGATCGTCGCTCTAGATATCGGCACCAGCAAAGTCGTTGCTGTGGTGGCCGAGATACTGCCAGAAGGTCGCTTTGAAGTGCTTGGCTTGGGCCAACATGAATCAAGCGGGATGCGTAAAGGCGTCGTGGTCAACATCGAAGCGACGGTCACTGCGATTCAGCGGGCGCTCGAAGAGGCCGAGTTAATGGCCGATTGCAAGATTCGGGATGTCTACACCGGTATTGCGGGTAGTCATATACGCAGCTTTAACTCGAGCGGAATGGTCGCAGTCAAAGATAAAGAGGTCACCGCGACCGATGTCGCGCGCGTGATTGAAACCGCCAAGGCGGTGAATATTCCAACCGATCAGCAAGTGTTGCACATTTTGACGCAAGAATTTATCGTCGATGGGCAAGAAGACATCCGCGAACCCATTGGCATGAGTGGCCTGAGGCTTGAGGTCAAGGTGCATATCGTTACCGGTTCGGTCAGTGCGGCGCAAAACATCGTGAAATGCGTGCGACGCTGCGGGCTTGAGGTGCAGGACTTGATCCTGCAGCCCCTGGCCTCAAGTCAAACCTGCCTGACCCCCGATGAAAAAGATCTTGGTGTCGTTTTAATTGACATCGGCGGGGGTACCACCGACGTTGCAATTTACACCGGTGGTGCGATTCGTCACACCGCGGTCTTGCCGATTGCGGGCGATCAGATTACCAATGATATTGCCCAGGGTCTACGCACGCCCACTCCAGACGCTGAAGAAATTAAATTGCGCTACGGCGTTGCCAAAGAAGTGTTGGCTAGTCCTGACGATACGGTTGAAGTGCCTGGCCTCGGTGATCGTGGACCACGCTTAGTGAAGCGACAGACGCTTGGCGCGATCATTGAACCGCGCGTGGCCGAGTTATTTGATTTGGTTCAGGGCGTGGTGCGCGAGTCGGGCTATGAAGACTTATTGTCCTCGGGGGTCGTCTTGACGGGCGGTACGGCGTTGTTGCCCGGGATCGTTGAGCTAGCCGAAGATATCTTTCTAAAGCCCGTGCGTGTGGCGGTACCGGATTATCAGGGCAGTCTTGCCGACGTGATGCGTAACCCACGCTTTTCAACCGTGATGGGTCTGTTAAGCGAGGCACGGATGCAACGCTTGCGAGGGCGTAAGGCAACGCAGCAGTCCGGAAGTTTCAAGGCCGTTTTGTTCAGAATGAAAGAGTGGTTTATGCATTGAAATGAATTGGCGTCATCCGACGCCAAACAGAGCGGCAGGGTGTTTTGCTCTGCCGGTCTGTCAGAGAGGCGTTTCAAACTCGGTGCGGACATAGTCGGCATCATGTTTGAAACGATTTCTAAAACTGCAGTTGGGGAAGTTTAGAAACGTTTGTAGTTACGACTTGAGGGAGTCAATTATGATGTTCGAAATGTTAGATAACGCCAAAAAATCCACTGTGATTAAAGTGGTGGGTGTCGGTGGTGCGGGTGGCAATGCTGTCTCGC
>CAMCZQ010000099.1 GCA_945887835.1 Bordetella parapertussis | reverse complement strand
TTGCAGGCTTTCTGCTCGAATTGCGGCACATCCATCTATGCCACCACCGAAGTTGATCAAAAGATTTTTGGTCTGCGCATCGGCGCCCTGGCGCAACGCGGTCAGCTGAGTCCAAAAAAGCAAATTTGGTGCGACTCTGCCATGCCTTGGTTAGCTACTATACCCGGATTGCCCGGCACGCCGAGACAGCCCGGCTAGCTTCATTCAATGTGAGTGTTGACATGCGACTTTGGTATCAGAGTTTTTCGCGTTTTGATGCGTTCGGCAACTACGGCGCAGCGCTCAATAAACAGATCGTTCATGCCGCCGATCCTGACACGCAAATAGAGGCGCATGGGCTCAAACGGGGCGGCGGGGTGGCAGACCAGTACCGCTATCCCGAATACGTTGACGTCGCCGAGGTGATTGCCAATGGCCTGAGAGCGCAAAAAGAAGGCTATGACGGTTTCTTACTGGGCAATATCACCGATCCCGGAATTAGAGAGTTGCGCGAACTATTGACAATCCCGGTGTTGGGGCTATGCGAATCGACGTTGAGTATTGCGTGCATGATGGGCACGCTTTATACGCTCGTGACGGTCAATCCAAAATTTACGCCGCGTGTCTTAGAAAACGTTCACCGCTACGGGTTTTATCCGAGAATGGCTTCTCTTGAGGCGATGAAGGTTCACAATCTGCCTGATCTGGCCCCGGGGTTTTCAGAGGCGCCAGAACATGCCGTGGCGCGTGAGGCAATTTTTGAAGAGTTTCGTCAAGCTGCGCGGCGTGGCATCGACAAAGGTGCCGAGGTGATTATCGCCGCCGGTGGCGTGGTAATGGCAATGCTGGCCCATGCCAATATTCACGATGTGGATGGTGTGCCGATTTTGAATGGCACCGTGGCCTTGACCAAGATGGGCGAAACCGCCGTCAAAATTCAACGCCTGACTGGCAACTTCATTAGTAAGCGCATGACTTACGCCCCACCGCGCGGCGAGTTGCTTAAAGAGGTACGACGAGTCTACGGGGCAGATGCCTATCCCGGTATCGAGTGATTCGTTCGATTGAGTTCAGCGCCGGCGAGTTCCAGAAGCGCTGAGCGTTGAATTTTTCCGGTCGTGGTGCGCGGAATCGCTGCGAGTAACTTTAAATAACGCGGGACTTTGTAATCGGCTAACTTGCCTTTGCAAAACGCACGTAACTCAGCATGGGTCATTTGCATGCCGGGGTGTGTCTGAACAAAGGCGAACCCCACTTCATCTAACCGTGTGTCAGGTACGCCCAAGATTGCGACGATTGCAATCGCAGGGTGTTGCACAAGAAACTGTTCAACTTCTGCTGGGTAGACATTTGTGCCGCCTGTTTTATACATGTCTTTCAAGCGCCCGGTTACAGATAAAAATCCCTCGGTGTCAAAGCGTCCAAGGTCTCCGGTTTTAAGCCAACCATCATCGGTGATGGTTGCGCGGGTTGCTTCTGGGTTTTTGTAATACCCCAGCATGACGGTTTCACCACGGCACCAAATCTCACCAACTGAACCGCGAGGCTGTTCATTTTGCGTCGCAGGGTCGATGATTTTGACTTCGCTTGGGCCCAGAATCGGCGCACGATTTTGGCAGCACACTTCGATAGGATCTGCCAGGCGATTAAAACTTGTTGAAATGGTATTTTCAGTCATGCCGTAGGTAGACATGAGTTGTTTAAGACCGAGCACCGTTTTAAATTTCTCAAACGTTGCTTGCATGACAGGCGAGCCACCAATCCAGGCGTTTTCGACGCTCGATAGATCTCGCTGCGTGACAGAGGGGTGGTTGACCAAATCGACAAAATGCGTGGGGATCCCACCGAAGGCGGTGATCCGCTCTTGTTCGAGCAAATCGAGTGCGCGGGTGGTCTCCCATTGCGGCATATTGACAAAGCAAGCGCCAAGCGTGAGCGCCGGGACAAAACCCATATATAAACCGGCTACGTGGTACAGCGGCATATGTCCAAGAATCCGGCCGCCAGGTTTGAGGTCAAGCGCTAAGCCTACGCGAGTGGCTTGTTTGAGCACGCGGTGGTTGTGCATCACACCTTTAGGTTTTCCTGTCGTGCCCGAGGTGTAGCAGATCAATAAAACATCTTCAACGCTGACAGTTCGCTCGGCGGCTTGAAGCTGTTCGTGAGCTTGCGCTTGCTGCATGAGCGCTTCAAGATTGACAGCGTATACAGGTAGGGGGCTGACTGAGATCGCCTGCATCGTTGCGTGTTCAGGCTCGCTCAGGATGACGCGCTTGAGTGCGGGTAGCTCTTTTAATTCGAGCAGATCGTGCTGAGCCTCTGCGAGGCTGGGTGCGATCTGTTCGAGCATCTCTAGATAATTTAGCCCGTAAAGCACCGAGGTCATGACCAAGGCCTTGGCATCGGATTGCGCCAAAATATAGCCAGCCTCTGAGGCAGTGTAACGAGTATTGATTGGCACTAACACGGCGCCGATTCGTGCGCAGGCACAAAAAGTGAGCGCCCATTCAAGCGAGTTACCAAGCCACACTGCGACGTGATCCTGTCGTTTGAGTCCAAGCGCTAATAGTGCTCGAGCAAATTGATCAACCCGCTGATCAAATTGTAAAAAACTAACTGAGACGTCCGCTGTTTTAAAAAAATCTTGATCGGGCCATCGCGCACCTGATCGTCTGAGTGCCTGGCCAAGCGTGAGTCCATCGACCTCGGACAGCAATGGCTCGTTCATACTGAGTAGCCACCATCCACGCACAGGTGCTGGCCGGTGACATAAGCGGCAGCAGGGGTTGTCAAAAATGCGGCGACCCCGGCGATTTCTTCGATGGTTCCAAAGCGTTTCAGGGCCGTGTTGCGCTTCATTGCTTCAATAAATTCTGGTTTGACTTGCGGTTTCAAACGATCAAATAATCCGCCATCGACAACCCCCGGCGCAACGCAGTTTGCGCGAATGTTGTAGCGTCCCTCTTCTCGGGCGATGCCCCTGACCAAAGCTTCGATTCCCGCCTTAGGTGCGGTCGATAAGATATCTAAGGGCGGATGACGATCGAGTCCGGCCGTTGTAATGGCGACGATTGAGCCGCCACCGGTTTGCCGCATCATTGGCAAGACGACCTTGATCACGTGAAAAAATCCATTGAGTTCATTATTAATGGTGCGATGCCACTCGGCGTGATCGATATTGCCGACGAAGGTCATGGTGATGTCAGCACCCGCAGCAAAGACCAGAGTGTGAATGCAGTGGTAACGGTTTTTAATATCTGTTAACGCAGCTTGAACCTGTTCGAACGAAGAGAGCTCGAGCGCAAACGCTTCGGCTGTTTGGCCAAGTTGCTCAATCTCCTCTACGGTTTGTTGCGCGGCTTGAGCACTTGAGCGATAGCTTAGCGCCACCTGAGCACCTTTCGCTGCGAGTGCAAGGCAAATGCCTTTGCCGATCCCGCCGCTTCCGCCAATCACGACGGCAACCCCTGACGGGTAGCTGCCCTGCGGCGGCGTTAAGCTTGCGTTGGTTTGCATAATTGGTCTCATTTGCTGAAAGTCACTCGGGGAATTGGCCTAAATTTTCTTAAACCGACTATGGTGCTTCGCTTTGTTGTAAATTAGAAGAAATGATACTACTAAGTGTCACCAAAAACGATAAATAGACATTGCTGTAAACGGCGCAAATGTCCTAGACGCTCGGAGATAAATAAATGCTGCGTGATCTCAGAAACAAAATGTTAATGATCGTTGTGGGTAGTCTGATCGGCGCTTTCGCTTACGGTCAGGTGAGCGCCCAAGACTTTCCCTCGAAATCAATTCGTTTGGTCGCGCCGATCGCCGCGAGTGGCATGACTGATATCGTCGCGCGCCAAATGGCCCAGAAATTGCAAGAGCGCTTGGGTGTGCCGGTGGTGGTTGATAACAAACCAGGGGCGGGAGGCAACATTGGTGTTGAAGCCGTGGTGCGGGCGGCACCCGATGGCTACACCTTGTTGCTAGCTTTTCCAGGCCCCATCGTGGTGAATCCATCGTTGTATAAAAATCTGACCTACGATCCGGTCCGTGATCTGGCTCCTGTGAGTTTATTGACAAGTTATCCGTTGCTGTTGGCAGTCAATGCGCAGGTGCCTGCCAAAACACTTGCTGAATTTATCGCGTTGGCAAAACAAAAAACTGGCGGCCTAAGTTATGGCTCTGCTGGCAATGCCTCGACTGCACATTTAGCGATGGAATTGTTGATGCGGCAGGCAGACATTCAAATGGTGCACGTCCCATATAAAGGCGCTGCGCCTGCCATGACCGATTTGATCGGTGGACGTTTGGCTGTCGTGTTTGATTCGATGACCTTGGTGATGCCACAGGTCGAGGCTGGCAAGATTCGAGCCTTGGCCATCAGTAGCAAAGTACGCTCACCCGCGGCTCCAGACTTGCCGACAGTAGCCGAAAGTGGCCTGAGTAATTTTGTGGTCGAGGGATGGTATGGTGTTTTAGCACCGTCTGGTACTCCTGACGCAATTGTGAATCGATTATCAAAAGAGTTCACGGCAATTGTGAATGATTCGGAGGTTAAAAAAGACTTTTTGAAACGTGGTCTTGAGCCCTTAGGTAAAGACGCCGCATTTTTTGGGCAAGTCATCAAAGCTGAGCGACTGATGTGGCATCGCGTCGTGACCGATAGCAACATTAAAATTGATTAGCTCAATGAAGCTTCACTTGGGTAATCTTTTGGCGAACGCGTTAGGGATTTGATATGCACTACAAAAGAGCCGCTGCAAAACAATGGACGCGCAACACCTTGAGCGGGTATGTTGTGACAACCACGACTCCCTTTAAAAATGATCTAGAAATTGATTATTCTGGGCTACGACACAATGTTGATCATTTGATTGGCTTGCCCGGTGCACGAGGTTTGTATTTGGGCTCGGTCTATCAAGAGTTTTGGACCCTCACAATGGACGAGCGTAAGCGTGTGACGGATGCGATGATCGAGGCGAACGCGGGTCGTGTTCCTATTATTGCGGGCGTTTCACATACGTCTTATAAAGACTCGATCGAGTTAGCCCGACATGCTCAGGCATCAGGTGCTGACTTAGTGATGTGTTGGCCGCCTTATTATGGCCCGCGCTCTGCCGATGGCGTGTTTGATTACTATCAGAACTTGGCTAACGCAGTGGATATCGGCATCTGTGTATATAGCTCAACTCTTTCTGAGCTTGGCTACTACATCACGCCAGCAGAGATGGTGCGCTTGGCTGGCATTGACACCATTTGTTTGGTTAAAGAGGCGGCTTTAAGCTTAGATAAGTATTCGGCCATGCTTGCCGCTGCCGGACATCTGCTGCCGATTAGTTGTCCACTCGAGGAATATCATCTTTACGGCCTGGCTGCCTTTGGTCCCGCGATTATGCCGAAGTTTTTATTTGGCTCGTCTCGTCCGCTGTACATGCAGTCGAAGGCTAAACCCTATTGCGCTGAGTTTATGGCGGCCATTGAGGCCGGCGACTATGAGGCTGCTCGGCAGCCGCTGCAACATATTGTGCGCATCGCTAATCAATTGCATAGCAAGTTCTTAGCCAAAGGTCAGCATAACGTCGCCTTGACCAAGGCGATTACTGAGATGTTTGGAATGGTAGGTGGGGCGGTGCGCCCCCCCTTGTATCGTGCGGCGTCGCATGAAGTGCAAGCTGCACGAGCGCTGCTTCAGTCGGAAGGCTTGTTGTAGTAGCTGAATTATTCAGCTTTCACTCCCACTGTTTTAATCAGCTTGCCCCATTTGGCGATTTCAGCCTTCAGAAATACGTCTGCTTCGGCAGGCGTATTGCCAACCGTGATAATTCCTTGATCCGCGAAGCGTTTGATCAGCTCTTCGGATTTCAGCGATTCTTTGACCGCTAGCGACAGCTTATTAACGATCGCCATAGAGGTGCCGGCTGGTGCAAAAAACATCACCCAACTCGAGGACTCAATTTTAGGACCGCCCGACTCAACAATCGTGGGTACGTCGGGGTAGCTTGGCAGGCGCTTGTCAGAGAAAAACGCCAGAGCTTTGATTTTACCGGCACGAATATTTGCGCCGACGCCGCTCGGCGCATCGATTAACACCTGAATGCTGTTAGACATCAAGTCAGTCATCGCTGGGGCTGTGCCTTTGTAGGGGACGTGCACCATATCGATACCGGCGGTGTACTTCAGCAGTTCAGATGTCAGGTGAGCCGCCGCGCCTACGCCCGAGGAGCCAAACGAGAGTTTGCCGGGATTGGCTTTGGCGTAGGCAATTAACTCGCCCATTGAGTTAACGGGCAAATCCTTGTTAACTGACAGCACCAAGGGTGTAATCGCCACCAAAGAGATCGGTATCAATGACGTGTAAGGGTCAAACGGTAACTTGCCTTCGTACAGCGTGACGTTGGCGGCGTGCGCGGTGATCGTCGTAAGCATGGTGTAACCATCGGGCGCGGCTTTCGCAGCCTGATCGACACCGATAATCGAATTGGCGCCAGGCTTGTTCTCGATGATGATCGACTGCCCCAGGATTGTCGCCATACGAGTTGTCACCAAGCGAGTGACGTTGTCGGTGTAGCCCCCGGGGGTGTAGGGAACAATCCATTTGATGGATTTGGTGGGGTAGTCTTGCGCGAAGCCCGCACCTGAAGCAAAGACGAGCGCCATCGCAGCAAGAGCGTGTGTCAAATTTTTCAAGATCATCTCCAACTTTCTAATTTCAATGTGTGAAAGGATAACCGTGAAATAAGGGTTGGGACGCCCTGCGCGTATTGGGTATAACCCTTGTATCCACCGCTTCGTATTGCGGGGGCTCGATTCTGGCTTTACCATGGGTCACTTCTGTTCACACTGAAAGGGTTCACGATGACAGTTCGCCGCGATTTTCTACTCTCAACGACTGCGTTGGCCGCCAGCGCGCTGGTTCCTGGCTTGGCCCACTCAGCGACGTTTCCGACCCGAACCATTAAATACATCTGTCCGTGGCCGGCTGGCGGAGCGACCGATGTTGTGATGCGCGTGCTCGCCGAAAGCGCAGGCAAAATACTGAACACGAGTGTCATTATTGAAAACAAGCCCGGAGCCGCAGGGGTATTAGGTGGGGCTGAGCTTGTGAATGCAAAACCTGATGGTTATACGCTTGCTCAGTTACCAATTTCGGTTTTTCGTATTCCACACATGCAAAAAACCACCTTCGACACATTGACTGACTTTACGTGGATTATCTGTCTGACCGGCTATACCTTTGGTCTGGTCGTGCCAATTGATTCGCCGATTAAGTCAATTAAAGAATTGGTGGCTTGGGCGAAGGAAAATCCAAACAAGTTCACGTACGGCACGCCTGGTGCGGGGTCAAGCCCACACTTGGCGATTGAAGAGTTTGCGCAAAAAGCGGGCATTCAGCTTTCGCACATTCCGTTCAAGGGTGGTGCGCAAAATCTGCAGGCAGTGCTTGGCGGACACACCATGGCGATGAGTGACTCGACAAGTTGGGGGCAACTCGTTGACGCAGGTAAGCTGCGCTTGTTAGCCACTTATGGCAGCCAGCGTACAAAGCGGTGGTCAAGCGTTGCGACCCTGAATGAGCTTGGTTACGAAACCGTCTCTGACTCCCCTTTTGGCGTGTGCGGCCCAAAAAATATGGATCCGGCCGTTGTAAAAATCTTGCATGACGCCTTTCAAAAAACGCTAAAAGACCCAGCGGTCATCGCGATTTTTGCGCAGTTCGATCAGCCAATCATTGAAATGAATACTGCGCAGTACACCAAGTATGCGAAAGAAACCTTTGTGGCTGAGCGTAAAACGATTGAAAGATTGGGGATGTTAAACAAAGATTAAACGCTAAGCGGTTCGAGCTGCGGGTGTGAGCCATCGAGCAGTTTGTGGTTAACAAGGACCATCTTGCTAACCGCTTTGCGACTGATCTTGCCCTGCGGGTTGCGCGGCAACGCCTGAACCGAAACATATAACCTTGGACGTTTGTGGCGCGACATGCCTTGAAGCAAGTCTTCGCATTGTTGTTGCCACTGGTCTCGCGTGCCTTCGGCTACCGCAATAATGATCTCGCCCCAATAATCTGACACAAGGGATGTCACACAGATCTGCGCGCATAAGGTGTTAGCGGCCAGTTGAACTTCAATCTCGTCGGGATTGACGCGATAGCCGCCTGTTTTGATGACGTCAGCGATACGCCCCGTCAAAACCACCCGACCAGCCTGATCGATATAGCCTAAATCGCCGGTATGATGCCAGCCTTCAGGTTCGTGAGGTCTAAAGCCCTTGCTATCGATCAGGCCCGAAGACATGTGTGGCGAACGCAATAACACCTCACCATCACTACGCTCTTCATTTTGTACAGTCAGCGCATCGGGTGCCTCGATTTTGATTTCGACACCCGGCGCGGGCCAACCCACACAGGCACCCGCTGGGACCTCAGCTTGTGAAAAATAATGATGGGTGTCTTGTGGGCCTAAAACCGTGATTGGGTTGACGCACTCAGATTTGCCAAACGTGATGCGCACTTTAGGGCCAAACATGGCATGCGCCCGCTGGTAGAGTGCTGGGGTCAGCGGTTGAGTGCCTGTAAAGATGCACCGCACGTGATCGTAGCGTTTGCCTGCGAGCGCTGAAGTGATTTTGGCGAGAACCGTTGGCGGGGCAAATATTGCATCGAGCGAATCATTGTCAAGCAGAGGGGCGATTTTTTCGATATTGACACCGTCATGCAGGATGATCGTCGCGCCATGATCCAACCAAGCAAAGGCCAGCAATGAAGCGCCGTGCACAAAGGGCGTCATGAGTAAGATTGTGACACCGGGCTCGGGCACGAAGGGGAGTGTGGCTTTGAGCAATTGCTCGCCCAGCCAACGCGCGCCGTTGGTGTACACAACGCCTTTCGGTTTGCCTGTTGTACCCGAGGTAAAAAGAATGCGTGCTGACTGATTAAACGCAACCGGGGCAAGCGGTTGTATTGCAGTGTTCGGCAGCGAAGGCTCGGCAGTGATACTTTCTGCTAATAGTGTGTTGAATCCCGCGCCTGACAGCTCGGGCGTTCGTTTTTCAAGAGTCAGAATAGTTTTAAATTGAGCCAGCTGGGCGCACCATTGAATTTCATCTAGGGTATACCCCCAACTGAGTGGGATTTCGGTAGCGCCTGCAAGACGAATCCCATAAGATGTCCAAACTGCCTCGATTGAATTGGGTAACAGTGACGCAATAGCTTGGCTGGGCACGAGTCCGTTTTGTTTTAATTGGCTAGCGAGGGCGTGGGCGTAGCGGTTGAGCTGTTCGTAGGTCAGAGAATGGCCTTGCCCGTCGATCGCCGCAATACGTTTGCTAAAGCGTTGGGTAAGGCTATTGAGAGCTTCAGACCAGGCAACGGGTGGTAGTGCAGTTTGATTCATGGTTCTTGGATGAGGTAACAAGGCTGTACAAAATTTTAGGATGTTGCGTGGGTGCAGAAGGATTGGCGTGCAAGGCAGTGACTGACCGTGACACGCACCCGTGCGGTGCTTGGGATAATAGTAAAGGTATTTACAATCTGTTTTTTAATCGACACTGCTTTGAGGGAATGCAATGAAAGTGAAAGCAAATCAGATGGCCGCTCTGGCCAAGCAACCAAACAATGGGCGTCGCGCGCTCTTAGCTGCGGCCGGGGCAACGCTTGCCGGCGCAGGACTAGGCTTGCCCCTGTTTGCGCAAGCGCAAGCGGCGTATCCGTCAAAGGCACTCAAAATCGTGATTCCGTGGCCTCCCGGTCAGGCGACTGATCTCGTGGGTCGTGCGCTTGCCATGGGCTTGACCCGCGTTCTTGGTCAAAGTGTGACACCTGAAAACAAGGCTGGCGCCGGCGGCATGATCGGCACCGATATGGTTGCCAAGGCAGCGCCTGATGGGTACACCTTGCTTGCCGCGTCAAGCGGGCCGCTCACGGTAGCTCCCTTGGTGCAGCCAACGCCTTACAACGTGAGCAAAGACCTGACTTTTATCGCGATGGCGGGTTTGTCGCCGTATGTCTTGGTGACCGCACCCGATTTCCCGGCGAAAGATGCTGCGGCTTTGGTGGCACTTGTTAAGGCGAACCCCGGCAAATACACCTTTGCCTCGTCCGGCACCGGTGCCACTGCGCACCTGATTGCTGAAGCGTTCAACGCAGGCGCTGGCCTGAAGGCCGTACACGTACCCTACAAAGGGTCTTCTCCGGCACTGACCGACGTAATTGCAGGCCGTGTGAGCTATTGCATCGAAACAGCAGCGGCGACAATGCCTTTCGTGCGAGATGGTCGGTTAAAAGGACTGGGGGTGTCTTTGCTCAAAGGTAGTGCGCTGACGCCCGGTATGCCTCCTCTGGCCACGGCAGCAGGTATTCCAGGGTTCAATTTAGGTGCTTGGGTGGGTTTGGTCGCACCTGCTGGCCTGCCTAAAGATATAGCCGACCGCTTGGCTAAAGCGGTTCAAGAGATCATGCAAGCCCCTGACACGCTTGAATTATTTAACCGTATCGCTGTTGAAATCGATTTCAAACAAGGTGCTGAGTTCGCAAAATATTTAAGCGACACCAGTGCGTTATTTGCCGATGTCATCAAGAAAAACAACATCAAGGTCGAAGGCTAACGCCTCGCTTGACCATTGAAAATGGCCTAAGGTGCTACATCTTGGGCCGTTTTTTTGAGCCTGCGTGCCAAGCCAAACTTGATGCGTGAGCTTGAACGACGTGCCAAGCCGCTTAAAAATGCGCTGCGGCGCAAGCCCGGTTGATAGAAACAAGTCGACATAGAATTCTGCAAATAGGGCCGTTTTTAATCGTCCCAAAGCCCTCAGTGTCTACACGAAACGTTGTTCGACATATAGAATAGAATAGAATTAGTTACCTAATGTACAAACAAGGTTCACAGAAAATGAACGGGGATGCGAGATGATGGAAATGCGTTTTGAAACACCCAAAACAGCCGAGGCTGCGTCAGCGCTAATCGCTGCCACACAAGGGCTGTCAAAAGTTTTGTCAGGCGGTACCGACTTGATGGTTCATATGCGGTCGGGCAATATCAAGCCTGAATTGGTACTTGATGTAAAAAGTATCGCCGAAATGAATGTGATCGCCGTTGAAAACGGCGGGTATCGTGTTGGTGCTGCGGTCTCCTGTATGCAATTGCTCGAGAACACCGCCTTCGCCACAATGTGGCCTGGCGTGATCGATGGTGCAAATCTGGTCGGGTCAATTCAGGTGCGTGGCCGTGCAACCTTGGGCGGCAACCTCTGTAACGCCTCGCCTGGCGCTGATACGGTTCCTGCCCTGATTGCCGCGGGCGCTGTGGCCAGTATCGTCGGCCCAAACGGTCGTCGTGAGGTGCCTGTTGAGCTTGTGCCGGTCGGTCCGGGCAAAACGTCGTTAACGAAGGGCGAGCTCATTGTTTCGTTCTTTTTTCCAAAGCGCGCGCCACATTCAGGCGATGCCTATTTGCGCTTCACCCCCCGTACCGAAATGGATATCGCGGTGGTGGGTGTTGGCTTGAGTCTGACGCTCGATGACAAAGGTGTGTGCACACACGCCCGTGTCAGCCTCGGTGCGGTGGCGGATCGTGCTTTGCTAGTGCCTGAAGCTGCTGCCGCATTGATTGGTACGACAGTCGACGCGGCCGCCTTGGCTAAATTGGCCGCTGCAGCAAGCGCCGCAGCACGTCCAATTGACGACAAGCGCGGAACCAAAGTATTTCGAACCAAAGTCTCAGGTGTGCTCGCCAGGCGCGCAGCAGAAAAAGCGCTCAGCAGAGCGAAGGGGAACAACTAAATGTCAAAGCATCACGTTACAACAGTTATCAATGGTGATCCGGTTGAGTTTTTGTGTCAGCCGAACGTCTCTTTGCTCGATGTCTTGCGCGATGAGTTAAACATGACCGGCACGAAAGAAGGTTGCGGTACGGGCGATTGTGGTGCCTGTAGTGTGACCCTTGATGGCCGGTTAGTGTGCTCCTGCTTGGTCTTGGGTGTTGAGGCGCAGGGTAAAACTATTCAAACCATTGAAGGGATGGCCAACGGCGAAACCTTGCATG
>CAMCZQ010000098.1 GCA_945887835.1 Bordetella parapertussis | reverse complement strand
GTGTCTTACAAAGGTGGCGCGCCTTTAATGACCGATGTCGTGTCAGGCGTGACAACAGTTGGTATCACAAGCATTTTGACTGCACGCAATTTTTTGGATAGTGGCCGTTTGACCCCACTGGCGGTCACCAGCTCGCAACGCTCGGCTGCCGTACCCAACGTGCCCACCATGCAAGAGGCGGGCGTCAAAGATTTTGATATTACGCAAAGCTATGCAATGTACGCGCCATCAAAAACGCCCAAGCACATTTTGAATGCGATGCAAAAAGCCGTGCATCAAGTGGCGATGTCGCCTGATATGAAAGCGGCGTTGGCGGATCAAGCGGCTTGGCCAGTCGCGCAGCCTGTTGATGAGTTTAACGAGCGTATCAAAAAAGAAGCCGCGTTTTTACAGGACTTGGCTAAGAAGATTAATTTGCAGGGTGATTGAGTGAGTGGGGTGTGTGACGTCGCAGCAGGTCTGCACCCAGCAGTCTCAGTAAGAATCAAATATACATAGACGCAGTCGTAGGAGTAAAGATGTCAGTTGTAAAGTTGTCGAACGAACTACCGGCCCCGACGGGTTGGGTGCGCGCAGAGCTTGAGCAAGACTCCTCTTGGATCCGCCCGCTCACTGCGCACGAAATCACTGATCTTGAAGCTAGTTTGCGTCAGGTGCTTGCTTTAGGCAAAGCAGAATTTGAATTATGTGCGGCTGATTTTGAATTGACCGAGCGCACCCGTGCGCTGCTCATTGAAGTGATGCAGGCAACGCAAACTCGTTACGGCTTGTGCTTGGTGCGTGGGTTTCCGGTTGCCAACTGGAGCAAAGCCGACTTGCGCACCTTGTTTTGGTGCTTAGGTTTATGTTGTGGCGTTCCAAGGCCACAAGGTAAACAAAGCCAGTACGTATCTGACGTGACCAACACTGGCGGCACCTACCGTGGCGGTACAGGACGCGGCTACAACACTAATTCAAAATTAGATTTTCATGCAGACGGTAGCGACATCGTTGGCTTGATGTGTTTGCAAACAGCCAAAAGCGGCGGCACGAGTTTGCTGTCGAGCTCCCTCACCGCGTACACCGAGCTAAAAAAGCAACGCCCTGATTTGGCGGCGGTGTTAACCGAGCCGTTTTATTTCAGTCGCCAGGGTGAGCACGCCTCCGAAGAGCCCCCATATTATTTGGCGTCGATTGTGGGCGAAAAAAACGGCCGCTTTGCCTGCCGGCATATTCGCAATCACATCGTCGGCGCGCAACTTACGTTTGAAGACGTACCGCGTTTAACCGCGAAGCAAAGCGAGGCGCTAGATATGTTTGATGCCTTGCTGGCGCGGCCCGACATTTGTTTTCATATGGAGCTTGAGCCAGGCGACATTCAGTTTGTAAATAACCACGTCACCCTGCATGCGCGCACTGAATATGAAGACTACCCCGAGCCCGAGCGCCGCCGTCATTTGCTGAGGCTATGGTTATCTTTACCTCAGGCGCAGGCTTTACCTGAAGCGTGGCGCATTGCGTACAAAGATGTCGATGCTCAGGCGTTACGTGGTGGGTTTAGGGGCGTTGGTATTACGGAGGACATTCGCAGCTTTGAAAAACGCTTGTGTAGCGAGCATGAGATTGCGTTTAGGGTGTATGAGGACTATGAAGCGATGCAAAAGACTGCTTAAGGCAGGCTTTTGCAAGGCTGGCGCAAGCTGGTTGTTGTTCAATCTGGTAGCACTGAATTTTGATCAAGAATCAATCATGAACATCTACGAACAAAATCTTCCAAAAACAGCCGCCAATTACGCCGCTTTAACCCCGGTAGACTTTTTATTGCGTGCCGCTGAAGTCTACCCAGAGCGTTTGGCAGTTGTACATGGCAAGATCCGCCGCACTTGGTTACAGACCTATCAGCGCGCACAACAACTCGCCCACGCCCTGCGCGCGTTAGGCATACAAAAGGGTGACACCATCACCGCGATGTTGCCCAACACCCCCGAGATGCTTGAATGCCATTTTGGTGTGCCAGTGTTGGGGGCGGTACTTAACGCGCTTAACACCCGCTTAGACGCCGCAAGCCTGACCTATATGTTGAATCACGGCCAAGCTAAGGTTGTGATTGTGGATCGCGAATTCAGCAAGGTCATGAAAGAGGCGATCTTAAATGCCAACGTCAAGCCGATTGTGATTGACGTCGATGACAGCGAGTATGACGGTGCCGGTGAGCGCATTGGTATGTATGAATACGAGGCGTTGCTGGCAGGTAAATCCAGCATTCAGCAAACCAGCGCATCAACTGCTGCGTCAGCGACCCAACAGGCCTCAGTCGCTACGTCGTCTTTAAGCGCTGCAAACACTCTTGACCAGAATGATCCAATTACGTTTCAAGGCGACGAGTGGGACGCCATCGCGCTGAATTACACCTCAGGCACCACCGGCGAGCCCAAGGGCGTGGTCTATCACCATCGCGGCGCTTACATGAACGCCGTGAGCAACATCCTCGAATGGGATCTGCCCTCGCACCCTGTGTATCTGTGGACCTTGCCGATGTTTCATTGCAACGGCTGGTGCTTTCCGTGGGCGATTGCTGCGCGCGCGGGTGTCAACGTCTGCTTGCGTCGCGTCACGCCCGAAGGCGTGTTTGGCGCGATCCGCGATCATCGCGTCACACATTATTGCGGCGCCCCCATCGTGCATAGCATGTTGGTCAATGCCCCCGAGGCACTCAAACAAGACGGTATGAGCAAGCTCAACGGCAGCCGTGTCAAAGGCATGGTCGCAGGCGCCGCCCCCTCGGCCACCCTTATCGAGGCAATGGATGCACTCGGCATCACCCTGACCCACGTCTACGGCCTGACTGAAGTCTACGGCCCCTGCACCGTGTGCGCCCCGCAGCAAGAATGGGACGACCTACCCGCCGCCGAACGCGCCGTGTATCACGCGCGCCAGGGCGTGCGCTATCACCTGCAAGGCGGGGCCGATGTCGTCAACCCCGAAACCAACGAACCCGTGCCACGCGATGGCCAAACCATCGGCGAAATCGTTTTACGCGGCAACATTTGCATGAAAGGCTACCTCGGCAATCCCAAAGCCACCGAGGCTGCGTTTGCCGGTGGCTGGTTTCACACCGGTGACTTAGGCGTGCGCTACCCCGACGGCTACATCAAGATCAAAGACCGTAGCAAAGACGTGATCATTTCGGGCGGTGAAAACATCTCGAGCATCGAAATCGAAGACGTCTTATACAAACACCCCGCCATCATGGCCGTCGCAGTGGTGGCCAAACCCCACCCCAAGTGGGGTGAAACCCCCTGCGCGTTTATCGAACTCAAGCCCGGCGCGCAAACCTCAGCCGAAGAGTTGATCAAACACTGCAAACAACACCTCGCCGGCTTCAAAGTCCCCGGCGCGATCGAGTTCGGTGAACTGCCCAAAACCTCAACCGGCAAAATCCAAAAATTCGAACTCAGGGCAAGATCGGGGGCCGTTAGCGCGATTGATGTTTAGCTTGGTCGTTCATAGGGCAGTGCAGGTGGTTTTTTTACAAGGATATCTACTGTTAATATCAACTAATGATACTAACAGCAGATATCACTGAGCTTTATAGTGACCAAATGAGCGCCGGTTTTGGCAGAGGGCTCAGCTAAGAAATGACAGCCCGCTGGAAGCTAACTCTCGATAACGCGCTACTGACCCGCAATGTTGATGTCTGGACAACCACACAACTAGTGGGTCAAGCCATGCTCGATCCAAGTCCACCCTCAAAACCAAGTTTCAATCGCTGGGTCGACGAGGCGGTCGAGTCGGGCAAGCTGCTACGTGTGCGTCGGGGTGTCTTTTTGAATCCGATGGGAAACCGGCGAGTTCACGCGGCAGCGGCTGCAACCTATATTCGGCGTAATGCCGTGCCTAGCCTGTCATGGGTGCTTGAGCAAGATTGGCTGCTTAATAACTTTGGCGACGTTGTCACCTGTACGGTGCCGATGGCTCCGGGTATCAAACTCATCAATGTTGCGTCAGTCAAAACTGAACTCGGTTCGTTTCGCTTTCACACCTTGCCTAGGCGCATTCACGAACCAGATGCTCTGCCAGTCGAAGACTGGCGCGACAACCGTTTCGATTATCCGCGCGCGACCCCCGAAAAGGCTTTCGCTGATTGGCTATATCTTGCGCGTTCGCCGCGAAGCCGACTTAAACACCCTCCCTACGACCTTGAGTTTGCTCAACTGAATAAAAAGCGACTAGCTCGAATTATCAAAGCGCTAAGCCTCGAAGATGTCTACCTAGAGTGGGTCGAGAAAAAAACTCAATACGACCAAGATCCCGATGTCATTGCCAACGACTACACCGGAGAGGTGCCGAGGATTAAGAAACCGAGCAAAGGGTAAAATCCCCCCAATAACTAAAAGTTAAAGGTCTGGCCCTGCATGGCCTATGTTTTAAGCGCTTTCTTGGTGTCGCTTGTAATCTCACTGTTTCTAGTGAGACACGCCCGTTTGCGCCCTCGCTTTGGGGTCGATTCTGACACGACCGGGGTGCAAAAGTATCACGCCAATCCTGTCCCACGCGTAGGCGGTATCTCGATCTTATTAGGCATGATCCCCGTTTGCGCCATTGCTTACGAGCGCGACCCTGAGATTTTGCGTGATTTGCTAGTGTTGTTTGCCTGCGCCATGCCGGTGTTTTTGGGTGGATTGTGTGAAGACCTATTCAGAAACGCCCGTGTCTTGGTCAGGTTGTTGCTCGCGATCGTCAGCGGTGCCTTGGTGTACTGGTGGTTTGGGGCTGCAGTCACCCGCATCGACGTGATCGGCCTTGATTCGCTGTTAAAAATCGCGGCAGTCTCGCTGGTGTTCACCTCGTTCACCATCGCTGGCGCCGCCAATGCCATCAATATCATCGACGGCTATAACGGCTTGGCCGCAGTGGTATCCGGCATGATTTTGGCCGGTTTAGGCTACGTGGCCTTTTACCTCGGTGATCGCCTGATTTTGGTCGCCGCGGTGGGTATGTTGGGTGCGATTGGTGGATTTTTGATCTGGAACTATCCTCGCGGCCTGATCTTTTTAGGGGATGGCGGGGCGTACTTTATCGGCTTCATGATTGGTACCTTGTCGGTCGTGATGCTGGCGCGCCATCCTCAGGTCTCGGCCTGGTTTCCGCTGTTGCTGTGCATTTATCCCGTCTTTGAAACCCTGTTTTCAATCTACCGTAAAAAATTCGTACGCGGCAAATCGCCGGGTGCCCCAGATGGCGTGCATTTACATATGCTGGTTTATAAGCGCCTGGTGCGCTGGGCAGTTGGTTCAACCGAGGCTCACCTCATCACCGAACGCAACGCCATGACCTCGCCCTACCTGTGGGTGTTGTCTTCACTGGCAATCATCCCAGCCGTATTATTTTGGCAGCACGAGATCCCGCTGATCATTTGCACCATTTTGTTTGCCACCAGCTACGTGATTTTGTACCGCACTCTGGTGCTGTTCAGAATGCCAAAGTGGATGGTTTTACAAAAGAAACGGCGTCGCTAAATGCGGGTGCTGCACGTCTTAAAGACGTTTTTTCCGGATACCTATGGTGGCATCGAGCAGGTGGTCCATACCATCGCCAGCCACACGACGCCGCTAGGTGTTGAAAATAAAGTGTTAGTGCTTACTCCCGGCAAGCCTCGCACAGATATTTCACCTGAAGGATATCAAATCGTCCGCTACAAGCGTGATTTGTATGTGGCTTCGACGGGGTTTTCAGTCAGTTTGCTGGCAAACTTTAAAAAAGAAACCGCCTGGGCCGATGTCCTGCATATGCATTTTCCGTGGCCGTATGCTGATCTTTGCTACGTGCTGTCGGGCATTAAAAAGCCAAGCCTGATCAGCTACCACTCTGATGTGGTGAACCAAGTGCAGCTCAATAAGCTTTACGCCCCGCTGCGTGATTTTTATCTGGGCAAGATGAGCAAGATTTACGCCGCCTCGCCCGGCATCATGCAATCAAGCCCTGTGTTGCAAAAGCACAAAGACAAGGTTCGCCTGATCACCTACGGCATCCAGCACTTTGAGGCGCACGCCGAAACCGACTCCGAAGTCCAAGCCTGGCGCACACAGTTTGGCCCAAGGTTCTTTTTGTTTTTGGGGGCGTTGCGCTATTACAAAGGTTTACATGTGTTGCTCGAGGCCTTAAAAGGCCGTGATTATCCCACCGTCATCGTTGGGCGTGGCGATCAGCACGACGCCTTAATTGCCCAAGCGAAGCAACTAGGTTTAACCAACCTGCATTTTGTGCCCGAAGTCACCAACGACGAAAAACGCAGCCTGATGCGGGCAGCCTACGGATTTGTTTTCCCGTCACACATGCCCTCAGAAGCCTTTGGCATTGTGTTGGCCGAGGCCGCCCAGCAGGGCACGCCGATGATCACCTGCGAGATCGGCACCGGCACCAGTTACGTCAACCTAGATGGCGTCACAGGCTTGGTCGTGCCGCCCTCAGATGCGCAAAGCTTTGGGCATGCTTTAGACACGTTTTGGCAGCAGCCAGAACAAGTACAGGTGTGGGGGCAACAGGCGCTAGTCAGGTACCAAGAGACCTTCAAGGCCGAGACCATGGCGCAGAAATATATGGCGGCTTATGGTGAGTTGTTGGCGGCGCCGTAAGTGCTAGATTGAAAAGGACAGCCGATCACTCTTGGGACGTAAAAAGTGGTTGGCAAAAATCTGATCAATCGTCGCCAAACCAAAAGCTGACACCGATGCTACTGGTTTAACCGCGTTAAATTCACAAACGTGCGTGCTTGCCAGCTTATTTAAATACAAGAACGCGCCACTGGCCAGTTTCGAAGGCCCTGGGGGCAGATAGGCCAAGCGGTTTACACGCCTCTCAGCGACCGCAGCTAAGAAACAGCGCAATTCGGTATCGCTATGAAACCAAGCCGAGTGCTCGCGTAGAAAATGTTGCAAAGGTATTAACGGACAAACAGTCAGGTGGTCGCTAAATGCACGACGGTTTGAGGGATCTACATCACACTCATGCGTGAGTACATAAACAGGAAGCTCGAGCGTCAAAAAAACTCGATCAGCAGTGTCAAAAATAGGGCAGCGAATATTCTCGTAAATGAGTCCAGCGCCTAAACCAAGACCTTCGCTTGATCCGTAGAATTTTCCAGCGTTCAGGGTTGAGTTTGCACTGAGTAGTTTGTGGGCGTCATCCTCAGTCATTCGCGAACGAGCCTGCCTTTATAAATCAATTTGCCAGCGCTGAGTGTGGCTCTATGCAAAATCAAATCTTCTAAAGGTGTGAGGTCTCTGCTAACAATTTCACCGTTTGGCCTTGTATCAGGCGTTGTGGTTGAAGTCGTAAAAAAAGGCTCGTTAGTGCAACTGGGAGAATGTAGATGTGTATCGGTCACGCTGAGAGATTCGACGGTGAGGTGAGCCATCAACGAGGTATCTAAAGTATTCATTTCACAAGTGCCTGAGAGTTTGATTTGCAGATCAGAAGCAAAACAGAATTTTACTCAGAGAGTGAACATCTTGAATAACAAAGGTGAGTCGAAAATGTCCTTGTTACAAAGCACCCTTGTAACAAAGTGTAAAAGATAGCGTTCTGCCGCTGTACGCCATTGAAGTACTTAGCCGAATATGTTTCACTGCGTCTCCCCGCCGCAATGGTGACTCGCGTTCAGCATCCACACCCTATGTCGACTCAACCCCAAACCCAGTGCTCACAACTTCTTTCTCAAGTTAACGCGCGCCTCAAAGCTGGCGGGCCGTATCTTGATTCAAACAGTTTTGAGATACGTCGCTTAATTTGCGAAGCACAAAAAATCACGGGTGATGCGTATCAGGCGATTGAACGTTTTATTACCCTGGGTGGCATCCATCACCTTTGCGGTAACGAAGCCGAGATGCGGCATAACTTTTCTTGCGCCGCCAAACTAGATCGCTCACCGCGCACGGCCGCATCCTATTGCGCGGCCTTGATCAATATGGGCTTCATTTCTGAAGCACAAAAAGAGTTTGCTAAGGCTGCTCGCCCAGAGTTGGGTTGGCTGACGAGAATCGATAGCCTTGGTTTTTGGTCGATGGCGATTTCGCCACTAAACGACTTTTATGCAGCGGCGCAGAGTATGAAAATTGCCGAGCTGTCAGCAAAACATGTTGAAGACGCCAAACGGATTAAAAAGATTTTTCAAGAAGCTAATGTCACCGATGAAATAGTCGGTCAAATGCTTGACGATGCTGGCGAAATTTTGCGTGAGCGCCGCTTAATGTGCTGCGAGCATTTCGAAAAGGATCTATATATCTATGACGGCACATACGATGAGCACTTTGTTTCCATAGAATGGAGGGTGCCCGTATCCCCGAGTGAGGCTTCAGACATGAGCTTTGAGTTCATTCACCGCGTTATCGAGCACTTCGAAAAAATACCGGCGTGCATTGACTTTAGCTTTACAGGAATGCGCAGATGAGTATTACGCCGAAGCAGTTACTTGAGTTCTCTCAAGCTTTGAATACAGCCAAGGCAAACGAGGTCGCAAGACGTTGCGCCATCGGACGTTCCTATTATGCGGCATTTCATTTGGCGAAAGAATTTCATGCGACGCTGAGCCAACCCGGTACTGTGGTTAGTAGTCGCGCAGGCGTTCATGAAAGGCTGTATCAACAGCTTGAAAATCCAACAATTAGTCAAGCCGACCCCAAGCATCTTATTTCAAGGGAGGTCGCTGCGCTTGCAAGACGAATAAAACGTGCGCGAACAAAGGCCGACTACGAGCTAGGGCAATCGATTGATCTTGAAATGGCGGACAAGGCGATTGATAACACTTTAAAATTGAAAGCACTCGTCGAGTCGCATGACAAGGCACCCACTAGCGCGCCAAAACCTCTTGATACACACCAACTGTCGCAGCCGCACACGCTTGCCAGTTAAACGACTGGGCTCGCAGCAGCCCGCGCTGCTTCAGATCATTCGCTAAGGCTTCATCACCAATCACACGCGTCATCGCTGCGTTTAACGCTGCAACATCTAGTGGGTTAACCGTTAGCGCCGCATCGCCTGTTACCTCAGGCAAAGACGTCGTGTTAGATGTCACCACCGGCACTTGTGCCGCAAACGCCTCAAGCACCGGCAAGCCAAAGCCTTCTGCTAACGAGGCAAACACCAAGGCGCTGGCTGATTTCACAACGGCCAACAAATCTGCCTCTGGCACATGCTGCAACCAGCGCACGGCTCCTGAGCTTGTGTCTTCATCAATCATTTTCAAAACAGCTTCGCACTTCCAGCCTGCACGGCCAACGATCACGAGTGGTACGCGTTGACGTTCAGCTAGCGGCATTGAACGATGCGCCAAAATCGCGCCTTCGATATTTTTGCGAGGCTGCAACGTGCCAACAGAAATAAAGAAGCGCGCGGGCAACGCGTACCGCGCGCGCACTTGCGCAAACTCAGCGGCGGGCACTTCACGAAACCAACGCTTATCGACCCCAAGTGGGATCACGCTAATCTTGTTGGGCGAGATGCCAGTCCATTTCGCGAGTTCAAGCTTTGAATATTCAGAAATCGTAATGATCTGGTCGGCCCAGTTGGCGGCGCGAATCCAGAGTGCGTTTTTAAAGCCACGATGGTTGCCGCGTGACCAGTGCGGGTGCGACAACGGGATTGCATCCATCAAGGTGGCCACTAAAGGCACGGGGGCGCATTTAGGTACGTAATGATCAGTGGCGTGAATCAGGTCAACTTTTTGGTTTAAGCGATTGATGCCAAAAAAGTTGAAGCTTGTTGCTGCTGACCACGCTGCGTTTAGCGGATAACGACCGAGAGCGATGCCCGATCTGTCAGCAGAATCGGCCGCGCTGCGCTTTGTCTCGAGTGCAGGTGCGCTGGGTGCGGCGTGATTTAACTCACTCAACACCTCACCCGCCACCGCCTGCCCAAAAGCAAACGGCACCAACGACAAATTATCGCGCACACCAAACTGGCGCAGCATTTCAAAAGTGTAGTTACCGATGCCGTCAGAGCCGCCCCCTGCAAGGCCTTTGCATAGGGCTGTCACACCGAACCCCACGCGCATCATGGCTGTATGGGGGGGAACGACTGCGTAGAATCTGTTGATACCCCACCTGCGGCCAGCTCTTGTTGCGCAGCCTCAATCATCCATGCCACGGTTTCACGCAACCGCTTGGGTTGCCAGTCAGGCACAAAGGTTTTCAAAAGCGTTGTGTCACCACCCAGCTTCAGCACCTCATTAGCCCGCACAAACAGCGGGTTGACACGCGCCTCTAGCGAATGCCCGGTCAGCTCAGTCGCCAACGCCAGTGCCTCTTTAAGCGACACCAGGTTGCTAGAACAGACGTTCACGATCTGACCAATCGGCGCCGCCTCAAGCAACAGGCGATAGGCTTTCACCACATCACGCACGTCATTGAATTCGCGCCAGACATCCATGTTGCCCAAATCAAGCGTCGGTTGCTTGCGCACAAAATGCGACACGATCTTTGGGATCAAAAAGCTTTCTGACTGACCAATGCCGGTGTAATTAAACGGCCGCGCCATCACCACCGGCACCCTGGGCAACCAGAGCTTTGCCATGTATTCCATGGCCAGTTTGCTGACGGCATAGTCGTTAGCCGGGTTGACCGGGTTCGCTTCACTGAGCAAACCGCCTTGCAAATTGCCATACACATTGGCGCTACTGGCCAACAACACGCACTTTAATTGCGCAGAAAGTGGGTCAAGCGCCTCAAGCAAATTACGTGTGCCCACCAAGTTAACGTCATAAAACGCTTTGGGTTGGCCATGGCCTACAAAAGCAACGCCCGCCAAATGCACAACGTATTGGGGCTGCGCAGCCAATATCGCGGCTCGCAATGATTCAAGATCTAACAGATTGGCTTTAACCGACCGTGGCAGGGTGGGGTCAACATCCCCCAAGCCCCACACCTCGTAACCATGCGCTTCAAGTTCGTTGACCAAATGCAGGCCGGTAAACCCTTGCAGCCCGGTGACGAGTACGCGTTGGTTGTTGCTTGCGTTCATCCGAGCTGCTCAGCGGTCATTTAAATGCTCAGCTGTCATTTAAAACGAGAAACCGCGCTCATTGCGCGCTAAGTCTGCCACCACCATCATGCGACAGAGTTCTTCGAGTGTAGTTTTTGGCTCCCAGCCGAGTGTGGCTTTGGCTTTTGCGGGGTTACCAATCAACAGCTCAACTTCGGCAGGCCGATAAAACTTGGGATTAATCTTGACCACGACTTTACCCGTGCTGGCATCAAAGCCTTGCTCTTGCTCGGCGTGACCTTTCCAGTCGATGTCGACCCCAGTCGCTTTAAACGCCATCGTGACAAAATCACGCACGGTTTCGGTGCGATTGGTGCCCAGCACAAAGGTGTCGGGCTCGTCGGCTTGCAGCATGCGCCACATACCCTCAACGTAATCTTTGGCGTAACCCCAGTCGCGCTTGGCATCGATATTGCCCAGTTCAAGCACAGGCAGCTTACCGAGTTTAATCTTGGCGACGCTGTCGGTAATTTTGCGGGTGACAAACTCACGGCCACGCAGGGGGGATTCGTGGTTAAACAAGATGCCGCTAGTGGCAAAAATGTTGTAACTTTCGCGGTAATTGATGGTCATCCAGTGCGCATACAGCTTGGCCACGCCGTAGGGGCTACGTGGGTAAAAAGGAGTCGATTCAATTTGCGGAATCGCCTGCACTTTGCCAAACATTTCAGAGGTACTGGCCTGATAAAACTTGATCTTTGGATTGACGATGCGAATCGCTTCAAGCAGGTTCACTGGGCCAATGCCTGTGATTTCGGCGGTGGTGATGGGTTGTTCAAACGACACCCCCACAAAACTTTGCGCGGCCAGGTTATAGACTTCAGTGGCGCCCGAGTTTTGCAGCAAACGAATACTTGAAGATAGGTCGGTTAAGTCGTACTCAACCAGGTGCAAATTAGGGTGGTTTTCAACGCCAAGCTCTTCGAGGCGCCAAAAATTGACTGAACTGGTGCGGCGATACGTGCCGTAAACCGTATAGCCTTTACCTAACAGCAATTCGGTTAAGTAGGCCCCGTCTTGTCCGGTGATGCCAGTGATCACCGCGGTTTTGTTTGCGCCTGTAGTCGTCACGCTTGTATCCAGTCAGACATTTAAAGCAGTTATTATACTTCTGCGCACTTTGCTCGTCGTTGGGGTTTGTGCTCGGTTGACCTAGGGCGGTTCGAAACGCCCGAACGAGCCCTGTATTTTTTTAGTTGCGT
>CAMCZQ010000097.1 GCA_945887835.1 Bordetella parapertussis | reverse complement strand
GCAGGACTTGAACCGACGATCTCTATACCCAACCCATCAAATCGTGAGCGAATATCTGGCAACTCAAGAACGCGACTCACACTCAACGCGACTTGTTCTACCAATTGATTCGATATCATTTCAGGGCCAAAGAGGCCGTACCAATTTGTCACCGCATAATCTGGTAAGTTGGCCTCAGCGATGGTGGGCACATTGGGCATTGCTTTAGAGCGACCCGTCCCTGTTATTCCAAGAGCTTTTAGTTTTCCAGCAGCGACCAAAGGGATCGCTGAGGGAAGGCCGGAAAAATACATAGTCACCTGCCCACTGGCTGTGTCAGCAAGCGCTGGTGGCCCACCCTTATAGGGTACGTGTTCAATTTTAATATTTGCCATATGTTTAAATAACTCACCAGCCATGTGATCCGTCGCACCAGTTCCCGAAGAGGCAAAGGTCAGCTGATGAGGATTTTTCTTTGCAAATTCGATCAATTCGGCAACCGAGTTTGCCGAAAACCCCGAAGCCATCACGAGCAAGTGCGGCATTGCTGTCACTTGAGATATAGTCTTGAAATCACGTAAAACTTGATACGAAAGATTACGGTACAGCATAGGGCCGATCACAACTCCGTTATTGGCAAACAGCAGCGTGTATCCATCCGGCTGCGCTTTCATCACCAAATCAACAGCAATATTGCCTCCAGCGCCAGCTCGATTTTCAACGATGACAGGCTGGCTCCACCTCTCGCTAAGCTTGGCTCCAATGACTCGAGCAACCATATCGATACTGCTACCGGCAGAAAAACCAACGATAATTCTGACAGGCTTTAGCGGGAAATTATCTGCGTAGGTAACACTGCTTGCAGCGAGCGCAATGCAAAGACTAATCAAATTCAATACTGTTTTTATCATTATATTTTCCGAGAATTATTTTATTAATGTAGACCATGAGCGTGGTGAGTACTAATCGACTGCAATGTTCGCGTGCCCTACAAGATGTCGCCAACGCTCGGTGTCACGCGCCAAATACTCAGCAAACTGCTCGGGTGTGCTACCGATAAGTCCCGCGCCCATTTTCAGAAACTGGTCTTGTATATCCTTCGCTTGAAGACCCTCTACAATATCTTTGTACAAACGAGCGATGATTTCAGGCGGAGTTCCTGCACGCACTAACACGCCAGACCAAGCGCTCACATCAAACCCCGGCACCCCAGACTCCGCCACCGTTGGCAACGCTGGCAAAAGCTCACTGCGTTTAATTGTAGAAACGGCAATCGCACGCACCCGTTGAGCCCGCACCTGCGATGCAGCCGCCACTACATTAATGAACATGATTTGAATTTGACCGCCCATCAGATCAGTCAGCGCAGGGCCCGCACCTTTATAAGGAATCCGAACCATCTCAATTTGCATCAAATATTTTAGTAACTCCATGCCAAGATGATCAGGGGCACCATGAGCAGACAATCCGTAATTTAATTTTTCCTTCTTTGCATAAGCAATCAAGTCAGCTACAGAATGAACGGGCATCTCGTTATTAACAATGAGTAAAAATGGCGAGGAGGCCACCAAGCTAACAGATGCAAAGGCTTTCTCGGTGTCGTAGGGCAGCTGTTTATAAAGGCTCGGATTACTAGTGTGGGCACCCGTGGCCATAAATAATGTATAGCCATCAGGCGGGGACTCTGCGGCAATTTGTGTGCCGATAATTGTGCCGCCACCAGGGCGGTTATCAACAATCACCGGCTGCCCTAAAGAGAGCGACAGCTTTAGTGCCACGGCTCGGGCAACAATATCGGCGCCACCACCAGGTGCATACGGGACGATAAAACGAATCGGCCTCGAGGGGTAGCCTTGCGAAAGTGCAACTGAGAGCAATGCATTTGAGATAACCAAGCTCGTCATACACAAAATAGTTGTGGCAATTTTTCTCATATTCCCTCGTCTCATTTATGCAATCGGGTGAAGCAAATCGACCGTTCATGTCAAGGTCTGACATGACACTCAACTATTCAAATAAAAAATTTCACTAACACTTGCAATACGGTGTAGTACTCTTTCATCTGTTTGAAACAATTTATTCATGAAATTGGCACGACCTCTTGGCTGTGACTAAATCAAATTGCTTTTTCGTCGGGCCCGCAACTTTGCAGTTTCTAATAAGTCAACGCCAGCGTCACAGACCACGACAGCATATTGATGCTGCGCGCTGCTCACACTGATCTTTTCATCAAGCAGATCTTCCCAAACCTGTTCGGGATCACGTTCTAAGGGGTCACCAAAGCCGCCCGCCCCCGCGGTCACGTGTATAAACTCCTCGCCTTTAAGCAAGGGGCGTGTGAGTTTTCCACCGAGAGTAATTTTCTTACCGTCGGTGTTCAAAAAATTAGTGGTCAGTGTTCCTGGCAAACCACCGCCAAGCCCCCAAGGCGCGTACTGCAAGCGATCAGCACGTACCTGCAAAACCGCCTGCCCCTCCAACAAACGAATTGCTCTTTTTAAGGCCAGACCACCACGATACTTTCCAGCACCACAAGTATCCGAAACGAAACCGTATTCACTGACTTGCACCGGGAAATTCGCTTCAAGCTGTTCAACGGAGTTGTTGGACAAATTTGACATTGGGTGTGCTACCCCTTCAATTCCATCTTTACCGGCGCGTGCACCCCAGTTGCCATGAATTGACTCAGTCAGCACAAACGGCAGGCCATTATCTCGTCGGCCTCCAATCACAAGTATCGTGCCACCTCCCCAGTTGGCCGCAATGCCCTTGTCTGGCACCGCCTGACCCAAAGCACCTAGCACGGCGTCTGCGACTCTATAGCCAGTAATGCCCCGAGCCGCGACCGCGGCCGGAAACCTTGGATTGACCACACTACCTTCAGGACAAATGACTTCAATCGGTCGAAAAAAACCTTCGTTATTGGGGCAGTCATCTCGCATAATAAAACGCATCGCTGAATACACGGCAGCCCTAACATAACCAGAGGGGCAATTAATCGCTCCGGGGACTTGCCCGCTTGTACCGGCAAAGTCTACCTTCATAGCATCTTGATTGACTGTGATCGTGACGCAGATCCTGACGGGATCGCTAGTGATCCCGTTATCATCCAGCCAATCTTCAAAGAAATACGTTCCATCGGGAACGTCCGAGATGGTTTGCTTAGACCTCAACTCGGTATAGTCGAGCAACTCTTCAAAGAGCTCAAGCATTTGACTCCCGTGTTTACGGTAAAGTGCGAGTAGCTGCTTCTCACCATGATGACAAGCACTTAATTGCGAAGCAAGATCGCCTAGAACCAATTCTGGCAAACGAACGTTTGTCGCGAGCATGCGGCGCATTGTTGTATTTGGCACTCCGCGCTCAATCCATTTCACCGGAGGAATGCGTAAACCTTCTTGAAATATCTCAGTTGAATCTGCAGCATTACCGCCAGGTACACGACCACCGATATCAGCCTGATGTGCGATCACAACAGTAAATCCGAGCAATAAGTCGTGTTCAAACACCGGTTTGAACATAAAAATATCCGGGAGATGCATACCCCCTTGATAGGGATCGTTAAGGATAAACACATCTTCCGCGTTGATGTCACCCGTGAAGGTTTTAATCACCGCATCTAAGGCGCCAGGTATAGCACCCAAATGAAAACTGATCCCTAAGCCCTGAGCAACAAGTCGCCCTTTGTGGTCGCACAGTCCCGTTGAAAAATCCATCGCATCTCGGACAATTTGCGAATAGGCGGTAGAAACTACCACCACCGACATGTCGTTGACGATGGTATCAAGAGCATTATGAAATAATTCAAACGCTACAGGATTTCGGATAACAGTACCCATCTGCATGCACCTTACGAGTTCAAAGAATTGATCTTGACTGACTCTGTACCCGCACCAGTTGGCTGGTATGTAGAGAGACTGGTATCAATAAGTACGTCTCCAGTCGCACTCAGTACTGCTGTGCAGCTAGGCGGCACAAGGATCGTGGTATCAAACTCTTCAATCACGAGCGGCCCCACCACGCCTTGCGCAGGAATCATTTTTCGGTCACCGAGCACAACGGCATCAACGTGTCCGAATTGCTGTCCGAAATATACCTGTCGCACATCAGATTGCAACGTAGTCGCAGCTCCTCTCATGGAGTCCGCTAGGTCGCCATAAGAAAGCTTATGGGCGGGCGATACCGCCGCCAGTCGAAGGTTCACTAGCTCAATACGTGTGCGATCGCCGTTATGCCCATAGGTCAACGCGTATTCAGTTTCGAAATTCTTAATAAGCTGTTCAACGACTTTGTCAGCGCCAGGTTCGACTGTAACGGTGACTTCAGAACTCTGCCCGGCGTAGCGCAAATCAGCGCTGTACTTCAATACGCAACTCTTAAAGCTGACACCGGTATTCTCAAGTCGTCGCTCGGCTCGATTCGTCAGTTCGGCGAAATGACTTTGCAAGATCGCCTCGGGAAGTTCTGGCGCACGGTGCAGTACTGTCGCTAGAAAGTCATGACGTATATCCGCAAATAAAAGGCCTACTGCACTAAAAAGACCGGGTGCCACCGGGACGATCACTCGAGGCATTCCGAGCGTTAACGCAAGCATGGCACCATGCACAGGGCCAGAACCACCAAAGCAGATGAGACTAAATTCGCGAGGGTCACGACCTCGCTCAGTCGTCACCGCGTGAACCGCTTTCGCCATACTTGCGTTGGCAATAAGATGAATCCCAAGCGCAGCATCAACGAGATTGATTCCCAAAGGATCGGCAATTTTTTCTTTCACTGCTCGACAAGCGAGGGCATAATCGATTTTAATCAGCCCTCCCGCCAAGCGCTGTGGGCTCATGTAACCAAGAACGACATTAGCGTCTGTGACGGTCGGCTCCTGTTGTCCCTTTCCATAACAGGCGGGCCCCGGCGTTGCACCAGCACTAACGGGTCCGAGTCGCAAAGCACCCGCCCTATCGATCCAGGCAATGCTGCCACCACCGCTACCAACCTCTGCGATATCAATCGAAGGCACCCGGATAGGATATCCTGCTCCTGAAGAAGAAACACGACTGCTGGCATTCATGCCAGCACCGACTTCGCAGCCTGGATTTATCTTTGGTTCGCCACCTTCAATCATCGATGCCTTGGCAGTAGTGCCTCCCATGTCGAACGCGATAAATGGATCGATGTCTACATGCCGAGCAAGGTAAGTCGAGGCCAAGACGCCTGCCGCAGGGCCTGATTCGATGACGGTAACTGGCCTCTCTGACACAAACCGAGCCTCAACCATGCCACCGTTAGACTGCATCACAAGCAGCGATCCTGTAATATCTAGCTTCTTCAACTCGGATTCGAGCATGCCGACATAGCGCTCAACAACTGGGCGGATATAAGCATTCACAACCGTCGTACTCATACGCTCGAACTCACGTATTTCTGGCAGTACTTTGTGCGAAAGTGATATCGACACATCCGGCAAAAGCTGTTCAAGCAAATCGCCAAGACGCTCTTCATGCTTCGTATTTTTATATGAGTGCAAAAGGCAAACTGCCACTGACTCAACCTTTAGGTCTCGAAGGGTCTCGATTTGCCGTTTAGCCTGCTCAATATCGAGTGGCATTTCAATTTCGCCACGAAAATTTATTCGTTCATCCACTTCAAGTCGTAGTTGACGCCTTACCAGCACTTTAGGTTTTTCCCACATGATGTCAAACAATGTCGGGCGTCGCAGGCGACCAATCTCAAGCACATCACGAAAGCCCTTGGTCACTAACAGTGCGGTGCGGGCCCCTTTGTGCTCAAGAATAGTATTCGTCGCTATGGTCGATGCGTGAACGACTTTAATAATTTGCGAAGGAGGAATTGCATGCCGCTCTAGTAAATCGGCAATCCCGGCCACTATCCCAACAACCGGATCAAACGTCGACGCCACCTTTGATCGGTATAAGTCGCCATCGCTACGCGCAATAATAATATCGGTAAACGTCCCGCCGATATCTATACCGAGTAGGTAGGTAACTGACGTTGTCTTTGTATCAAGCATGAAAGTCGCTATTGGTTAAGGGTTGCTACGACGCACAGTAATGCCTGCCCAATCTTCAAGAATCGTCACGATTGCCGCAATATCGTCTGCGCCTCTTCCACTTGCCCGCGCGATTTCAAATACTGCACGAGTCGCTTCGCCGACCACAGTTGGCACCCTGAGGTCTTGTGCCAAAGCAGCAGCAAGTGTCAGATCTTTGTGCATTAGGTCGAGTGAAAAGGCAGTCGAAAAGTCTCCGGCCAGCATGCGCGGTGCCCGGCTTTGAAACATTCCGGAGTTACCTCGACTCACGCTGATCACATCAAACATCATTTGAGGATCAATACCAGCCTTGCGGCCCACCACCAAGGCTTCAGCGATACCAACCAGAGTGATCGCATTCAAATGGCTATGGATCAGCTTCATGCTGTGCCCAGCGCCTAACGCCCCGATATGAAAAAACTTTTGAGAATCACCGATTACCGCGAATAAAGAAGATAATTGCTCAATCGCCTCAGGGTCGCCGCCTGCGAAAATCGAAAGAGTCCCAGCCTCTGCTCCCTCGATCCCACCACTGACCGGCGCATCAATAACTTTCACAGAGCAAGCGAGTGATGCATGACCAACCTCATGCGTCACTGAGGGCAAACTTGTTGAAAGATCCACAAGAATGCTACCCGGGCGCAAACTTGCGAGTAATCCACCCGTTCCTAGAACGACGTCTCTAACCGCCGTATGATTGGGCAGCGACAAAAATACAACGGCACTTTCTTGCCCAACTGCCTGTACCGAGGCGGCGGCATGCGCGCCTCGTTCTTTTAAGCGGCCAACCCGTTTAGTATCGAGATCAAAGACTGACACCCGATGCGATGCCTCTAGCAAACGTTGACAGATCGGCTGACCCATATTACCCAGCCCAATAAATCCTAAATTCACGACTTCACCTCTTTAGCAAGCTGTGTTGGCTCAAGGCGCTCGGGCTTGACAATCTCTGCCCACACGTCGAGTCCAAAGCGCAAGGTCATCTGTCCCGCTGCTAGACCAAGCATTTCAAGAACTTCAAGGATTTCACTCGGAGTCGCTCCAAAGCGCAGTGCGGCTTCAATATGCAACTTCAGATGATCTCTATCTGTTCCGTGCATTGTCGAGATCGCAATAAAAACAAGCTCTTTCGTTTTACGATCAAGCAACCGCTGCGAGGTGTAAGCGACCTCTGCGAGTTCATTCACTTTTTCTAAATATTCAAAATCAACATGCGCCATGAATTTATGCATATCGGCCACAAAACCACGCTGAGCAAACATTTTGTCAATGAACTCCTGTTTCTTATCCATTTTGATTCCTTGATATTTCGTACGTTTTATTCGTAACAGACGCAGGGAAAACTCGCGAATACGCCTTCAGTCAGCGTCTGAATTTAGTGCGAAATCTTGACAAGTATCAACGTCTGCACACGCAATAAAATGATCACATTGTGAACAAATTACTGTCTTTAATAAGTTTTTTATTTTGTATTTACTTTTCTGTTGTATATATTATGGTTAATAAAAATCTTGTGTCAAATATTCACAATGTGAACAATTTTTAAAAGGTTGCTGGAATTGCGGACTCACTATCAGCCAATTCGCTCGGGCACTCAAAGCGTTGAGCGCGCTATTGCTCTTCTTAAACTAGTTTCAGTCACGAACGCAACGGGCAGCAAGTTCACTGAGCTAATGCAACAGAGTCAGCTCAATCGCACGACACTACATCGACTACTGAAATGCTTAATTCAACAAGAAGTAATTCGCTATGACGCCAAAAAAAAATGCTATTTTCTCGGTCAACTCATTTTTCAATTCGGTATTGTTTCGAAGCAGCAAGTTGATTTACATGCCTTGCTGTCGGCATCGCTAACCCGCATTGCAGAAGATACTGGCGACACAGCTTTTTTACTCGTTCGCAGCGAAAATGATGCAATTTATATTGATCGCCGCGCTGGTTCCTATCCAATTAAAACCTTTGTGGTTGAAGTCGGAACACGGCGTCCTTTAGGTATCGGAGCGGGCAGCCTAACGATGCTCAGCGCACTCTCCCAACAAGAGATCAAGCGCGTGGTTCAGGCCAACGAAACGGCATTGGCGGCCTTTGGGCAGACCCCGAAGAGACTCTTAGCGGCGGTCGCAATCACTCAAAAGAAAGGCTATGCATCAATACCCGTTGAGGGCCTGAGCGGGGTGGTTGCCCTAGGGCTGCCCGTTTTAGACCCGCAAGGAACCCCAATCGCGGCCTTTAGTGTGGCAGCGATAGCCGAGCGCATGTCCCCTTCACGTCAGAAAAAAATTACGCAAATTTTAAAGAGAGAGGCTATTTTGCTTCAAGGGTTGCTAACCAATAAAAATGTCCTGGATCATTAACATGCCACACTGGAACCCCGTCGCTCATGTTTACAGCATAATGAGAGCGCAATGACCCCTCCCTTTAAAGTTGCCCTAGTCGGAGCCGGATTCACTAATAGCCGAGACGGAAGAGAAAACTGGGCTGTACGTACTCATATTCCGGCACTTAGGCACCTACCTCATCTCTTTACTTTCGTTGCCATTTGCACCGCACACCTCGAGACAGCGACAGCTTCTGCTCAGCACTTCGAGGTGCCGTGGGCGTTCGATGATGTCGATAAGATGTTGAAAGAGCTGCCTGAAATCGACATCGTGTGCGTCAGCGTGCGACCGGCCTTGCATCACTACGTCGTCATGGCCGCTCTGCAGGCTGGGAAACACGTGTATTGCGAGCAACCCTTGGGCCTAACGACACGGCAGGCGCAAGACATGTGTGAACTCGCACGCGAGCGTGGGCTGCGTACGATGATTGGGCATCAAACTCACTATGAACCCGCTTCACTGCAAATGGCTGAGCTAGTCAGCGAAGGCTACATTGGTCGCCCACTCACATTCAGTCATACCGAGTTTTTAAGCAATTACATCGCGCCTCGACCTGCACATCGACAATGGTTATTCGAAGCCCAAATGGGTGGTCACCCAGGCTATCGTAGTGGTCAGAGTCTGGATCGCCTCACGATGGTTTGCGGCAGTGAAGTCACTGACATTTGTGCGCAGATGGCAGTCAAAGTGACCACACGAGCAAATCTCGATGGGGGGCCGCCGATTGTTAGCGATCAGGTTGACAACATGAATTATTTGCTTAATCTGGATAACGGAGCTATCGGCACATTGCAAGTTTCTTGGACGGCCTGGTTTGGTGGTGGCACTAGATTTGAGCTCTATGGTACCGAAGGTATGATGATTCTGACGAATCAAATTGCAAGCCAGACCGAGCCTTCTAGGCGGGATAACGGGCAACTTCAGCTTTACGGAGCTCGCGTCGATCTTGAAAAGGTCATTAACAATCCAACCCCTCCAGAACGGTTGCAAAGGATTTATAAAGAGATCCCAATAGGCGATCAACATTACTACGTGCCGCAAATTTCAGATAATCACTCTGCCTTTCTTGTTGCACAGACGTGGCATATTTTTGCCGAAGCGATTCGCACCGGTATTGACTGTCAAACAAGCTTTCATGACAAATTAAAAATTCATTGCGTCTGGGATGCTGCCGAGCTATCAGTTGAGCACAAGAGTTGGACGCCAGTGAATTACAGTGCGCTTTCCACGCACTGAAGGATCCGTGCCTGCATACAGCGACCTAGTCAGCAACGCATGCCCTAGACCCCAGTGATTATTTAGGTCAACTAATTCCGAGAGACCGCACTTGGGTGGCCATCCTCACATCACAAGTATCTAGGACACTGCGAGCCGCCGCTACGCTCAATCCTTGGTGGCAGAGATCTTTATAGGAGCTCGTATCATTTTGATAACTTCTGTAAAACTTTTTCCAGCCCGCAGCGCGGCTTCTGCCATGGCGTCTCGCTCACCGACCTTTCGCACCATCACCGCGAGCTCTTCAGCATGTTCTGCAGGTATCACCACCAACCCCCCGACGTCGCCCACTAAAAAGTCGCCTGGGCGTACCGTTATGCCACTGACTTTGACATCGACGTTTACGGCTTCAAATCTTACTCGTCGCACGCCCGATGGCAGTACAACATGACGCGTATATGCGGGAAGCCCACAGGCTATGATCTCGTCGATATCACGTAATGCGCCTTCGGCAACGACGCCCGCTGCACCACGCAGCTTGGCGGCTAGCGCCGCAATACCACCCATGACGGCAAACGGCTTACCACCGTTATCCAGCACAAACACGTCACCAGGCGCAATAGTGTCAACCGCAGGACCTAGATTAAAGTCTTCCTCGCTGTAGCCACCATCTGGGTCGCAGGAAATTTTCACCGTCACAGCACGCCCTGCGAACCGAGTGGCGGGATCAAGTAGACGGAGACCGTCGGCGATCGAACCCCAACCAGTGCGAGACACTAGATTACCCGTAGTGCCGGTGCCGCTATTTAGGAAACTTACCGCTAATTTCTCTGCAGCTTCTGGTGTAAATACCGTCTTGTCCATGATGTCCTTTGCGAGTTGTAATGTAAATGTGATGTCAATACGTAGCTGTCAGACCCCCCCTCACGCTGCAGTCAATCAAACTCGACCTCCTCCAGGCCGAACAGCTTTCCGTAGATCTGTTCATCGTAAGCACCTCTAGGTGTGCACATCTCGCTCGCGTATTCGGTCATGCCAAGGAGCGGTCAGTCTTGCCACCATCGTTAATCCAAAATTAGCGAGTAGTCCAAGAAAGACGATTACCAACATGACACTCATCAGACGCGCCGTTGATATTTCCATTCCCGCGTAGTGCAGTAATCCCCCCACACCAGTAACAATAAAGAGCTGGGCGATGCTTACTCTTTTCGCGGCCACCCTAATGTCCAAAGCTAAAACTACCACGCGCGAGCAGTGGCTTCAAGAAGCCATCCTGGCGGTAACACCTCTATTTAGAGAAAAAGGCTACGCCGTGCCCAAGTGCCATGTATCCTGCGGCTTTGCCAGCACCGACGCTAAACGCGGACATATCGGCCAGTGCTGGAGCACCAAGGCCTCGGCCGACAAGATGAATCAAATCTTTATTTCGCCTGGGCTTTGCGATAGCGTTGAAGTACTGGATACCTTGATGCACGAACTGGTACATGCCGTGGATGACTGTCAAAACAAGCACGGTCCGGTCTTTAAGAAGATGGCCCTAAAACTCGGCATGAAAGGCCCGATGCGCAGCGCCGGTGCTGGGCCCGAGCTGAAGGTCAAACTTGAACAATTGGCCGCCAGTTTAGGCACCTACCCTCACGCAAAACTGAACGTGCCCAGAAAAGTCATTGACTATCGCCCTCGCCTACGCGCAAAATGCCTCATCTGTGGGTTTACCGTGCCGATGCTTAAAGCATTTATCCATTACGGGCCGCCCATCTGCCCTAAAGATAAGATCGACATGACCGCCCTCGGTAATTGGGAGGAATCGTATTGAGTAATGAAAAAAACATGACACAACAAAAAGAACTCTACGACAAGCAAGGCATGATCGCGGCGATTCGCGAGCAATTTCGGATTAACTGGCACGGGATTCACGGCGCAAACCATTGGGCACGGGTGTTGCATCACGGCATAGCGATCGGCACCGAGCGCTCGGCTGACTTATTAGTGATTGAACTGTTTGCGTTTTTGCACGATAGCCAACGCCACAGCGATGGCGGCGATTACCATCATGGTAGACGTGGGGCTGAATATGCGCGCTCGTTAACCACGATTTACTTTGAACTGACGGCGCCGCGTATCGACGCCTTGTGCGAAGCCATCGAGCACCACAGCGGTGGCAAAGTGCATGACCACGCAACCATTCAAACCTGCTGGGATGCCGATCGCTTAGATTTGGGGCGGGTCAGCATCACGCCAAGCCCTAAGTTTTTATCGCAAGAGGCGGTTAAGCACATTGACTCTGCGTACCACTGGAGCCGCGAACACAGGAATCGTGTTGATTATCGCGAACTTGAGTTGTGAGCGACGAGCAAAATCTCAAGCAAAATCTATTAAGCCAATTCTTTCTTGATAATAATTTATTGCTAGATTCGCTAAAGCAAAATCGAATTTCCTGACGTGTACCTTGTTTCGTTGTTTCATTAAATGAGTCACCTCGCAAATGGTCCAGACCGGCAAACACCCGAAGCAATTATGTAACAAACCAAACATTGTGTATAAACTAGTTACAAATGCCTTAAACCCCAAGACCAACAATGCGCTACTGGTGGGTCAATCAGAATCAAACCTATCGCCACGAGATCGACGGTGGTTACCTTTGGTCGCCCAAGAAAAATAAAAACGAGGCTCGAAACCAGTTTTACGAGAATATGCGCGAGGTATCGCCCGGGGATCTGATCTTCTCGTTTAAAGATACGTGCATCCTCGCAATCGGGATC
>CAMCZQ010000096.1 GCA_945887835.1 Bordetella parapertussis | reverse complement strand
ACCACTTCTGAGTCGAGCCGCGAGCGAATCACGGCATCAACGGCTTTCATATCCCCAGCAACAGGGGCGAGCAGGTCAACGAGTTTTTGCACAGACTTTCTTTTGACTTTCAAGTGGTTACGCGCTATTATTTCGGGCTCGGCTACTTTAGCCGGGATTCCAATTGCACTAAAACACGAGGTTAACCCATGTACGCGGTCATAAAAACTGGAGGCAAGCAGTATCGCATTGCTTCTGGCGAAAAACTTAAAATAGAACAGATACCGGCAGACATTGGGCAAGAAATCACGCTGGATCAGGTGTTATCCGTAGGCGAAGGCGACCAACTTAAGGTTGGTACCCCGCTTGTGGCTGGCGCTCTGGTCACGGCAACGGTTCTTGCGCAAGGACGCCATGATAAGGTCACGATTTTCAAGATGCGTCGTCGCAAGCATTACCAAAAGCATCAAGGCCACCGTCAAAACTACACTGAGATTTTAATCGGCGACATCACAGCTTAACGGCTGCATTGTCCTCTTTAAATCACAGCTAAATCTAGGAACAAACATGGCACAGAAAAAAGGCGGGGGCTCTACCCGCAACGGCCGCGACTCAGAATCGAAGCGTCTGGGCGTTAAAGCCTACGGCGGCGAACTGATCCCGGCTGGCTCTATCATCGTGCGTCAGCGCGGTACAACGTTTCATCCCGGCACAAACGTGGGTTTGGGTAAAGACCACACTCTGTATGCGCTGATTGACGGTCACGTCAAATTTTCGGTTCAAGGCAAGCTCAACAAGTCAACGGTTTCAATCGTTTCGGCCGAATAAGCTGCTTTTTAGTTCTAAGAGCCCTGTCGCAAGCGGCAGGGCTTTTTCTTTTCACGGTACCATCCTCTTATGAAATTCGTCGACGAAGCCACCATTGAAGTGATTGCCGGTAAAGGCGGCAATGGCGCGCACAGTTTTCGCCGTGAAAAATTCATTCCTAAAGGTGGACCCGATGGTGGTGATGGCGGCCGAGGCGGCACTGTATTTGCCATCGCCGATCGCAACATCAACACCTTGATTGACTACCGTTACGCGCGCAAGCATCTCGCCAAAGGCGGCGAGCATGGTCGCGGTTCAGATCAATACGGTGCCGCCGCAGCGAACATTACGCTACGCGTCCCGGTTGGCACGGTGATTTACGACGCCGAAACCGGCGAAGAACTCTTTGACTTAAGCCGCCATGCGCAGCAGGTCACCTTGGCTGCCGGCGGTGAAGGCGGCTTAGGCAACGTTCACTTTAAATCAAGCGTGAACCGCGCCCCCAAGCAATGGACGCCCGGCAAAGAAGGCGAGCAACGCCGTTTGCGTCTCGAGCTCAAAGTCTTGGCCGACGTCGGCCTGCTAGGGATGCCAAACGCTGGCAAATCAACGCTAATCAGCCGAATCTCAAACGCACGGCCCAAAATTGCCGACTACCCCTTCACCACACTGCACCCCAATTTAGGGGTCGTACGCACCTCTGAGGCACGTAGCTTTGTGGTAGCGGATATTCCGGGTTTAATTGAAGGCGCCTCCGAAGGTGCAGGCCTTGGGCATTTATTTTTGCGCCACCTGACCCGCACACGCATCCTGCTGCATCTGGTGGATGTCTCGTCACATGACCCCGACGAAGATGCGGTTGCCCGCGCCGTCGGTGAGGCACGCGCCATCGTTGAAGAACTTCGCCTCTATGACGAAGCGCTTTACAACAAGCCGCGTTGGCTGGTACTGAATAAGCTTGATGTGGTCACAGACCCCGAGGCCGTTAAAAAGCGTTTCTGTAAAGAATACAAATGGAAGGGCCCTGTGTTTGCGATCTCGGCTTTGTCGGGTGACGGCACACAACAGTTGATCTGGGATCTGCAAAACGCAATTGATGCGTATCGGCAAGAAGACAATATCGCCGAAGATATGGCCGATGGTACGTTTGTGGCAGAAGATCCGCGGTTTGATGACACCCGTAGCGCCGCAGATAAGCGGCCCGCTGCGCCAGACGCGACTTAGTACTGCCTGCTTGTCACAACCCTTATACTTTGTAGCCTGTTCAAGCGTTTATTCAATTTGCGATGACGTCCACCTCTGCGATTCCTTCTCGTTCACCCTCTCTCATCGCCTCGGCCTCTCGGTTGGTGGCCAAGGTAGGGTCGTCGCTCGTCACCAACGATGGTCAAGGCATCGATCGCGAGGCCGTCGCGCAGTGGGCCGGCCAAATCGCAGCCCTCAGGTCGCAGGGTAAGCAAGTCGTCTTGGTATCAAGCGGCGCGATCGCCGAGGGCATGTCGCGTTTGGGTTGGGCCAAGCGGCCAACCCTGATGCACGAGCTTCAAGCCGCGGCTGCCGTCGGGCAAATGGGCTTAGCGCAAGCCTACGAAGTTGCCTTCGCCAAACACAATCTACGTACTGCCCAGATTTTGCTGACGCACGAAGATCTGGCTAATCGCCAGCGCTACCTGAACGCGCGCTCAACCCTGTTTGCACTGCTGCGTTTAGGCGTGGTGCCCATCGTGAATGAAAACGATACGGTTGCAACCGAAGAAATCGCCGTGGGTGACAACGACACGCTTGGCGCACTGGTCACCAATCTGATTGAAGCCGATGCCTTCATTATTTTGACCGATCAGCGCGGTTTGTATGATTCAGACCCTCGTCAAAATCCCAACGCTTTATTTGTGTCACACGGTCTTGCCGGCGACACCGCACTTGAGGCCATGGCGGGCAGCACCGGCGGCGGCTTAGGTACGGGTGGCATGCTCACCAAAATCCTGGCCGCCAAACGGGCTGCGCGCAGTGGCGCACATACTGTCATCGCCTCAGGACGCGAACCCGACATCTTGGTGCGCTTGGCGCAAGGCGAATGCCTTGGCTCTGAACTCAGGGCCGAACTGCCTGTGCTTTCAGCCCGCAAACAATGGATGGCTGACCATTTACGCTTGCGCGGCAAATTGGTGCTTGATACCGGTGCCATCAAGGCCTTGGTGCTCGAGGGCAAAAGCCTGCTGCCGATTGGTGTGCGAGCGGTTGAGGGTGAGTTTGAGCCTGGCGATGTGGTGGCGTGCGTAGATTCAGCAGGCAAAGAGTGTGCCCGCGGCCTGGTCAACTATTCGTCCGCAGACGCACGACGCATTATGGGCCAGCCCTCAGCGCAGATCGTCGAGATTTTGGGCGTTATGCCTGAAAGTGAATTGATGCACCGCGACAATTTAATCGTTCTTTAAGCGATCTCCCTGCCAATCGTGGGGTGAGCGTGTCAAATCCCCAAAGACGTCCTATACTCCCACTCATTATGCGGGGGTACTTGGCCGGTGGCCAGGTTGAGAGAGTCCCTTCGTACCAGTACGGATAATGCCGAAGCTGGGAGCGCTTTCCGACCTGCTCGGAATCCATCCCGATTCGGCTCCAATTAAAAAATCGGAGCCCTTCAATGAATGCCACCCCAAAATTTTTAGCTGCTACCGCTGAAGTTGACGCGGCTGCGGTTGCGCCCCTACCAAAATCACGCAAAGTCTATGAGGTCGGTTCGCGCCCTGATATTCGCGTGCCGTTTCGCGAGATCGAGCAAGAAGATACTGCGACCTCGTTTGGCGGTGAAAAAAATCCACCCTTAACGGTCTATGACTGCAGCGGCCCCTACTCTGACCCAGATATCAAAATCGATATTCGTCGTGGCTTGCCAGACATGCGTCGGGCCTGGATTGAAGAGCGCGGCGACACAGAATTGCTAGCCGGCCCAAGCAGTGCTTATGGTCAAGAGCGTTTGGTGGATCCCAAGCTCACCGCCATGCGTTTTAATTTGCAACGTCACCCACGTCGTGCCAAAGCAGGCGCCAACGTATCGCAAATGCACTATGCCCGTCGCGGCATCATTACCCCTGAAATGGAGTACGTATCGATTCGCGAAAACCTGCGCCGCGAACAATACATTGAAAACCTGCGTGCCACGGGCCCTGAGGGTGAAAAATTGGCGCGCCGCATGTTGCGTCAGCATCCAGGCGAGTCGTTTGGTGCCTCGATCCCTACCACCATGACGCCCGAATTTGTGCGTTCAGAGATCGCACGTGGTCGCGCCATCATCCCACTTAACATCAATCACCCTGAAGTCGAACCCATGGCGATTGGGCGTAACTTTTTGGTCAAGATTAATGCCAACATCGGCAACTCGGCCGTGAGTTCAAGCATTGCTGAAGAAGTTGAAAAAATGACCTGGTCCATTCGTTGGGGTGGCGACACCGTCATGGATTTGTCCACCGGCAAAAATATCCACGAAACACGCGAATGGATTTTGCGTAATTCACCGGTGCCGATTGGTACCGTGCCAATTTATCAAGCGCTTGAAAAAGTCGACGGCAAAGCCGAAGACCTCACCTGGGAAATCTTTCGCGACACGCTCATCGAGCAGGCCGAGCAAGGCGTGGATTACTTCACGATTCATGCAGGCGTACGTCTACCGTTTATTCCGATGACCGCCGATCGTATGACAGGTATTGTGTCACGCGGTGGTTCGATCATGGCAAAGTGGTGTCTGGCGCATCACAAAGAAAGTTTCTTGTACGAGCGCTTTGAAGACATCTGCGAAATCATGAAAGCCTACGACGTGAGCTTTTCGCTTGGCGATGGCTTGCGCCCAGGTTCTGGCTTTGACGCCAATGACGAAGCGCAGTTTGCTGAATTAAAAACCTTGGGTGAGCTCACCAAGGTCGCCTGGCAGCATGACGTGCAAGTCATGATTGAAGGCCCGGGCCACGTGCCCATGCAATTGATCAAAGAAAATATGGAAATGCAGCTCAAGCATTGCGACGAAGCGCCCTTCTACACCTTGGGCCCTTTGACCACCGATATTGCACCAGGCTATGACCACATCACCTCTGGCATTGGCGCGGCCTTGATCGGTTGGTATGGTACCGCCATGCTCTGCTACGTCACACCCAAAGAGCATCTGGGCTTGCCCAACAAAAAAGACGTCAAAGACGGCATCATCACCTATAAGATCGCAGCACACGCGGCAGATCTGGCCAAAGGACATCCTGGTGCTGCGATTCGCGACAATGCTTTATCTAAGGCGCGCTTTGAGTTTCGCTGGGATGATCAATTTAATCTTGGCCTGGATCCTGATACGGCCAAAGACTTTCACGATGAGACTTTGCCTAAAGACTCAATGAAAGTGGCACACTTCTGTTCAATGTGCGGCCCACACTTTTGCAGTATGAAAATTACGCAAGACGTGCGCGATTACGCTAAAAAGCTTGGGGTCGAGAACGATGCGGCATTGAAGGCCGGCATGCAAGAAAAAGCGATTGAGTTTGTGAAAAAAGGCTCTGAGATTTATCACAAAACTTAAGAGCTTCGTGCTTGCAAGTGTGGATGCTCAAAGGCAAACGATCAGGCCCTGCACCAAGCAGGGCTTGATCATTTAAACCTGATGACACGATCTCGCCTGCCCCTGCTGGATGCCATGAAAGGCATCGGGTGCATCGCCATCGTGCTGCACCATCTTGCGGTGTACGGGCCGATGTCTGATGTGGTGCGAGGTGCTTTCCCTGCAGTCATCAATGGGCTTGAAATCTACGCCCGTCTAGCTGTGCAAATGTTTTTTGTGTTGGCTGGATTTTTAGTCGCGGCTCAACTTGCGCCTGAGGGACAACCTTCTACCTCGTCTACCGCTTCGCACTTGGGTCTCATCCTTAAACGATATCGTCGCTTAGTCACGCCTTTTGTCTTTGCGATCGCCTCTGCAATACTGATCACCGCGATCGTCAGGCCCTGGTTTGTCCATGATTCGCTTTCAGCACCTCCAAGCCTTGCCCAATTACTGGCGCACGCCCTGTTGTTACACGATCTCACCGGCGTTGAAGCCTTGTCGGCAGGTGTTTGGTATGTCGCGATTGATTTTCAACTTTTTATCTTGACGGTATTACTCACCGCGCTCAGTGCACGCGTGGCGCCAAACTGGCGCTGGATATTTCCGGCGCTGATCATCGGCTTGGCCGCAGGTTCGCTTTGGGTGATTAACCGACACGATCGCTACGAGGACTATGCGCCCTATTTCTTTGGCGCCTATGGAATGGGGATGCTGGCTTTTTGGTCAACGCGTCAGCCCTTAGGTGGCATTCTGTTATTCACCATCAGCCTGCTTGGCGCTGTGGCTTTGTGGCTGCAGCATCGCAATCCGATCGTCGTGGCACTGGCCACTGCAATCATTGTTGCCCTCGCGGGCCAACGCGGCTGGCTGGCGCTTTGGCCACGCCCTGGTCTGTTGACGTGGTTGGGGCAGCGATCGTATTCAATTTTTTTGATTCACTATGGCTTTGTCATCGGGATGAACGCGCTTTGGGCGCGGTTGTTTCCGACCGGCGTCTTTATCAACGCACTAGGCATGATACTTGCCGTCTTGATCTCGGTTGGCGCCGGCACACTTCTGTATCGTTACGTCGAAAGCCAGCCCAACGCGCTGGGGCGCAACTGGGTCACCGCAGTCTTAGGTGCAGCAGTCGCAACTGCATTTTCGCTTGAGACACTTTCTTGGTAAGCGAACGCCTCAACCCAGATTTGGCGCCAGAGTTCTTTTGACGTCTTTCTCTGTGCGACCTGTGCGTTTGACGTAGTCCGCCACTTGATCATCGCCAATGATACCCACGCTAAAGTACTGCGACTGTGGGTGGCTAAAATAAAATCCCGATACACTGGCCGCCGGATGCATGGCGTAACTTTCTGTCAGCATCATGCCAATATCTGCACCATCAAGCACCTCGAACATTTCACGTTTGACCACATGCTCTGGGCAAGCAGGGTAGCCCGGTGCAGGCCGTATCCCTTGATACGCCTCTTTAATCATTTGCGCATTGGTCAAAGATTCGTTAGGCACATAACCCCAAATATCTTTGCGCACACGCGCATGAAGCGCCTCGGCAAACGCCTCGGCGCAGCGATCGGCCAAAGACTTAAACATGATCGCTGAGTAGTCGTCATTGGCACGCTCAAATTCTTGTTCTTTTTTCTCGATACCTAAGCCTGCCGTGACCGCAAACAAACCAATGTAATCCATCACGCCAGACTCTTTGGGCGCGATAAAGTCAGACAAACATTTGTTCTCGACACCCTCGCGCTTCATGCCCTGTTGGCGCAAGCCGCGCCATGTAAACAATACTTTCTCGCGCGTTTCGTCGGTATAGATTTCGATGTCATCATCACTGACAGTATTGGCAGGGTAAAACGCCGCAACGCCATTGGCCGTTAACCAGCGACCATCCACCATGCGCTTAAGCATCGCCTGGCCATCGGCCAAAACCTCGCGGGCTTGTTCGCCCACAATTTTGTCATCTAAGATCGCCGGATATTGACCGAACAAGCTCCAGGTTTGAAAAAACGGCGTCCAATCGATGTAGCTTGCCAGCTCGGCTAAGTCGAAATTTTTGAAGATGCGCCGACCAATAAATTTTGGGCGCGGAGGGGTATAGCCCGCCCAGTCAATCGCAAGTTTTGCGGCACGCGCATCGACCAGCGACATCAGCGGCGTGGCTTTACGCGCGGCATGACGTCGACGCACGTCTTCGTATTCAACCGCTAGCTCTTCAAGATAGGTATTGGCAGTTTCAGAGACCAGATTTTGCGCAACACCCACCGAACGGCTGGCATCGGGCACATAAATCACCGGGCCTTCGTAGTGCGGCGCAATTTTGACGGCCGTATGCACCCGACTGGTTGTGGCGCCGCCAATCATCAAAGGGATTTTACGGCTGCGAAAATATTCGTCGCGCTGCATCTCGCTGGCAACATAAGCCATCTCTTCGAGGCTAGGCGTAATCAAACCCGACAAACCCACGATATCAGCGTTTTCAGCTTTGGCGCGCGCCAAGATCTCGGCGGCTGGCACCATCACACCCATGTTGACGACTTCAAAATTATTACACTGCAACACTACCGTGACGATGTTTTTGCCAATATCGTGCACATCGCCCTTAACGGTCGCGATCACGATCTTGCCTTTTGCGCGCACATCGCCGCCCGCGGCTTCGATCAGCTTTTTTTCGGCTTCGATAAATGGAATGAGATGGCCCACGGCTTGTTTCATCACGCGAGCAGATTTCACCACTTGCGGCAAAAACATTTTGCCTTCGCCAAACAAATCGCCCACGATATTCATGCCGTCCATGAGCGGACCCTCGATGACCTCGATGGGGCGCCCCTTACGATCGTCAATCTGCTGACGAATTTCTTCAGTATCTTCAACAATAAACTGCGTCATGCCATGCACCATGGCGTGCGCCAGACGCTTTTCTACCGACTGCTGGCGCCACGCAAGATCTTCTTCGCGCTTGATGCCGTTGCCCTTAAAGTTTTCGGCAAACTCAACTAGACGCTCGGTGGGTGTGCGCGTATCGCTTGGGTCTTTTTTTCCCAAAGCACTCGTTTTATTCACGATCAAGCACCACGTCTTCAACCAATTCGCGCAGCGCTGGGTCGATATTGGCGTACACGCCCAATTGTCCCGCGTTCACGATCCCCATCGTCATTCCCTCGCGGATGGCGTGATACAGAAACACAGTGTGGATTGCCTCTCGGATGGGCTCGTTACCCCTGAACGAAAAGCTGACGTTCGAGACCCCACCCGAAATACGTGCGTGGGGCAGGTTCTCGCGAATCCATTTAGTGGCTTCAATAAAATCCACCGCATAGTGGTTATGTTCATCGATACCAGTGGCGATGGCGAACACGTTTGGATCAAAAATAATGTCTTCAGGTGGAAACCCGACTTTGTCGATCAATAAATGATAGGCCCGCGTACAAATCAGTTTGCGACGCTCAAGGCTATCGGCCTGACCTTTTTCGTCAAACGCCATCACGACCGCAGCGGCACCGTACAAGCGGCACAAGCGCGCCTGCTTCAAGAAGGGCTCTTCGCCCTCTTTTAACGAAATTGAGTTCACAATCGACTTGCCCTGCGCGCACTTCAGGCCCGTTTCAATGACTGACCATTTTGAACTATCAATCATTACCGGCACGCGCGCGATATCAGGCTCAGAGGCGATCATGTTCAAAAACCGGTGCATGCACGCAGCCGAATCAAGCATGGCTTCATCCATGTTGACGTCAATGATTTGCGCACCGTTCTCAACCTGTTGTCGCGCCACGGCCACTGCCTCATCGTATTTTTCTTCACGAATCAGTCGGGCAAAGGCTTTACTGCCGGTTACGTTTGCGCGCTCGCCGACGTTGACAAACAAAGACTCGTCGTCAATATTTAATGCCTCGAGGCCAGATAAGCGCGTTTTAACAGAGATCTCTGGCACAACGCGTGTTGGCAACGACGTCACTTTGGCTGCGATGGCCTCGATGTGCTCGGGCGTCGTACCGCAACAACCCCCAGCCATGTTGACCAGCCCCGCACGTGCGAACTCTTCGAGCAAGGCTGAGGTATCGGCCGGAGTTTCGTCAAAGCCGGTATCGCTCATGGGGTTTGGCAAGCCGGCGTTGGGGTACACACAGACATAGGTGTCGCAGATTTTGGACAGTTCGGCGATATAGGGGCGCATTAAGGCTGCACCGAGCGCGCAATTCAAACCAATCGTGATGGGTCGGGCATGGCGCACTGAATTCCAGAAACCTTCGACCGTCTGACCCGACAGGATCCGCCCCGACGCATCGGTAACAGTACCCGAAACCATCACGGGAAGGCGCTCGCCGCGCGCCTCAAAAACTTCTTCGACGGCAAAAATCGCTGCCTTGGCGTTCAGCGTATCAAAAATTGTTTCGATCAAAATGAGATCGACGCCCCCGTCTAGCAACCCGTTAAGTTGCTCGGTGTAAGCCACGCGCAATTCCTCAAAGGTCACGTTGCGCGCGCCCGGATCATTCACATCGGGCGAGATAGATGCCGTTTTAGGCTGAGGGCCGAGTGCGCCCGCGACAAACCGCGGACGTTCGGGCGTGCTATGCGCGTCGCAGGCTTGGCGAGCAAGTTGTGCAGATATCAGGTTCAGTTCGTAGGCAATTTCAGCTAAGTCGTAATCGCCCTGTGCAATCGTCGTGGCCCCAAACGTGTTGGTTTCAATGACGTCGCAGCCGGCAGCCAAATATTGTTTATGAATTTCGAGAATGATGTCGGGGCGCGTGAGTGACAATAACTCGTTGTTACCCTTGACGTCTTTGCCATGTGCGGCGAAGCGTTCAGAACGAAAATCAGCTTCAGAAAGTTTGTACTGCTGAATCATCGTACCCATGGCGCCATCAAGGATCATGATGCGCGCACCGAGCGCGCGTGCAAAAGAAGCACCGCGGGTATAGCTTGCAAGCGGATAGGGCAGTTTAGGGTGTGACATCACGACGCTAAAAATTTAAGTGACGATGCACAGAACCACTGCACCGGGTTGACAGCGCTCTCGCGTTTAAGCACTGAAAACTGGAAAACCAAAGACAAGCTGCTTTGTTTGGATCGAGCTGCCTAAGCCTCGCTCAACTGATGATGAATTTTACCAAAAACAGACTGGTGTAACATCGGCGACAGAATTGGTGCTTTCGATGCCGTCACGTGATGCCCAAAAAGGGTATCCGTCGCATTGGGAAAGTTAAACGGGAAACAGGGAAATACGTCGCAAGACGGTTGTGCCTGTGCTGCCCCCGCAACGGTCAACGCCACGGTTTTAGTCAATAAACCCGAGCGCCAGCCCGATACCGGCCAGTTTAAGCAAAGAGCAAGTGCCTTTTAGGTACTGACTCTTTTTTGAACGTTCAAGGTCTGCGGGGACGCAGGCTCTCACGAGGCTTGACAGATGCACTCTTCGACTTTTCGGCTCTACGCCGCTGCCGCGGCATGGGCGCTAGCGGGCGGTACTCTCGCCCAAACTACAAGCGAACCTAACCCTTCCCCGGCCACGCAACTTGCCACGATTGTCGTCACCCCTGGGCGTACCGCTGAGTCTTTGGCAGATACGCTCGGCGACAACAGCGTGATTGGTCGCGACGAGCTCGACACTCTGCCCAACGGCACCTTGTCTGACGCGCTGCTGCGTGAACACAGTATTGAGGGCCTGAATTATGGCGGCTCGCAGACCGCCAGCAGCATTAACATTCGCGGCACGAATAGCAATCAATCGTTGATCCTGATCGACGGCTTGCGCATAAACAGCGCCACAAGCGGTAATGCGCCGTTGGGCGCGATTCCGCTCAACAGCATCGAACGTATCGAAGTGGTACGTGGCACGAGCAGCAGCCTTTACGGCGCTGACGCCATTGGTGGTGTGGTCAACATCATCACGCGAGGTGATCAAGACCGGCCGTTTTCGGCCTATGCCAACGCGGGCATAGGCAGTTATGCTTCGACGCAGTACGATGCGGGATTTTCGGGCGCCTCAGAGGGTTGGGTTTACAGCTTGTTTGGTGGCTATGGCCAAAGCGGTGGCACCAATGCCACCAAGCCCAGTCATTATTACTACAACCCAGATAAAGACTCTTATTACCGCAGCAACGTCGGGGGCACGCTGGGCTACACCTGGAAACCCGGACAGACACTCACCGTACAGGGCTATCAGTCGAGCGTGAATGGTGCCTATGACGCGGGCTCGCCCTACTTCAACGATCGTGGCATTCAAACCGTCAGCACGAATATGCTGACTAGCAAAAATAAACTGTCGGAGTTTTGGACCAGCACCCTACGAGCCGGCTTTACAACGGAGCGCTATCAGACCGTCAATGCGGGTGCAGAACTCGTTCCCTCAAATCCAGCGGATGGTAAACAGCACTTTGAGACCCGCCAAAGTCAGTATTTGTGGCAAACCGATTTAAAGTTTTCGCCGACGCAAAGCGTCTCGGTGGGCTACGAGCGCCTAGAGCAAAGCGTCGACGGCGTTCTATCAAACGGCGGGTATCCGCAAGCCTCGTTCGTCAATTATCAGCAAACCGCGCGCTCGACCAACTCACTTTTTGGTATTTATCGCGGCAGCTGGGGGCCGCAGGCGATACAAGCCAGCGTGCGCAACGACAACAATTCCCAATACGGAAACTTTGTCACCGGCAGCTTGGTCTATGGCCTGTCACTGACCCCACAATGGCGCGCGACGGCGGGTGCCAACACTGGGTTTCGAGCCCCGAACTTTAACGAGTTGTATTGGCCAGTTACGCCTTTTTTTGCCGGCAACCCAGCGCTAAAACCAGAGAACTCTCGCAATATCGAGCTTGGCCTGAAGTACTCAACTGAACAAACCCAACTGAGTTTGGTTGCATACCGTAACGAAATCAGTAACCTGATTGTGAACCAGCCCGTTTTGCCCGGCGATGTTTACTCTCCCTACGCGCCAATTAATATTGGTCAAGCGCTGATTCAAGGTGTGAGTCTGTTCGGTACGCATCGCTTAAGTCGCAACACCCAAGTACGCGGTAGCCTGAACTGGCTCGATCCTCGTAACGCTGAGACTGGCGCTCTGCTTCCACAGCGCGCGCA
>CAMCZQ010000095.1 GCA_945887835.1 Bordetella parapertussis | reverse complement strand
CCTGGGATGGCAGAAGTGGGCAATATGCCGCTGCCACCCAAGATCCTTAAAAAGGGCATCACCGACATGATTCGGATTTCGGATGCGCGCATGAGTGGGACAGCGTATGGCACGGTGATTTTGCTCGTCGCCCCTGAGGCAGCAGCGGGCGGGCCGCTCGCCCTGGTTGAAAACGGTGACATGATCGAGCTTGATGTGGCCAAGCGTCGCTTGCATTTAGATGTGAGTGACGAGATTTTGGCGGCACGCAAACTAAAATGGAAAGCCCCCGAGCCGCCAATGAATCGAGGCTATTACAAGTTGTATGTGGACCACGTCAACCAAGCCAACGACGGCGTTGACCTAGATTTCTTGGTCGGCTGTAGCGGCAGCGCGGTACCCCGTGACAACCATTAAAACTTAGCCCGCAGCGCCGCCGCGCAAAGTTCGGCGGCGGTGTTGGGGCTGCTTAGCGTTTTGCTGTTAATGCGGCAATCACGGCGTTTGGGTTGTGATCAATCACATTCAAGAGCACCAGAGCGGCGCCTCGCGGACTTCGGTCGCCGCGCTCCCAGTGCCTCAGAGTTGCAGTTGAAAAGCCAAATTGGGCAGCGAACTGTTCTTGTGTCATGCCGCACTTCTGTCTTAGGGCTTTAAGATCAATGACGCGTGGGCGGTGAATCACAACCGCTTGAGGATGTCCGCTTGCGTGCTTGATTGCTTGTTTTAGGCCGCGTTTGATGCTTTTAAATGCCTCTGTCAATTGAGTTTCCTTAGTGAGATCGTGATAAGTTCATCTACCAATTCGCGTAAACCATTGCGTTCTGCCTGAGTGAGATTTGCGCGATCGCCTTTCGCGAAAAGTGTGATGAGATAGAGCGGCATATGTTCGTTGCAAAAGTAATACACAATACGAAGTCCACCGCTTTTACCTTTGTTGCCTCTGCGCCAACGCAGCTTGCGAATGCCACCGCATCCTTCAATGAGCACGCCAGTCTTGGGGGCGTGTGCAAGAAAGCAAATAATGTCCTGGCGCTCGGCCTCGCTCAGTAATTTGGCTGAGCGCCGTGAAAATTCAGGTAGTTCTGCTACGGTAACGGGTGGGGTCGCGGCCGTAGTGATGGGCGATTGCGTTAATCTGATCAAACTCAATTGTAATCCATTGGCGTAGTTTCATCGCCAAATCGTGGCGCGTCAAAGCGCACCGCTCGGCATGTGAATTGTCCGGTGAGTGCAAGACACGGCAAGCCGTGTTCGTTCTCGCGACGAGTCAGTCAGTAAATTTTTTTGAACAAGCCAAGGCAGGGCGCAACCACGGTGAGTGTGGTGCCCTGCTTGCTTGAAATGTTTGAGTTGCGAGCGTTTGATCTCGCGTGAAAACTACCTAAACTTAGCCCGCAGCGCTGCCGCGCAAAGTTCGGCGGCGGTGTTGGACTCGTCGATGATGCGACCCATGGTGATGAAGCCGTGGATCTGGCGCTCGAAGCAGACATATTGAGTCGGTACGCCTGCCATGGTTAACTTGTCGGCGTAGTCGGCACCCTCGTCACGCAGCGGATCGAAGCCCGCTGTCATCACGAAGGCTGGCGCCAGGCCCGAGTGATCTTTTGCCAGCATCGGAGCGCCGCGCCAATCGTTGCGCATCCATTTTTCAGGCATGTAAGCGCCGTAGTAATAAGCCATCGAGTCTTTGGTCAGCATGTAGCCCTGACCGTTGGTACGCATCGATTCACGTTCTGAACTAGGGTCGGTGACGGGGTAGATCAGTAATTGCAAGACTGGCTTAAAACTATTGTCCGCTTTTAAAGACAAGGCGACCACCGCTGCCAAATGACCACCGGCGCTATCGCCTCCCACTGCGATGCGCGCTGGATCAATCTTCAGCGCTGCGGCATTGGCATGCACCCACTTCGTCGCTGCCACGCAGTCATCAGACGCTGCCGGAAACACATTTTCGGGTGCGAGGCGATAGTTCACCGAAAACACCGCGCAGTGCGCCAAATTTGAAAGCGTGCGGCATAGCACGTCATGCGTATCGATGTCACCAATCACGTGACCACCACCGTGGTAGAAGACAAGCGCTGGCAAGACAGCAGAGGCCACACTGCCTTTGGGGCGATAGCCCCGCACGGTAATTTTGCTAGCAGGGCCTGGGATGTCGGTGTCAACGCTTGAGGCAACTTCAGGAGCCTCGGGTTGGCTAAAAAAACGCCGCTGGACATAGGCTTCGCGCGCTTGAGTCGCGGTCAGCGTGTGCACTGGCGGGATCCCTTTTTCGATCATTAAATCAATCAGGGCTTTGGCTTGTGGATCTAGCATGATGTGTCTCGTCCTTTTTTATATTAACGGATTTCGATTTCAATGAAAGCAACTTCGTGGGTACTGGCGTTGATCACGTTGTGATTGACCCCTGCACCACGGGTGTATGACTTGCCAGCGACTAACGGAAATTCTTTTAAACCTTCTGGCGTTTCAAGGTGCAACATCCCACTGATGGTTGGCACCACCACATAGTCATGGCCATGGGTATGCCAGCCTGTCTCAGCGCCGGGCGCAAAGCGCCATTCAGTCACGATCACACGAGCGTTGTCGATTTGCGTGGTGGGGATGGCTTGCGGACGCGTGGTCATGTGGGCACTCAACAAAATTGTTAAAAGAGGATTTTTGAAATTGATTTAAGAATAGCGTATTTGTGGCGTATTTTGCATCTGAGCTTGTTACCTTAACGCTTAGCACCCAGCACACGACCCAGCGCGACAACTGCAAACACGACGATGGCAAAGGCCCAGGTTACCCAATCAACGACTTCGCCTAAGATCCAAGCTGAAGCGATGATCGTCACGAACGGTTGAAGCAGTTGCGCTTGCCCGACGCGTGCGATCCCGCCTAGCGACAAGCCTTTGAACCACGGTAAAAACGCTAGGTATTGGCTAAACAGGGCGACATACAAAAAGCCAAGCCACGCTGTGTTGGTGGCTTGCCAAGTGCTGGGTGCAAACCAGATTGCGGGCCAAACTAAAAGCGGTGTTGCAAGCACTAACGTCCACGAGATCACTTGTAAGCCGCCTAGTGATCTTGCTAAGTAGCCCCCTGCTGCGTATGAGATGGATCCAGTCAGCACGGCGAGTAGCAACGAGAGATCGGCCCAATGCAAACTGCCATTACCTCGCATCAATGAAAAGACAATGACTAAGGTGCTGCCTGAAAAGGCCATCAGCCAAAACCCGAGCGAGGGGCGTTCTTTGAAGAGCCATGCGGCACATGCCGCAACGGTTAAGGGCATGATGCCGAGCATGACGCCGCCATGCGAGGCGTCAACCCGTTGCATCGCTAAAGCCGTAAAGACCGGGAAGCCAATCGCAACACCCATGACGACTAGCAGCAGATACTTGAATTCGTGCAAGGTTGGGCGACGATGTTTACCTGCAGCCAGATAAATCAACGCCAATACGGTCGCAAGCAGTGCACGACCGGTCGCGATAAAAATAGGATGAAACGATTCGAGCGCCATGCGTGTTGCTGGCAGCGTCAGCCCAAATAAGGTGACACCGATGAGCCCCAGCAACATGCCTTTGTTTTCGAGTTTCACGCGGCTTGCTACATCGCGTTATAAACCGGTCCTTCACCACCTTGCGGCGTCACCCAGACAATATTTTGTGTGGGGTCTTTGATGTCGCAGGTTTTGCAATGCACGCAGTTTTGGGCGTTGATTTGCAGACGGTCGCTGCCGTTGTCATCCTTGACGTATTCGTACACGCCAGCCGGGCAATAGCGCGCCTCGGGGCCGCCGTACTTGGCCAGGTTAATACTGACCGGTACCGAGGCATCTTTCAGCGTTAAGTGAATTGGCTGGTTTTCTTCGTGGTTGGTGTTTGAGATAAACACCGAACTCAAGCGATCAAACGTTAAGACGCCATCAGGCTTTGGATATTCAATTTTGGGGCATTGATCCGCCGGCTGCAGGCAAGCGTGATCGGCCTTGGTGCGATGAATAGTCCAGGGGATATTGCCCTTAAGCACAAATTGCTCGATACCCGTCATCAAGGTGCCAACGGTGCGGCCTTTTTTGAACCACTGCTTGAAGTTGCGCGCTTTGTTCAGCTCAGTGTGCAGCCACGAGGCCTCAAACGCTGCAGGATAAGCCGCTAGCTCATCACCGCGGCGTTCCGCGACAAGTGCATCAAAGGCAGCATCGGCAGCCATCATGCCCGATTTAATGGCAGCATGACTGCCTTTTATCCGTGAGGCGTTCAAGAAGCCGGCCTCACAGCCCACTAAGGCACCACCCGGAAACACCAACTTAGGTAGCGACAATAAACCGCCGGCGGTGATCGCGCGCGCGCCATAGGCAATTCGTTTGGCCCCCTCGAACGTGCTGCGAATCGTTGGGTGTGTTTTGTAGCGTTGAAATTCCTCGAAGGGTGACAGCCAGGGATTTGCGTAATCCAAGCCCACCACCATGCCGACCGCCACGAGATTATCGTTTAGGTGATACAAAAACGAGCCGCCATAAGTGTCTGAATCCAGCGGCCAGCCGGCGGTATGCACCACTACGCCCGGACGCGATTTCGAGGGGGCGACCTCCCAGAGCTCTTTGATGCCAATGCCATAGCTTTGCGGATCACGCCCGTCATCTAACTTGTACTTGCTGATCAGTTCACGCCCGAGTTGGCCACGCGCGCCTTCAGCAAAAATTGTGTACTTAGCTAAGAGTTCCATGCCCGGTTGATAGTTGTCCGTGAGTTGGCCATCGCGACCCACGCCCATATCGCCTGTGGCCACGCCACGCACCGCACCCCAGTCGTCATACAACACTTCGGCGGCAGAAAAGCCCGGGAAAATTTCAACGCCTAAGGCTTCAGCCTGCTCGCCCAGCCAGCGGGCGACTTTGCCCAAACTGACAATGTAATTGCCATGATTTTGAAAGCACTCGGGCAGCAACCATTCCGGAGTTTTGCGGGCACCCGTCTCAGTGAGAAACAAGAATTCGTCTTCGGTGACTGCCGTGTCAAGCGGAGCTCCCTGGGCTTTCCAGTCAGGCAGTAACTCAGTCAAAGCCTGCGGATCCATGACGGCACCCGACAAAATATGTGCGCCGATTTCACTGCCTTTTTCAAGCACGCAAACTGAAACCTCGCGATTGCGTTCGGCCGCGAGTTGTTTCAGGCGAATTGCGGTTGCCAGGCCTGCGGGTCCACCCCCCACCACGACAACGTCGTATTCCATCGATTCGCGTGCTGACATGAAAGACTCCCTGCTTCAAAGGTATGATGTTTATTTGCTTAAACGATTGTATTGCACAGGGGTGCACGGTGTCGTGTGGCATGCCTTGCAAACTCGTGAACAAAGCCTTTTGCGGGGCTTGGCGTGTTTTTTTGGAGAAGTACGTGGTCAGTTCTGAGCCCCAAACGCTGATGGTTGGCGATATTTTTGACTTTGATATTCCCATGCGCTGGTCTGACGCCGACGCCTTGGCGCATCTAAATAACTGCAATTATTTCCGCTATATGGAAGAAGGCCGCTTAAAGATGTTCTATGAGGGCGGTGCTCCACAATCCACACGCTACGGACCCGTGGTGGTTCACTGCGAATGTGATTTTAAAAAATCAATTACCTACCCGGCAACGGTGCGCGTCAGTCACCGGGTGGTGCGCATTGGCCGTTCAAGCCTTGAGCAGTCGGTGGATATCTCCGTGGTCTACCCCGACCGTCTTGAACTCTGCGCACAAGGTAAGTCCATCATGGTCTGGATGGATTTTGAACTCAATCAGTCGCACCCCTGGCCCGGCGAGGTGTTGCAAGCTTTGGCAAAGCCCATAAATCGTCGATAATCTCTGCAATGTGCATACTCAGGAGTCTGTGTAATGAATAAGCTCTATCCCAGCGCCACCGAGGCGTTGAAAGATATCCTTAAAGACGGGCAAACCCTCGGCGTGGGTGGATTTGGTCTGTGTGGCATCCCCGAGGCCCTGATCGCTGCGGTACGTGACCTCGGTGTTCAAAACCTGACCTGCATCAGTAACAATGCCGGCGTCGATGGCTTTGGCCTAGGCATGCTGCTGCACACACGTCAGGTTAAAAAAATGATCGCCTCGTATGTGGGCGAAAACAAAGAGTTTGAACGTCAGTTTTTGGCCGGCGAGCTTGAACTTGAATTTACCCCTCAAGGTACGCTGGCCGAACGCCTGCGTGCTGGGGGCGCCGGTATTCCGGCCTTCTTTACCCGCACCGGTGTAGGCACCGTGGTGGCAGACGGCAAAGAAATCCGTGAATTCGATGGCGAGCAATACGTCATGGAACGCGCCTTGGTACCCGAGATCTCTTTAGTCAAAGCGTATATTGCCGACCGCAGTGGCAATTTGATTTTTCATAAAACCGCGCGCAACTTTAATCCGCCGGTTGCGATGGCAGGCAAGTTAACTGTCGTCGAAGTTGAAAAAATCGTTGAACTCGGCGAACTCGACCCCGATCAGATTCATCTGCCCGGCATTTATGTGCATCGCATTGTGATCAATGCGACCCCTGAAAAACGCATCGAACAACGCACCGTTCGCGCGGCAAACTAAGGAGCAATCAACATGGCATGGACTCGTGACGAAATGGCCGCCCGCGCGGCGCGCGAATTACAAGATGGTTTTTATGTCAATCTGGGCATTGGCTTGCCCACTTTGGTGGCCAATCATGTCCCTAAGGGGATTGATGTTTGGTTGCAGTCAGAAAACGGCTTGCTGGGGATTGGGCCGTTTCCGCTCGAAAGCGAAGTCGATGCCGACATGATCAATGCCGGTAAGCAAACGGTGACAACGATTCCTGGTTCGTCGATTTTTTCGTCGGCCGATTCGTTCGCGATGATTCGCGGCGGCAAGATTAATTTGGCCATTCTGGGCGCCATGCAAGTGTCCGAAACCGGTGACCTCGCGAACTGGATGATCCCGGGCAAGATGGTTAAGGGGATGGGCGGTGCGATGGACTTGGTCGCGGGTGTGGGGCGCGTCATTGTCCTAATGGAACACGTCGCGCATAAAAAAGATGGCACCGTAGATATGAAGCTGTTGCCTAAGTGCACGCTGCCTTTGACGGGAGTGGGCGTGATCGACATGGTCATTACCGACATGGGCGTGTTTGAAATCACACCAAACGGGCTCAAGTTGCTTGAGCTGGCGTCTGGCGTGAACATCGCAGACGTCCAAGCAAACACGGCAGCCAAGCTGGATGTCTCGGCCGTTGCTTTAGCAAACTAAGGATTTTTGGGATGGATTTCATCACCGGCTTGTTAGATTTATTGCTGCATATTGATAAAACAATGTTGCAGTTCATCGAGGCGCATGGTGTATGGATTTATGCCTTACTCGTGGCCATTATTTTTGCCGAAACGGGCTTGGTGTTTATGCCGTTTTTGCCTGGCGATTCGTTGCTGTTTGTTGCGGGTGCAGTGTGTGCCATGGGCAAGATGGATATCTATCTGTTGATGGCTATTTTGACTACGGCGGCGATTGTGGGCGATGCGGTGAACTATTCGATCGGTCGTTGGTTTGGTGCAGCCTTGATTGCCCGCACCAGCCTCGTGAATGCGAAACATATGGCTTATACCCAAGGGTTCTATGATCGCTACGGTGGTCAAACCATCATCATCGCGCGCTTTATTCCGCTCGCGCGCACCATGGCGCCCTTCGTCGCAGGTTTTGCGCGGTTTGACCCCAAGCGTTTTGTTTTTTACAACATCACGGGCGGCCTGCTTTGGGTGGTATCGCTAACCGTGGCGGGCTACTGGTTTGGCAATCTTCCCTTCGTGCGTAACAACCTGACCCTGGTAATTTTGTTCATTATTTTCTTGTCGATTTTGCCTGGCATTATTGCGGTACTCAAGGCTAAGTTCTCGCGCTCCTCTCAATGACAACAATCGTGTCGACTTCTATTGCGTCTGATGCGCGGGCGGCGTTGCGCGCTGCTATGCAGGCTGCCGGGGTGCAGGCTTGCCTGATGCCATCGGCAGATCCTCATTTGTCTGAATACTTGCCCGATTACTGGCAGGTGCGCCCTTGGCTGACTGGGTTTAGTGGTTCGGTTGGGACGGTTGTCGTCACGGATAATTTTGCTGGCCTGTGGGTGGATAGTCGTTACTGGGTGCAAGCCGAGGCCGAACTGGCAGGCACCGACGTTACCCTCATGAAAATTGGTGTGGCAACAGATCCTGCCCACACGCAATGGCTGGCCGCACAACTTCCCGAGGGTGCGACGGTAGCGGTTGACGGTCGTGCGTTGGGATTGGCCGCGCGCGACGCACTACTGGCGTTGCTGACCCCGGCTGGCATCCACTTAAAACTAGATCTTGATTTGCCCGGGCTATGCTGGCCTGAACGCCCGCTGTTACCGACGGCGGCGGTGCGCGATTTGCCGCTAGAAGTCGCGGGTGCCTCGCGACAAGACAAGCTCGCACGCGTGCGCGAGGCGATGGTTGAGCAGGGTGCCCAGTGGCATCTGTTATCGACCCTTGATGATATTGCCTGGCTCTTGAATTTGCGCGGCAGCGATGTATCGTTTAACCCAGTGTTTCTGTCGCACGTCTTAATCGGTCTGAACGACGCCCAGTTGTTTGTGTTACCCGGCAAGGTGGATGCTGGTCTGACAAGCAAACTCGCCAAAGCGCATGTTTATGTGCGACCGTATGACACTGTGGCACAGGTCTTGGCCGAGCTACCCAAAACAGAGGTGCTGCTGTTCGACCCAGCGCGCACGACTTGTGCGCTGATCGATCGCTTGCGCACGCGCACTGCGCGTGCCATGAACCCCAGCACTTTTTTTAAGTCACAAAAGACTGCATTCGAGCTCAATCACGTGCGCCGCGTCATGGAACAAGACGGTGCCGCCTTGTGTTCGTTTTTTGCCTGGCTCGAAAAAGCCATCGCCTGCAGTGACACCACCCCGCTAAACGAATTGATGATCGACGAGCGCTTGCTGGCATTGCGCGCTCAACAACCAGGCTTTGTGTCTCGCAGCTTTGGCACGATTTCGGCGTTTAATGCCAACGGCGCGATGCCGCATTACCGCCCCACCGAGGCCTCGCATGCACAAATCAAGGGTGATGGCTTGTTGTTAATCGATTCAGGCGCGCAATACTTGGGGGGTACCACTGACATTACCCGCGTGGTGCCAGTCGGCACGCCGACTGAACCGCAAAAAGACGACTACACCGCGGTGCTCAAAGCGATGATCGCCTTGTCACGTCTGAGGTTTCCGCGCGGGGTTGCTTCGCCGATGCTCGATGCCGTTGCTCGCGCGCCCTTGTGGGATCGCTTGGCCGAGTACGGTCACGGTACAGGCCACGGGGTGGGGTATTACCTGAATGTGCACGAAGGCCCACAGGTGATTTCTTACCGAGCTGCGCCGGCCCCGCACACTGCCATGCAACCGGGCATGATTACCTCAAACGAACCGGGGCTGTACCGGCCGGGTCGTTGGGGAATCCGAATCGAAAACCTGGTTTGTAATCAGAGTGCTGGAGAATCTGAATTCGGTGAATTTCTTGAGTTTGAGACCTTGACACTTTGCCCGATTCATACAACCTGTATCCAGCCCAGCCAGCTGCGCGACGACGAAATTGCTTGGCTAGACGCCTACCACCAAGAGGTGCGTCAACGCTTGGCGCCACGCCTTGAGGGTGACGGACTCGCTTGGTTGTTGCAGCGCACACAGCCACTGGAGCGCTGAAACAGTTCCCCGCAAAGGTCACGCGTGCGGCTATAATTCAAATTTCCTGCATACGCCGCACGTCTGGGCGTTCATGACATGACCAAATATGTATTTGTGACCGGTGGTGTAGTGTCCTCGCTAGGTAAGGGCATCGCCGCTGCGTCGCTGGCTGCCTTACTTGAATCGCGCGGCCTAAAAGTCACCATGCTCAAGCTCGATCCCTACATCAACGTCGATCCGGGCACCATGAGCCCGTTTCAGCACGGCGAGGTCTTTGTCACCGAAGATGGTGCCGAAACCGATCTTGACCTTGGCCACTACGAGCGCTTTATCTCGTCAAAAATGCGCAAGGCTAATAACTTCACTACGGGTCAGATTTATGAATCTGTTTTGCGCAAAGAGCGCAAGGGGGAGTACTTAGGCAAAACTGTTCAGGTGATTCCGCATATCACCAACGAAATTCAAGATTTCATTGCCCGGGGCGCCGACCAGTCTTGGGGCGGCCAAACTGACGTCGCGATCGTCGAAATCGGTGGCACGGTAGGCGACATTGAGTCTTTACCGTTTCTTGAAGCCGTGCGGCAAATGAGTCTGCGCCTGGGCCGCGGCGGCGCTGCGTTTATCCATTTGACCTTAGTGCCCTTTATCGCCTCTGCCGGCGAACTCAAAACCAAGCCAACCCAGCACTCGGCACAAAAGCTACGCGAAATCGGCATCATTCCTCACGCTTTGCTGTGCCGCGCCGACCGTCCTATCCCCGACGAAGAGCGTGCAAAAATTTCGCTCTTCTCCAACGTGCCCCTTGATGCTGTGATCTCAGTATGGGACGCAGACTCAATCTATAAAATCCCAAGCATGTTGCATAAGCAGGGACTCGACAACCTCATTTGCGAGGTGCTGGCGATTGATCCCCCTCAGGCAGACTTGTCGGTCTGGGATAAGCTGGTGTTTGGCCTTGAGCACCCCAAGCATCAGGTGCGCGTCGCGATGGTAGGCAAATATGTCGATCTCACTGAGTCGTACAAGTCGCTTAGCGAAGCGTTGATTCACGCAGGTATCCATACCGAATCTCGCGTGGTGGTTGATTACATTGATTCTGAAGCGCTTGAGCAGAACGGAACCGACGTGCTCAAACCTTTTGATGCGATTTTGGTGCCAGGTGGTTTTGGTAAACGTGGCACCGAAGGCAAGATTCTGGCCATTCAATACGCACGCGAACATAACGTGCCTTATCTGGGGATCTGCCTGGGCATGCAGCTTGCGGTGATTGAGTTTGCACGCCATAAAGCGAGCTTGGCGCATGCCAACAGTACCGAGTTCGACCCGCAAACCAATCATCCCGTGGTGGCTTTGATTACCGAGTGGATCGATCGCGAAGGTCGCGCTGAGGTGCGAGACGAACAGTCAGACTTAGGCGGCACGATGCGCAAAGGCGCGCAACGCTGCCCCATAAAAGCCGGTACCCTGGCTAGTAGTATTTACGGGCTTGAGGTAAACGAGCGTCATCGTCATCGCTACGAAGTCAACAATCTTTATGTGCCTAAGCTTGAGCTTGCCGGCATGTTAATCAGCGCGCGCACACCCACCGAAGATCTTCCGGAAATCATGGAGATCCCTGGCCACCCTTGGTTTATTGGCGTGCAGTTTCACCCCGAGTTCACTTCGACACCGCGCGACGGTCACCCGTTGTTTTCCAGTTATATCCGTGCGGCCTTAGTGAAGCAAAATAAGCGTCAGGCCGCCTGATGAAGCTGTGCGGCTTCGAAATTGGCTTAACCCAGCCCTTCTTTTTGATCGCTGGGCCCTGCGTGATCGAATCACGTCAAATGGCCTTTGATACCGCAGGTCGTCTGTGCGAGCTCACGACCGCGTTAGGGATCCCATTTATTTATAAAAGCTCGTTTGATAAAGCCAATCGCAGTTCGGGTGCCTCGTATCGTGGCCCCGGAATGGTCGAGGGCTTACAGATATTGTCAGACGTACGCGCACACTTTAAGGTGCCGGTCTTGACTGACGTGCACGACAAAGAACAAGTCGCCCAAGTGGCTGCGGTGGTTGATGTGTTGCAAACCCCAGCATTTTTGTGCCGCCAAACCGACTTCATTGAAGCTTGTGCGGCCAGCGGTAAACCTGTCAATATTAAAAAAGGCCAGTTTTTGGCGCCTCATGATATGTTGCAGGTGGTCGCAAAAGCTCGTCTTGCGGCGCAAAAGGCGGGTGTCCCCGAAGACATTATGGTTTGCGAGCGAGGCGTCTCGTTTGGCTACAACAATTTAGTGTCAGATATGCGCGCGTTAGCGATCATGCGCGAAACCCAATGCCCGGTGGTGTTTGACGCCACCCATTCGGTGCAGTTGCCCGGCGGACAAGGCACCTCATCTGGCGGTCAACGCGAATTCGTTCCGGTCTTAGCTCGGGCCGCAGTGGCCGCGGGCGTTTCTGGTTTGTTCATGGAAACCCATCCTAATCCGGCGCAAGCGCTCTCCGATGGGCCCAACGCCGTACCTTTAGATCAAATGAAAGACCTGCTTGCCACCTTGCTTGATTTAGATCGAGTGGTTAAACGGCACGGCTTTCTTGAGTCGCGTTTTGCTTAAAGTCATCAAAATTTTAATTATCCAGGAAACATTGAAATGAGTGCAATCGTAGATATCATCGGACGCGAAATTCTCGACTCGCGTGGCAACCCCACGGTCGAATGCGATGTGTTGCTTGAGTCCGGCGCGATGGGCCGTGCCTCGGTGCCGTCGGGTGCCTCAACCGGTAGTCGCGAGGCCAT
>CAMCZQ010000094.1 GCA_945887835.1 Bordetella parapertussis | reverse complement strand
CATCATCAATGCCACGATGCACGAAGACACCGTTGACACAGTCATGTTCAACTTAACGGTGCAAGTCGACAGCCGCAAACATCTGGCGCAAGTATTCAGATCGATTCGACACGTGCCTCAAGTGCAAAAAATCGTGCGCGCGAAGGGTTAAGCCCTTGCGCATGGGCCTGACGAAGAGTGGCTTGACTACCTGACCTGGCTAAGGTTTGCCGGGTGCACCAAGACCGACTGACGCGGCGTACCGGTCCAACGCATCATGAAAACTCCTTATACTGGTATTCTTTTTTTTGAAGCCACGCTATGACTCGCGCTCAGACTTTACAACAACATCCCGATGCCCCCGGCGAGCTCTTGATTTGGACGTCGGTTGACCCAGCCTACGAGCAAGACTTTAACCAGTGGTACGACCAAGAGCATATGCAAGAACGTGCGGCGATCAAAGGATTTCGCTGGTCGCGCCGCTATCACTCAGACACCTGCGCACGCCCCTACCTGGCCTTGTACCAAACTGACACCCTACACGTCTTTACCAGCGAGCCCTATCGCCAAGCCTTCACCAAACAAACGCAGTGGTCTGAGCGTAACTTTACCCGTATGCGCGACACTAGTCGGCGAGTCAACGCGGTCACATCACTCGCGGGCGTGGGTACCGGTGCCGCAGTGGCGCTGGTCTGTTTACAAACACTCGAGCAGGCACAAGCTGCGATTGAGCTGGCCCAAGCCCTCATCGGGGCGATGGATGGCGTGTTGGCTGTGCGTGCGCTGTGCCCCGATCCGATATTGTCAACACCCTTACCCTCTGAAGACGTCACGACGCGTAAGCTCGAACCGTTTTTGGTGATCGAGACCACTTCGCTCTTGATTGCAGAAGCCGCTAAAAAATGGCTCGCAGACCAGCTTGCGTGTCCCGCAGAGCGCAGTCACTGTTTTAAATTGTTATGGGATCTGCAATCGAGCGAACTTGAGCGCTAGCTTTTTTTGGCGGTGATTTTTAATGTTTTGCCGATGGTCTGGTTAAAGTCGTTGACGCATTGACCCGAACAACGCCCCGCCCATTTTGACACCACGTTTTGAGTGGCCAGGCGCCTGACCGTGGCCAAGTCGGCTTGGCTTGGCTTAACAAGCACCATTTTGCCTTTCGGTGCCATCGGACAAGCTTTAGCACCTGTGTTGCAGTCATAGCCTTTTTGATTTTCAGTTTCGGCGAACAACCATAAGCTCTCGGTCAGCTTGGATAAGTTGATTTCGAGCAAAGCGCGTACCTCTGGATTGAGTTGATCCCAAACCTTTTGGTTCACCGCATGGATTTCTTGATTCCAACCCAAAGGCAAGGCATAGAGATGGGTGGCCGAGGTATACCACTTGGCGGTGTAGCCCGCCATGCTGCTGGCCACTGCACATGCGATCGTTTTATTTTGAAAAGCAGGCAGAACTTCGGCAATGGGCATACTGACGGTTTTAGCACCCAGGGCTTCGAGCAGTTCTCCTTGCGAACGCGTGATCGTACGAACGCGTTTATCCTTTAAATCAGCCAGTGCGCGAAGCGCAAAGTTGCAAAATAATACCTGTGGCGCAAAAGGAGAGATTCCAAGCAACTTGCTTTGATAGGTACTGGACAAGTGCCGGGCTAATACGGTACGAAAACTAGCTGAAATCATCCGAGCGGATTTTGCATCGGTCGCTAGACCTGCGAGGTCGACGGCCTCGTAGACGGGCGTATCGCCTGAGGGATAAATTAGAGGCACCACACCAAATTCGATCACGCCTTGCTTCATGAGTTTGAGCAACTCAGTGCCCTTTAAGCCCATTTCGTCAAAGCCTTTAATTTGCGCAGTAATCTGGCCCGCAGTGTGTTCAGGCAGTGTCTTTAGCCAAAAAGGTTGTTCGATTTGTTTATAGGTCGAGCGCGTGCTTAGGCCACCTAGTACTTTAAGTTCAGTGACGGGCAGCTCTTGTGCCACAGCTAGGCTTAACGTGGCCCCGTAGCTCACTACTAACGCCCAAGCCAGGCAGTATCTGACCGCAGACGCCAGCCAACGGCTCAGCCCCCTTTCGGCCATTCCCTGGGCTTGTCCTATACTCTGTGCTGTGTTTTCTTTATTTCGCATAGCGCATTCTACCAATGCCACAGACAGACTCAACTATTTTTAAAACCCAGGGCGACTCTGGCTTCAGGCAACCGGGCACCGAAGCGCCGCTTGTGCCCAAACTCAGGCCGCAAACTCGGCCGTTGTTAGGCATTACTTTTCTCCTACTTTCGCTGCTAAGCCTAACCACGCTTGACGCAAGCGGCAAGTGGGTGATGGGTACAGGGGTGTCTTTGCTGGTTCTGGTTTGGTTTCGCTATCTTGTGCACATCGGCTTGGTGCTTGCCGTTGTCTTGCCGCTGCAGGGCTTAGCAGTCTTTCGCGCGCGCTCACCGCGCTTGCAATGCCTGCGCGCAACGGCCATGTTGGCGGCGACCTTAACTTTTTTTACCTCGCTGAGCTACTTGCCCCAGGCCGAGGCCACGGCCATCATTTTTATCTCGCCCCTGATTATGCTCGCGGTCGCTCCCTGGATTTTAAAAGAACCGCCGCGAACCTCGCGCTGGGTCGCAGCGGGCGTGGGCTTTATTGGCGTGCTGTTGGTCATCCGACCTTCAGCGGGTTTGCCGTTAATGGGTGTGATCACCGGACTCATGACCGCTTGCCTATTTGCCACGCAACATCTGACGACACGTCTGGTCGCAAGCGACCATCCTTTTACGACGCTGGTCTGGAGCGGCGGACTGGGCACGCTGGCGCTGGCATGTACGCTGCCGTTCATCTTGCCTGAGGCTTGGCCCACCCTGGCAAACCTCGATCCCCTGGTCTGGCTTGTGATGCTTTCAACGGGAGTGACTGGCGGAGTGGGCCATTTGCTACAAATTCAGGCGTATCGCTTCGCTCCCGCCTCGCTGCTGGCGCCTTTTATCTATTTACAGATGACATCCGCAGCCACGCTGGGCTGGCTAATTTGGTCGCATTTTCCGGATGCGACCACGTGGGCTGGCATTGCGATTATTTGTGCAAGCGGGATTGTCAATAGTTTGATCGAGTGGCACCGCGGCCGCCGCCCAAACCCCTCACCGACTTAGCGACTGAGTCACGCACGGCTCGAGTGTTGTGCCGCCAATTCGTTAGGCCAGCGAGTCGTTAAGCCGCCGAGCCCTCAGGACCCGAGTCAACTCAGGACGAAACCAGACGACCACCTTGCAAGACCAGCTGCCGGGCACAGCGCGCCGCCAGAACCGGATCATGCGTGACCAAAACAAGCGTGGTGCCAAGCGACTGATAAAGTGAGAACAACATCTCGATCACGCGTGCGCCAGTCGCCTCATCAAGGCTGCCCGTTGGCTCGTCTGCAAACAATAATGCAGGCTTTTGCACAAAGGCCCGCGCTAAAGAAACCCGTTGTTGCTCGCCGCCCGACAAGGTTGAGGGGTAATGATGCAGACGCTGCGCGAGCCCAACCTGTTCGAGCATCCGCTTGGCAGGACCTGCAGCCTCGAGGCCCGATAACTCGAGCGGTAGCATGACGTTTTCAAGCGCTGTCAGATTAGGCAATAACTGAAACGACTGAAACACGAAACCTAAACTTTTTGCACGCAACGCGGCTCGACCATCTTCGTCAAGGTCAAACAGCGACTGGCCCAACAACGTAACGCTACCCTCTGTGGGTGTATCGAGGCCTGCTAACAAACCTAGTAAGGTAGATTTGCCAGAGCCCGAGGCTCCGGTGATCGCGATTGACTGACCTTGCTCAACCGAGAACGCAATATTGTCTAAAATGGTTAACTCGCCTAAGGCATCAGCCACTCTTTTGCACAGGCCCCTAACCTCTATCGCACTGCCTACCGCTGCCTTCATGAATCCCTTTTCTTGCTCTCGTCGTCATTTAATCGTTTGTTTAGCGGGTCTGTGTTTGCACACTATTGCTCAAGGCGCTGCGCAAGGACAACCCTTGGGGCAACCTCACCGTATTCTAGTCGTTGGCGACAGTCTTTCGGCAGAGTACGGCCTCGCACGAAACACCGGATGGGTTGAGCAGCTAAAAGTCGCACTCGCAAACCAACTGCCCGGCACCACCGTCGCAAACGCCAGCATCAGTGGCGACACCACAAGCGGCGGTGTGACCCGCCTAGATGCCGCGCTCAAACAGCACCGCCCGACCATCGTTTTACTTGAGCTTGGCGCCAACGATGCCTTGCGCGGCCTGCCCTTGGCACTCACCCAAAAAAATCTCATTGATATGAGCCAACGCGCCCAAGCAGCTGGCGCCAAAGTTGTTTTAATCGGAATGCAAATACCGCCTAATTATGGGCGAGATTACGCGCAAGGCTTTAAAAATGTCTTTGTTCAGACGGCCGCTCAAACTGACGCAGCGTTAGTGCCCTTTTTGCTTGAGGGCTTTGCCGATCAAAAACAATATTTTCAGGCCGACGGCATTCACCCAAATGAAAGCGCGCAAAGCAACATGTTAGCCACCGTCAGAAAAATCCTTGACCCACTGCTGCGCTGAGCCTGCGCGGCGCTGACGTTACGCGTTTAAAACCGGCGGCCCACGCTTAAAGCTTTGCCCCGTCAAGCTCGCCTGAAATCAGTTTTTTAGCATCAGGCATCAGTTTCACTTTGAAGCTTTCGCGTAATAACTTTAAGGCCGCCTGTTCTTCGGCAGCCCCCCAGGCTTGTGATAACTGGGCCTGTAACTGAGTCACTTGTGCAGCCTCTGGGGCAGCGCCTGGTTCGATTTTTGAAAGCCACAAAACAGCATAGCCCTCGGGGCCGGCCACGCCCAAAAACCGTGGCAACGGTGTTGCACTTGCCGACATGACAGCTTCGAGTTGCTCGCGCGACAGCGACTGAGCCGACTGACGTGTAACAACTTGCACCGAATCAAAATCCTTGGGCTCTGAGGCAGTTGCCGCCTTGAGCAGGTCGAGCTGTTTAACACCCGCGTCGGTGGCAGCAGCTAAAGCGCGCTCATTAGTCAGAGTCGTGCGAATTTGTGCTGCAACCTGTTCAAGAGGTAGCACTTTAGCCTCGTGCACCGCCGTCACACGTAACGCCAGAATGGTATCCGTCGCCAACTCAATCGCGCCGGAATTTAGTTTATCTTTTAACACTTCAGTCGAGAAGGCCGTTTGGCGTACCTTAGGGTTGCCTAACCAAGTTTGCTCGGCCTCAGAGGGCATGGCGCCGTTGTTACGCTGCGAAGCCGGCAGCAAACCCTCGCGCGTTAAACCCGTGGCCTTTTTGATCTCTATGCCAAGCGCATCGGCGATCGGCTTCAGACTATCACGCTGGTCATAGATCAGATTCGTCAACTTACCCGCCATCGCCGCAAAGCGTTCGGCAGCGAGTTGTTTACGAATTTCGACGGTAATGTCTTCTTTGACTTCAGTCAAAGGCTTGATGCTAGGAGGCTGAGTGTCAGTCACGTAAAGCACGTGCAACCCAAAGGGGCTCTCGACAACCGACGAAATCTCGTCTTTCTTTAACTTAAACAAGGCCTCTTCAACTTGAGGCACAAGCATATTTTTACTGACCCAGCCCAAATCCCCTCCTTGACTAGCAGAGCCCGAATCTTGCGAAAACTCTTTGGCAAGCGCAGCAAAATCTTTAGGGTTAGCAGCAGCGCGTTTGGCTAAGTCGGCCGCCTTTTGCAGAACCGCTGCTTTCGCGCTAGCGTCTGCCGAGGCAGCAATCTCGAGCAAGATGTGGCTCACGCGCCGACGTTCGGGCTGACCGTAACGCGCCTCGTTTTGCTTATAAAAACTTTCGATATCGGCTTCTGAAATCTTAAGGTCTTTAGACGCCGCGTCTTCGTTCAGTACCACGTAATCGATGTCGACATTTTCGGCAACTATTAACCGAGCTTGGTTGGCGTCGTACCAAGCTTTGATCTCGGTGTCAGAGACAGAAACGTCTTTGGCGTAAGACTCAAGCGAAAATAACTTGCGCGCGACGGTCCGCTGCTCGGTAATCAACGCAAAAATCTTTTGACCGATCTCGGGCGGAACACGAGCGGTTGAACCAATGGGCTGCAACACCTGCGCCAAGGTCAGGTCGCGACGCAACCCCTGTTCAAAGGCTGCTGTGGTCATTCCTTGAGCTGCCAGCGCCTGTTTGTAGCGCTCTGGCGAAAACTGCCCATCTTGTTGCACCGCCGGGATCGCAGCGATGCTGCGACGCAGGGTTTCATCTGAGACAGAGTAGGCGCCAGTGGTGGCCGCGATTGCAATTGCGCGCTGATCAATCAGCGTGTTGAGCAACTGCTCTCTGAAGGCCGGCGTGTCAAAGGCTGCCGCGTCAAACTGCGCGCCAAGCATGTTGCGATATTGTTCAAGCTGGGCCCGTCTGGCGTTGTTGAACTCACCCAACGTAATGCCTTTGCCATCAACCGAGGCCAGTTCAGGCTCGTTTGACATAAAGCTTGTATAGCCTTGTACGCCAAAGAAGGCGAACGAGGGTACGATCAAAAGAAGCAGGATTAACTGCATCCACCGCTGGTGGTTACGAATAAAATCAAACATAGGGGGTTCGCACGCCTAAAGTCAAAGCGGGCAAAGTTTACCACTTGGTACGTTATGCTTGCACCTTAGCTCACTTGAGCGTTCGGTTTTTACGATGCACACTTTGCCCCCCTGGCCTTATCCACGCTTTGTCGCCCACCGCGGCGCAGGCACACATGCCCCAGAAAACACCTTGGCAGCGATGCGGATGGGTGCCAGTTTTGGCTACAAAATGGTTGAATTTGATGCCAAACTCAGCAAGGATCAGGTCGCCATCCTGCTGCACGATACCGATCTCGCGCGAACCACCAATGGCAGAGGTAACGCCGCCGAGCACTCTTTTAGCGCCTTAGCGCAGCTTGATGCCGGCCAATGGTTCGGTGCGGCCTTTAGTGGCGAGCCGATCCCCACGCTCACGGCCGTCGCGCGCTACACCCGGGCCCAGAACATTGCCTGTAACGTTGAAATCAAGCCTACGCCGGGCGACGAGGCTCTGACAGGCACGCTGCTGGCTCAACAGGCGCTCATTGACTGGCAGCATGCCAGCGTCGCGCCCCTGCTTTCCTCGTTCTCACTGACTGCGCTTGAAGCCGCACAAAAAGCGGCACCCGGCCTCCCTCGCGCTTGGCTGACCGCAGAACTGACGCCCAACTGGCTGGCGATCCCCACACGCCTGGGGTGTCTCTCTGTGCACCTGCACCACGCTTTACTGACACAGGCCTTAGTCCATACCATCCACGCTGCGGGTTTTCGTGTCGCGGCCTGGACCGTCAATGACCCCGCTCACGCAACTGAACTCTTAGGCTGGGGCGTCGACGCGATCATTACTGATGCGCTTGACTTAATTGCACCCGATTAACCCCTGGGCTCAAATTCAATTTGAGCAATACGCTTTGACTGGGTCTCACCCCGGAGAACACATTGTTTAGTTACCGCCACGGCTTTCATGCTGGCAATCACGCCGATTTGCTTAAACATTTGGTGTTAGTGCACCTTTTGCAATACTTCAATCAAAAAGAAGTGCCGTATTCTTTTGTCGATTGTCATGCCGGAGCTGGGCTCTACGACCTACAAGGTGACTGGGCGCAAAAAAATGGCGAATATGCCTCTGGCATTGGCAAACTCTGGGAGACTAAAAAAACCTGCCCGCCCCTGGTCAACGCCTATCTTGAGGTGGTTCGCGCGTTGAACCCCGATGGCGAATTGCGTTTGTACCCGGGGTCGCCGTGGATCGCACTGGAGGCGTGCCGCAGTCAGGATAGATTGCGTTTGTTTGAAATGCACCCCAGTGAAGCTGACATCCTGACCATGAATCTTGAACAGCGCGGGGCGCAAACACTTAAGCAGACCACCTTATATGAAAGCGACGGTTTTACTGGCCTCAAAGGACACATCCCGCCGCCTAGTCGCCGCGCCATCGTCTTGATGGATCCCTCGTACGAAGATAAAAAAGATTACCGGCACGTCGTGGATACCGTCAAAGACGCGCTGATTCGGTTTCCGACAGGGTGCTATGCGATCTGGTGCCCACAGGTGCAACGCAGAGAGGCGCAAGAACTGCCCCGACAACTCGAGCGCGCGGGCACCAAAAACTGGCTGTATGCCAGCCTCACCGTACGCAAACCGGCAGACGACGGTCTGGGCTTGCACGGCAGTGGCATGTTTGTCATTAACCCGCCCTGGACGTTAAACGCGGCGTTAAAAGAGACCCTGCCCTGGCTCGTCAAAGCACTTGGTCAAGATGCCCGTGCTGGTTATAAGCTCGATTTTTTAGAACACTAAAACCGCTCATCCGCTCGCAAATAGCGCCACTGGCCAACCGGCAGATCGGCCAGACGCACCTGCCCGATACGTACCCGCTTGAGCCCCAGCACTTTTAAGCCAACCAGTTCACACATGCGGCGAATCTGGCGTTTTTTTCCTTCGTTCAAGATGAACTGAAGTTGCTCATCGTTTTGCCAGCGCACCGTCGCACGTTTAAGTTTTTTACCATCAAGCGAAAGACCTTCGTTGAGTAGTTCGAGCTTACCCGGCGCCAGACGCCCCTGCACACGCACCAGATACTCTTTATCGATTTCGGTGTCTTCGCCAATCAGTTGGCGGGCGACGCGCCCGTCTTGCGTCATCACAAGCAGGCCCGTTGAATCAATGTCTAACCGCCCCGCCACGGCTAAGCCCCGCAACTGTGAGGGCTCAAAGCGCTGAGGGCTGCGGTCAGACAGCGCTCGGCTTTGCGGGCCAAGAAGTGCCACCGCGGGGGTGTAACCGTCTTCGGCCTGACTCGAAACATAGCCCATTGGCTTGTGGATCAAAATCGTGACACGCGAGGTTTGCTGCACCGCAGCAGATTTTTCAAGCGTAATGTTTTGGGTGGGTAAAGCGCGTTCACCTAACGTGGCCACCACGCCATCGACTTTGACCCAGCCTTGCTCAATATAACTGTCGGCCTCGCGACGCGAGCACAGGCCACGCTCGGCCATCAGTTTTGAAATGCGTACCTTTTCCATAGTTTGCGATAATACAACGATGCAGACCAAGAGCGGTTCAAACAACTGGAGACCCGTGCCTGGGGCAACGACTTCACGGCTTCAACGTCGGTGGCTGACACGTCCGGGCGCCTTGACTCAAGGCTTGCGCGGCCTGGGTTGTCTGACGTTAGAGGTGCTTTCTGAAACCGTTTGTGGCGCTCGCCCTGAAGAGTCGGGCAGGCTGGGCTTGCCGTCAGGGCACCCACTGTGGCAGCGCGAGATTTGTCTGTTGGTCTCGGGGGTGGCTTGCATCGTCGCCCAAAGCGTGACGCCGCTCGCAGCCACACACGGCCACTGGCAGGTGCTCAAGCGCCTTCGTAACCGCCCTTTAGCCGACATCTTGTATCAAGACCGCGCAATCGTGCGCTCTCACTTCGAGTTCACGACGCTCAGTCCTGGCATGCCGTTGTATCGGCTCACACAAGCCAAGCAGGCTTCAAGCACGCGGAGCTATGCACGCCGCTCGGTCTTTTTGCGTGCAGGGCAACCCCTGTTAGTCGCTGAGGCGTTTTTACCAGCGTTTTGGCGCTTAGCCAAAGATTCATGACGGGGTGTTAATACGTCAGTACGGTGGTGTCAGCCTGCGTCAAGCACTCGAGCATCGTCACCATCCCGGCGACGCCTTCGCAGCCCTCAAGCATGTCTTCAGGCCTTAGGTTGCGATCGCGCATCGCGGTGCTGCATAACAGCACCTTTGCGCCCGCGCGGGTCGCATCTTCGACATAGGCCGACAGAGGCCGCTTTAACGGCTCGACGACGTGGTGACGGACCGGATTGTCGCGCACAAACAATTCAACGCTGGCGCCCAAGGCGTGAATTTGGACCGACCAATCCATCGCCGCAGCCGCAGCCGCCACCATAAAAGGCGTGGCTGCGAGCTGGGGAGCGGTGGCGCAACTTTGCCACAACTGAATCACCAGTGTTGTCATGACTCACGCTCCGTATGTTGAGGCTGACGCAGTTGTTCACGCTTAAGCACCTGTTCACGCCCAGACCGCGCACTCATGACGAGCCAAGCGGACGCTGAAATTCAGCAAAAGAGACCATCGCGTGTAAATCCATTAGCTCGTGCGCACGCACGGCGACCGCGGCCCCACTGAGCAATACGCTGCGCGCCTGCGCTGAATCTTCAGGTTCGAGTCGCACTAACCAGTTCAGATAAGGGCTGCGATTGACTTTAAAAGGAGTGGTCTCAAGAGGTGTGTTGATTTCAGCGACCACGCAAGCAAAGGGCGTGCGCACGGACAAAACTGTTTTGGCGACCTCGACTAAGGCAAACGCTTTAGTGGCTTCGATCTCGCGGCCAACTGGCCGAGGATTAAACATGTATAAGTCTCCGACTAAGGCGAGCCCAAACGCTGTGAGGCCTGCTTCAAACTGCCCACCACCCGAGTCACGAAACCAGACGTTGAGCTCCGCGTCATACATCAGATCATCTGGAAACTCACAGCCACGAATCTCAGCCACAGTGTCAATGCCCTATCAAAAATTGGCGGAAGAGTATGGGAGTCGAACCCACCAAGGACTGTACGACAGCCCCTCCCGGATTTGAAGTCCGGACGTCCCACCCGAGAGCGTGACTCTTCCTGTGTGTTGCACTTTATCACTACCTGAGCGGTCTAGTTGCCGCTTTATACCAACTGCCTGACCTATCTGCAATGGCGTCGATCTGTGCCTGAACAGTATAGTTATTCGACAAAGAGCGCTGGATTGCGCAAAATACGATGATCCTTTTCGGCTAACTGCGAATGACGAGCGCCAGCGACAAGCCGGCGGGTCAAACCAATCCGATCAAAGGCTTCAAGTATTTGAATGGCCCGCTTGCGCCCGAGCCCTGCAGCATCCCGAAACTGCACCACACTGACCGCACCGTGCTCTTGGATCAGTGCACGTAACAGGTTGGCCAGCGCCACCATGGTTGCATACGGATAAAACAAATCTTTGACCAACTGCACCACCAGCGAGGTGCGAGCCTGTTTTTTTAGCAAGGTCCGTAAGCTGTCTTCGTTTGTGGCAACACTCAAGGCCAAGTCGCGTACCCAGGGCGCATCAAAGTGTGGCTCTAACATTTTTGGCAAGATTTTTTGCCACAAGTTCAACTCGGCCGCGCTTAAAGTGATGCGGTGCTCAGGGCGGTGTACAAAACTGCCGGTTAAAGCGAGCGCACCCGCCTCGATTTGGTGTTGCGCCCACGCCTTGAACATCGCGGCGTCTAAAAAGGGCACCGCCATGCGCCGCAGCCTCTCAAGTGAGACACCCGGCTCGTCGGGCTCTGCAACATGAAACGCCTGCAGACAGTCCTGCGTGACCCGCACCAAGGCTGTCTGCGCACGAGCGCCCAGCACCACTTCGACCTGTGCAACTTTTAGCCTCAGCGCGAGGGGTTCTTGCAAATTTTGCAGCAATTGTTGCGGCTGACGATTCATCGCGAGCGCCCAATGCTCAAGCGCGAGTGGCGCCAGCGAAGTTCGCAACAAGGCATCAAGCACCTCGCCCGAATTCGTCTGGCAAAGCAGGCGCAGCAGCTCAAGGCGTTCGGGCGTCTTGCGTGCCCGCACAGGCGGCGAGATATCGAGCACTAAGGCGCCGGCCAGAGTCACGCGTGCGCTGCCGTCGCGCAACACCAGGCGGTCATGCCAGCAAAACGGCAAAGCACGTTCAAGTACACACTGCGCGACGCCTTGCTCGCCCGGCAGAAGCTCGCTTTTTTCTAGCAAAATCAAACGCGCGGTCAAGTGTTCACAACCGTGATGCAAGAGCACGCGTTCGCCGTCTTTTAGCGAACGTTCGACATCGTTGGGTACGCTTAACAGGCAATCAATGCGCGAAGTTTGTACGGTAAATTGCGGTGCCAGCAGCCAGTCACCGCGTCGCACCTGACTGAGTTCTGCTCCGGTCAGCACCAACCCACAACGCTGACCCACGGTGGCAAGTTCAGCACTTTGATTTTGCGCGTGAATCGACCTGACACGCACCTCGAGTGCGGCGCCCGCAAGATGCAAGCCGTCGCCTACTCGCACCTGCCCCGCAAGCACAGCGCCGGTCACCGCTACGCCAATGCCTTTGACAACAAAAACGCGGTCAATCGCCAACCGAAAATGAGCAGCCTGCTCGAGGGGTTGTGTCACGGCAAGCGTCAAGAGCGCCGTTTTAAGCGCGGCAACACCCACACCTTGACGCGTTGACACCACATGAGAATCAACCTGCCCGAAACGCGTCTGCCCGACATAGTTCAAAGCTTCGGCACGCACGTGTTGCGCGCGCGCTTCATCGACCATGTCAGCTTTTGTAATCGCAAGCGTCAGACCGGCTACGCCCAATAAATCTAAAATTCTAAGGTGTTCGCGGGTCTGAGGCATGATGCCGTCGTCGGCGGCCACCACGAGTAAACCGTGATCCATGCCAACTGCACCGGCAGCCATCGTGTGTACAAATTTTTCGTGCCCCGGCACATCGACGAAACCAATGATTTCTTTGGCCTCATTCGGGGTGTAAGCAAAACCCAGCTCAATGGTCATCCCCCGGGCTTTCTCTTCAGGCAGCCGATCGGCATCGATCCCCGTCAACGCCTTGACCAACGAGGTTTTCCCATGATCGATATGGCCGGCAGTACCAATGATCATTGCCTGGACCCAGAAAAAATCGTCACGCTGCAGTCGCCCTTCAAGGTACAGCCACCAAACTCGCAACTGCGGCTAACAAATGTGCGACTAATATCTGCTCTTTATCAATCGTTAAACAACGTAAATCTAGCAGCAAGGTTTTGTCTGAGAGTCGGCCAATCACGGCCGTGGGCGAAGCGCGTAGCAAACGCTCAAGACGCACCACAGTCTTTTCGTGAGCCTTAGTGTTGCCCTCGATGGCTAGCGCCACCGAGGGCAAG
>CAMCZQ010000093.1 GCA_945887835.1 Bordetella parapertussis | reverse complement strand
GGCGCCACGCCTGCTGCCATCGCGGCGGCGGCGGGGCAAGTTGAGGTGTCCTATCAAGGGCTAGGCACAGTCACCTCGCTGATTCAGGGCGGCAAATTACGCCTGCTAGCCGTCTCAACTCCCGAACGCCTTGCACAATATCCAAACGTACCAACCGTGGTGCAAGCGGGCATCAGTGACTTTTTCTTTAACTCTTGGTTCGCGATGATTGCGCCTGCAGGTACGCCCAAACCTATCATCGAGAAATTAAATGCCGAGATGCAAAAAGCACTCACCGATCCGCAGACGCGTGAGCGCCTGATTGCCTTAGGCGTAACGATCCGCGGTACCAGCGCCGCTGAGTTTGGTCAGGCCACACAAAAGCAATATGCCTTGTATGGAAAGCTGATTAAAGATAACAACATTAACGCGGACTAAGGCGAGTGACCGCAACGCCGGCTCAGCGCTTTGGTTATATCGACGCGCAGCGCGGGCTTGCAGCCTTATTGGTGATCTGGCTGCACGCCACCGACGCTTTCATGCAATTGCCTACGCCACCGGCGGGTGGTCTGCTCTATAAAATTTCAGCAGCAATCGATACCGGGCGCATTGGGGTGATACTGTTTTTTGCTATCAGCGGCTTTGTGATCCCCTCAAGTTTGCGGGCGGTTGGCAATCAAACGACCCCAGACGCACTGCGAGTCTTTTTCATCCGCAGGGTCTTCAGGCTGTATCCAGCCTATTGGGTGTCGGTCGTGGCCGCCGCCCTGCTAGGGCTATTCTTGATGACGCCCTTCTCACCCCAGACGGTGTTGCTGAATCTGACGATGATTCAGAGCGTCTTTGGCGCACCAGACGTGTTGGGTCTTTACTGGACCTTACGCCTAGAGTTAATTTTTTATATCGCCTGCGCACTTCTATTTACGTTTAAGGTGCTGCAGCAGCCGCGCTGGTTGGTGGTGGGCATGTTCGGCGGGCCGATCGTGTTTGCAGTGCTACCGCGGTGCGTGCATTGGCTCAATCCCCAATGGCTCAATCCTGCCAGCGCGGGCCCCCTTCTAAACTACTTGACAGAGTACGGGCTGTTTATTGCGATCATGTTTTGGGGGGCCCTGTTTCGTTGCTGGCATGATCGCGCGCAAGCTGACGACACTCAGCACTTCTCCCGGGTGGTTCTAGTCGTCTTTATTTTATTTGCGCTAGGGATCTGTGCCGCGCCCCTGCTCACTTGGATGTTTTACGCGTACTTACCAAGCGCTTTGGCATCAAAATTATCCGTATTTATGCCGCCGGTGTCTTTAGGGCTAGGCTTGTTTATCCTGCTGTCAACAAAACTAAAGCTCAATCATCGTGTCAGCACCTGGTTAGGCGAAATCAGCTATTCCATGTACCTGTTCCATCCCATTGTGTTTTACACGCTCTTTGTGCTGCTACGCGATCGTCACTTACCTTGGCTTGCCGAGGCCCACCTCGCAGTGTATTTACTACTTTCTGTCCTGGGCTCGATCGCCTTCTCAGCCATTATTTATTACGCAGTCGAAAAGCCCATGATCAGGTGGGGGCGCAAACTCTCAGGCGCACTTCTTGCTTGAGGTTTATGATGGACTTTCACCTTTTCAGGATAAAACCTCATGCGCTTGAATCGTTATTTAAATTCCTTGCTGGCGATCTTGGCTCTTGGCACGGCCGTCTCTGCACCCACGCTGGCACAAGACTCGTACCCCTCCAAGCCCCTTAAAGTCGTCGTACCGTTTCCGGCTGGCGGCGCCACTGACATCTTGACGCGCGCGATTACAGAAAAACTTGCCGCGAAGCTAGGGCAATCGGTGGTCATCGAAAACAAGCCAGGTGCAGGCGCCAATATCGGTGCGGCCTACGTTGCCAAGGCGGCTCCAGACGGTTACACCATCCTGATGGGTTCAATTGGCTCGCACTCGATCGCAGTGAGTTATTACAAAGACCCTGGTTATCAATTCAAAAGGGATTTGACCGCGATCTCGGCCGCCGGCACCTTGAGTAATATCGTTGTGGTGAGCAATGAGTTACCAGTTAAAAGTTTAGCCGAACTGGTTGCGCTGGCCAAAAAAGAGCCGGGCAAACTCACCTGCGGATCCTCGGGCACGGGTGGCTTGATCCACTTAACCTGCGAGATGTTTAAAGTCGCGGCGGGCATTGACGTCTTACATATCCCCTACAAGGGCACGTCGCTTTTAATGCCTGATCTTATTTCGGGTCGGGTCACGATGGCGCTTGATACCTTGCCACCCTATTTGCCGATGCTCAAAGACGGTAAAGTGCGTGCGCTTGCTATCACCACGGCTAAACGCTCGGCCCTGATGCCTGACTTGCCCACGATCGCCGAATCGGGCTATCCAGGTTTTGAATCGGTTGCAAGCTACGGCTTCTTTGCGCCAACGGGTACACCACCTGCAATCATCGAGCGCTTAAATCGCGAGATCAACGCCGTTCTGGTTGACCCTGAACTCAAAGCCAAGTTAGCACAGCAGGCCATTGAGGTTGCAGGCAGTACCCCTCAAGCACTCGCTGCCTTTGTGGATGGCGAAATCGCCAAATGGGCCACTGTCATGAAGGCCAGCAATATTCAGCGCGAATAGGCATTGCTGGCGAGATCTCTTCTCCCGGCTATCCCCTTTAGCAGCACCCGCTAAGTTGGCTTCGCCGGCGCAGACCGCACTGGATCGCGCCATAGCAGCAGCGGTGGCAACACCAGTAACCAAGCGATCCGAGCCTGATAACGATGATGCGGCTTAGATAGCGCACCGGTCGCGAAGGCATTGGCCGCGACGCCGAGCCAAAGCATCAGAATAAAACTGACCACTAATTTAGTGTGCTGACGATCAAGCTGAGCGTTCGGTGGCGCGCGGTCTAATGCTGCCTTCGTTTGCCGACCGCTCAGGCGTGCGTCGCGCTTGCGCCAAGCATTGAACAATAAATAAAATCCAAACACCACGGCAAAATACAACACCCACACATTCACACGACTCAACCAGACAACATCGGCAGCCAGCGTATCTTTCATTTGTCGCGAGCCATTCAAGCGTTCAAGCTCCGCAGGCGCAAAATACTGACGCACACTTTTAGCCACTGTTACGTCCAAATGATCAGGATGTAAGGTGTCGCCCAATTGAATCATCCACAACTGCTCGGTCATATTTTTTAAACCAGACCACAGGACCGGCCATGGCCTGGTACGTACCACATAAGAAACAATCTCTGAAGCTTCTGGCGCCAGACCGATCGGCCCGCCTGGATGACTCCAAACTGGGCCTTTTCCGTTCCATAAAAAATCATCACTATCTGCAGGTAAACGATCGACCCAGGCGCAGAGATACCAGTTTTTTTGCGCGCAATATTTTTCAAGAATCTCTTTGGTGTTGCCATCGCCCGACAGGCGCGCAAGCATAAAGACCGATCCATGTGGCGAGATTGTGGCTTTTTGAAAGGCATAAAAATTAGTGCCAAGCAAAATGACGATAGCGCCTACTAAAGGTAAGACTGCAATTTTTAAGCGATGCACACCGAGACACAGCACGCCAAACACACACGCGGCGGCAATCACAAGATGCGAAAGGTGCACCGCGATCGCTACGGCACCCAGCAGAATCAGCCAAGCACTCTCAACGCGCGTTAAGCGCGTGGAAAACCCCAATAAAAAGATACATAACACTGCCATTGCCGCGAAAATATCGGGCATCAGAAAGCTCACGAACCACGGGGCCGTACTCAATAGCGCAAGTGCACCGCACGTCAACAGATGACGCTTGCCCACGGACCAGCCTGCTGTCGGTGCTGTCGACGGGCGCGAGTCAGTCGCCTCAGCGAGCCTGTGCTCGGGCATCAGAGCACTAACGACTAGCCAAAGTAGGTGCGAGACCAGCAGAGCCTGAACGACAACCACTAGCCAAAGCGTTTGCCAGGCATGAAACAAAAGGATCAAAGGTCCATAGACAAAGGGCTTATCCCAATTCATAAAACCGGCCACGGGCTGCGAGATGAACACATGCGAGTCGCTGTAGGCCAGCGGATAGCCGTTATAAATGGCTGGCCATAGTAAAAACAGACCGCCGAGCACTACGCAACAAATCTGGATATATTTTGAATTCATCAACATTTTCAATCAGTTAAATATTGCCATCCCCTCTGGATGTAGCGTATAAATCACTTAAGATGTACTAATTTGAATCGCTAAGATATACTATGCAGCCTTGAGGAAATCTACATATGCCGCTCCCTCGTTCAATCCCTGCAGGCCAAGCGCAGTTCGCTGCGCAACGCTATCGAACCTTGCTCGAGCAACGTGGGCACCGGGTGCCCGCGAGCTTAAAAAAACTCGCCGCGCAAGTCGATGCCCAGCCTGAGTTGCTGCTGGCGCAAATCCAATTGCTTGAACGTGCACGCCTCGTCACGCAGGCCGATTACCTGACCATTCGCACGGCGGCGCGTCTCAGGGTGCTGAGGGGTTCAGGACAAACCGAAGCACGAACCCCTTACGGCAACGTCGAGGCCGACCGACAACGCCTAAAGCGTACTCAACAAAAGCTACAACACACTCAGGCGCATGAGCAGGCGATTCAAGCCTGGGCAAACGGCGGACGCTTTACTGTGTATTCAGCCGTCATGAAAGAGCTGCCCGCGGATCAGGTCATTTTGGCCGATCAGCTCTTAATGGATTTAATGAATAAGCAGCCCTATCTTGACGCCGCACAATACCAACTGATGCTGTCGCTGGTACTCAAGCCAGCACCTTAAACCAAACGCAGCATCCAACCATGGCGATCGGGCAAGCGCCCCGACTGAATATCGGTGAGCTCTTGCCGCAGAGACATGGTGAGCTTTCCGGCGGGTGCGTTTTCGTCACCCGCAATAAAGCCTCGTCCCTTGAGTGCAGCAATCGGCGTCACCACCGCAGCCGTACCACAGGCAAACGCCTCGCTGACTTCACCCGAAGCAATACCGTCGCGCCACTCATCAATGGTAATTTTGCGCTCTTGAACTTTATGGCCTCGGTCACGCGCAAGTTGGATAATGCTCATGCGTGTCACTCCTTCAAGAATGCTTCCGGTCAATTCGGGCGTCAGGAGCGTGCCATCTTTAAGCACCAAAAATACGTTCATCCCACCAAGCTCTTCGATGTACTTACCTTCTTGCGAATCTAAAAACAAAACCTGTGGGCAGCCGTTTTCGTAAGCTTCTTGCTGAGGCAACAGCGAGGCTGCGTAGTTACCCCCACACTTGGCAGCACCTGTGCCACCAAACGCCGCACGAGAGTGATCTTCAGCCAACCAAATCATCACAGGCGCAACGCCCTTGGCAAAGTAAGGACCTGCGGGGCTCGCGATCACATAGTAAGCCGCACGGTGCGCTGAACGCACACCTAAAAAGCTTTCGTTGGCGATCATGAAAGGCCGAAGATACAAGCTCATTTCGCCCGCACCTGGCACCCAGTTGGCGTCTGCGTGAACGAGTTGCTTGATCGACTCAAGAAATAAATCTGTCGGTAGCGGCGGCAAGGCTAGCCGTTTTGCCGAGCGCTGCATCCGCGCAGCGTTTTCTTCAGGACGGAACGTCCAGATTGAACCGTCGGGGTGACGATAGGCTTTCAGACCTTCAAAAATCTCTTGGGCGTAATGCAATACCGACGAAGCCGGATCCAGCATCAAGGGACCGTAAGGCTTAAGCGCGGCATCATGCCAACCCCGCTCTAAGGTCCAGTCAATCGATACCATGTGATCGGTGAAGTGCTTACCAAACCCGGGGTTCGCGACGATGGCTTCGCGTTCGGCCTGAGGGGTGGGCTGAGAAGACTTGGTCGACTGAAAAGCAAGAGAGGATTGTGCGGTCATGGCAAGGTTCAAGTGATTGGCTATATGTTCACTTGATTATAGCCATGAGACTGACAATTGCCTTAATCGCGCTCTTGCAAACGCAACCTGCGCTCTTGCTCTTCGCGGCGGGTGTCTTCGATTTCTTGCATTAAGCCGGCCATGTCAACAGGTGTCGTGTCGGCCGCCACAAAGCCTGTTAGGGGAGTCTCGGGCGTCAAGGTACCAGCCACATAGTGTTGCCAGATTTCTTTGGCATAAGACGTTGTCAGCAACTGAGGGGCAAACTGACCGAAGTAAACGGCCAGATTTTGAACGTCGCGCGACAACATGGCTGCGGCTTCGTTGTTACCCGCAGCATCGACCGCCTGCGGCAAATCAATGATCACGGGCCCGCTGGCCGCCATCAAAATATTATATTCGGACAGATCGCCATGGATCACCCCGGCGCAGAGCATACGGACGACCTGCTGAATCAGATACGCGTGGTGCTCAAGCGCAGACTCTGCAGTCAGTTCAACGTCGTTCAGGCGGGGTGCCACTTGACCATCAACGTCTGTCACGAGCTCCATTAACAAGACGCCGTCGGTACAAATATAAGGCTGCGGTACCCGAACCCCCGCGTTTGCCAAGCGAAACAACGCATCGACCTCGGCGTTTTGCCAAGCTTCTTCTTGCATTTGCCGGCCGTAGCGCGTACCTTTTTCCATGGCACGGGCCTGACGGCTATTTTTAACTTTGCGGCCTTCGGTGTAAGACACCGCATTTTTGAAGCTGCGCTGCTTAGCGTCTTTGTAAACTTTGGCACAACGCACAGAGTCGCCGCACCGCACCACATAAACGGTGGCTTCTTTGCCGCTCATAAGTTGGCTGAGCACTTCGTCGACTAAGCCTTCTTCTACCAAGGGCGCAAGGCGTTGCGGGACTTTCAATGACCACTCCGTAAAAGCTTGCCTTTCAGGAAAAAAGGAGGCCGTCTGTTGGGCTCCAGCTGAGGCAAGTACCCACACTTTACCTGATTGAGCGAAAAGCCCCGTCTCGGCCATACGCCCTAGCGGTGCCAATGGCGATGCCCGTGAGGCCTATCGTGATGCCCGTAAGGCCGGTAGCGCGGATATCTGACAATTGGCACCACGACCCTCGGAATAGGGGCAACGTATACGGGCGTGTAAGAATAACTGGGGCCATACCCATAGCCATACGCCGCAGGTTGATGGCCATAGGCCACACAGCCCGTTAGCAAGAACAACAACCCAACCACCACACCGCGCAAGCTTCTCATTTTAAGACTCCTCTTGTTAGTTGAACAACGGCTCTAGCTTAAAACCGTTGTTCGCCTATGGTAAGAGGGGCAGGCAGTACAAACTGTTTCGATCGACTTCAGGGTCTTTCAGCGTGTTCTTGACAGATCTACCGGGTCGCCAGTGCCGCCTCAACCGCCAGCGCCACTGCCGCCAATGCCGCATCATCACCCCTCACCGACGACAGCATCAAACCGACCGCCTGCTCGCCAGCATGGTGGCAAGGCAAGCTAAACGAGCAGCCGTCCAAAAAGTTGAAGGCAAACGTGTTGCGCAACATCTGGCCATTCGCCTTAAAAAACGCTTCGTCCGAGGCCTCAAGCTTCGCAATCTCTGGCGCAATAATTGGGGTGGTTGGGCAAAGCACCGCATCAAACCCTTCGAGCGCACGTTCAACTCTTGCAATCCAGCCCAAGCGGTTGTCGAGCATGGCAAGATACTGCTGCGCGGTCACCGGTGCGCCCAACGCAATACGGGCTGCCACGCGGTGATCAAAGCCTTCTTTGGACTTGGCCAGACGCGCGTGATGCACGGCATAAGCCTCAATCGGTGATAACCCACCTGGCGCATTGAGCTTAGGGATTTCAGCCAACTCAGCCAACGGGATCTCAATGATCTGCGCACCTGCAGCCGACAGCGCCGAGACGCTACGTGCAAAGGCCTTTGCCACGGCGTCATCCAAGCCATCTAGCAAGGTCGTCTGCGGCAGCGCAAAACGCATACCAGACAAGGGCCGGCGTTTAACCTTCAACAGGGCCCTCGAGAGCACACCGTCGACGGTCAGGCAATCTTGCACACTGCGCGTCATGGCGCACGCGGTGTCTAGCGAACGGGCAAGCTCGAGCGCCCCCGTCAGCGGCACACGAAACTGAGAACTCTTAAAACCGACGATGCCACAAAGCGCTGCAGGCACACGAATCGAGCCGCCCGTATCCGATCCCAAGCCTGCCACGGCCAAGCCCAGTGCCACTGAGACCGCCGCGCCCGAAGACGAGCCGCCTGGCACACGTGCAACTCGAGTATCAGTAGGATTGATGGGGGTACCGTAGTGAGGGTTGATGCCGATCCCTGAAAAAGCAAATTCGGTCATATTTGTTTTGCCAATAATGGCTGAGCCGGCAGCCCGCAGTCGCGCAATAACGGGGGCGTCATGCCTTTGCACCGGTTCGTCTTTGCAGACGATTGAACCTGACATCGTGGTTTCGCCCGCCACGCCATAAAGGTCTTTAATCGAAACAGGCAAACCGGCCAAGGCGGGTTGCTCAAGCCCTGCAGCCTGCGCCGCATCGGCTTGTCGCGCCACCGCAAGGGCTGCCTCTGGATACAGTTTGGTGAAGACACTTTTAGCCGAACTGTGCTGAGCGTTTTCTAAAGCCTGCGAGACCAGCGCTTCGCGAGTGGTTTCACCACGAGCAAGACGGGCGTTGAGTTGATCGATAGTTTGCGTGATTTGGGTCATGATGAAGGATAAAAAAAGTTAGAAAAATTAATTAAGCTACCAGCGGCAGCACGTCAACCGAGTAACGATGTTTGATGCTGCGCTTACGCCGTGGGTCGCGGATTTCAAGCTCCATTTGAGCAGCAGCCCGTATCCCCTCGCCCTTTGCGTTTGGGATTGCACCCAGCGTGCCGCATGAAACAAAACTACCTTCGTCAATGTGTGGGCCCACGAAACAGCCATCACGCAACGATTCAAGCGGTCGGATCGAGCCGAATATGCCCTTCTGATAGTCAACCCACTTGCCCTCTTCAAAAATACGCGAGATCAGTTCGAGTTCGTCTTGGTAGGCCGAGACGTCCGACCAGCGCCACGCTGCAGCACCCGTTGGCTTAGGGCACAACTGTTTAGACACAGCAATCGAATAGGTTTCAACACGACGGTCGGTGTGATCGGAGCCAACAGTCAGCCACCATTCGCCCTCTGCGTAAAACAACACCGGCTCAACCTCGCCTGAGCTATCGGGGCCCACCACTTCGATCGTTTCAGCTTGCGTGAGAAGCAACGCACTCCCACGGTAATACAGCGGCACCGTCGAGGGCGCCGGCACACCAATTAAACCAAGCTCATGAATGTGGTGCTCGATCGCCGCCGCATCACGTCCTGTCCAGCCCGCAATCACATAATGCCTCGGGGAAACCGCAGCCAGCGTTGTCGTAATCGTGCCATCGGCACCCACAGCTTCGCACGAAAAATACAGGTGAGGTTTAATCATGACGTCTCGAAAAATAAAAGCATTAAGAATCTTAAGACAAGACCGCAGGCAACCACAGAGCGATCGACGGAAACACCATCAAAATAACAATCGCCAACATATACACGAACATAAAAGGCAGTACACCAGAAAAAACATCGGTGATGGGCCCCGGTTGTCGTCGCATGCCTTGCAAGACGTAAAGTACCGTGCCATCAGGCGGGCTAATCATCGCGATCTCGACCAGCATCGTAATCACCACACCAAACCAGATTGGATCGTACCCCAACGCCTTGATCACCGGAAACAGCAAGGGTACGGTACAGATCACCATCGAGAGGCCTTCCATGAAAGTGCCCAAGGCGAGGTAAAAGCCAATGATGACCAACATGATTGCCCAACCCGGCAAAGGTAGCCCAGTTAAAAACTTTGCCAACATTTGTGGCACGCCCAAGGCCGACAAAATGTAATTCAACACGTAGGCGCCAAACAAAATCAACGCGATCATTGAGGTGGTACGTGCTGTCGCATGCAGCGACTCAGAGATCATTTTCCAGTTGAGTTTGCGATCAACCAGCGCCAAGATCAAACTACCTGCAACGCCAAGCGCTGCGGATTCAGTCGGGGTAGCCAGGCCCGCATAAATGGTGCCCAATACGAGCCCAATTAACAAGGTCGTTGGCAATAAGTCTGACAAACTCGCGACCTTATGCCGCCAGTTGACGCCCATCGCGCTTGGGTCAGCCCGTAACTTGAGCTTGTAGCTGTAGTAAAAAATGACCGCAATAAATAAGAGAACGACCAAAATACTCGGACCAATGGCCGCGATATACAGCGCACCGACCGAGGTCTCAGTAATCAAACCATAAATAATGAACGTAATACCAGGCGGAATCAGATTGCCCAAAGCTCCGCCCGCAGCGAGCGAACCTAATACCAATTTTGGTGGGTAGTGACTTTTTTCAAAATACGGTAAGGCCACCGAGCCCATCGTTGCTGCCGTTGCCACGCTTGAACCCGCCACCGCAGAAAATACCCCGCAGGCCAAAATATTGGTGTGCAACAAGCCGCCCGGCAGACGTCCCATCCAGACATTCAAGCCACGATACAAACGCTCAGACAAACCGGCGCGCAGCATGATCTCGCCCATCAATAAAAACAGCGGCACCGACACCAACACAAAATTGGTCGAGGGCGCCCAAATCATCTCACCTAAAAAATTCCAGAACGGACGGTCTGAAAGCGAAAACCCCGCCAACAACGCAAGCGAGGATAGTGCGGCCCCAACATAAATACCACCTGCAAAAAAACCGGCGAACGCCGCCAACACCGCCAGCAGCGCCCACCAAGGGACTGTCGTTGCCGATAACGCCGCGGCACTATCGGCACCGCCAAACAAGCTGGCACCACCAATCACAAGCGCCATGATCACAATGAATACGATTGCAATCATTTGCCGCCTTGTTTGTGGGCAGATAAAAAGCCAGGCGTCTGCATATGTGCCTGTGCCTCGGCAACTGCCTCGAGGGTTTCGGCGGCTTCATCTTCGTAGGTGCGCGCCATCAAGGCGCGATCCATCGTCACAAGATCACCACGCAATAGTTGTACAACCGAGCGCAACGCCAGTGCAACCGCTGCGAGCAATAACAAGACAAAGCCTGCTGCCCACACCCCTTGTGGAAGCACCAAGGGCGTGCGCAAGGTAGTGAGGTCGGTCGCATTAAACGCAAACGAATCTTTGGCAATTGAAACCGCACCATACACATAGAACGCAGTCGACACCACTAAGGCGAGCAGTGAGGCAAAATGCAACCACACGCGCACACGCAAGGGCATGCGCTGCACCAACACATCGATGCGCACATGACCCCGTTCAAACAATGTGCCCGCCAACCCCCAACTCATACCAACGGCCATCAGATAACCCGTCAGTTCAATGGTGGATTCGGTTGAAAAGCCCAGAAACTTTCGGGCAAAAATATCAAAACAGATCAGCACCGTGATCAGGAGATAGCAAAAACCCGCTACCCACATCGCACGGCGACTGAGCCATTCAAGACCTCGATACATGACTACTTACCAGCGATGTACTTCACACCTGTGATGGGTGCGATCACCTCGTTGTACACCACACCGCAACGGTCGCCGCAACGCTTGACCCAGGCTGGCAAGACTGCTTCAGCCAGGCTGGTCTGAATCATACCGGCCTCATTTGACTGTGCCTTGACTTCAGCCATAGGCTTTTTGACCAGCGTGGCCAACTTGCCCGAACACCCTGCTGCACGGCCAACGTTACACGCTACCCCATCCTCAGTTGCATCTTCGCCAAGTTTCCATTGGGCATTTTCAATTGCGGCAAAGGTCTTTTCGAACTCAGCACGAATCGACGGTTCAAGTTTGTTCCACCAAGCTAAGTTCACAAAGTAACCAGCGGTCGACCATGATAAAGATAAGGTGTAGAGATGCGTTGTGACCTCGGGCCACTTCACGCCATTACCCGAACCCGAGCCAGTAATCCCGCAATCGACCGTGCCGCGCTCGAGCGCTGTGTAGACCTCACCAAAGGCCAGCGATACAGGTTGTCCGCCCAGCGCTTTGACCAGGTCACCCGCAGAAGGCCCATTAATGCGAACTTTCAGGCCTTTCAGATCGGCTAACGAAGCAATTGGCTTTCGGCAGAACAACATCTGGCCTGAAAACGGATAGGTTGCAACCAGTTTGATCCCAAGCTTTTCGAGCTCTTTGTTCGCAACCGGCATCATGGCATCAGCAACTCTGCGTGCTTGCTTGATACTTGGATTCAAGCCCGCCAGATCAAGGCCGTCAAGCATGGGCACATCGCCCGATACCGTGGTGAGCGGGCCCGCTGCGATATCCACTTGACCCGAACGCACCAGCCGCAAGACTTCAGGGCCATTGACGTTACGCTCTGGCCAAGACGATAACGTGATCTCAACGCGGCCGTTGGTGGCGGCTTTGAGCCCATCGCGCAACAGAGGTTGATCCACTTGGGTGTACTGCGGGAGTGTGGGCGACACCTGAGTGATGGCTTGCACCGCAATCTTGGGCCCAGTGGCAGCCGTTTGGGCCGACACGCTCGACAGCTGCATTGCAGCACACAGGGCTGTGACCATCATTGATCGATTTAACACGTTCATCTATAAGCTCCTAAAAATATGACACAACGATAAAAGAGAAATGATTAAAAACTTGCCAAACTACTGTTGCTCAGATCGGTCACAAGCATTGACCCCGGCGCATGCGTCAAACAAAAGGCAGGCTTCATCGCCATCGCAACAGATTGCGGCGTCACGCCACACGCCCAAAACACGGGCATCTCATCATCACTGATGGTGACCGATTCACCAAAATCAGGTTTGTTGATATCTTGAATACCAATCAAGTGCGGCATGCCGATATGCACCGGCGCACCATGCACGCTCGGAAACCGCGAAGTGACCTGCACGGCACGCACAATATCGGCCGGGCGCATCGGACGCATCGACACCACCATCGGGCCGTGAAACACACCCGCAGGCGTCGTTGCAATATTGGTGCGATACATGGGGACCGTGCGCTGCTCTTGGATATGCCGTAAAGGAATTCCGGCTTCAATCAAGGCTTGCTCAAACGAAAAAGAGCATCCCAAGACAAAGCTCACCAAATCGTCGCGCCATTGGCTGGCGATATCGTAGGGTTCATCTACCAACAAGCCGTCTTTGTAGACGCGGTAGCGGGGGA
>CAMCZQ010000092.1 GCA_945887835.1 Bordetella parapertussis | reverse complement strand
GGTCAACCGGTCGTGGTTGATAATCGGGCAGGGGCGGGCGGGACCATTGCCGCACTGGCGGTCGCAAAGAGTGCACCTGACGGATACACCTTCATTTTAGGCACCTCTGGCACCCATGCCGTCAATTATGCGTTGACCCAAAAGCCGTCCTATCATCCGTTGAATGATTTTTCGCCAGTCACGACGGTGGCAGAAGTCCCGAACGTTCTGGTGGTGTCTTCGAAGTCACCTTATAAAACCTTGGCAGAGTTAATCCTAGCGGCCAAGGCAAAGCCCGGTGAACTGAGCCACGCCAGTACCGGCATTGGCGCGTCGCCGAGTTTGAGTTTTAACGTGTTGAAGCACGCCAGTCAGATTGAGGTCATAGAAGTCATGTACAAAGGCGGGGCACCTGCCTTAACCGCACTCTTCTCAGGCGAAGTCAGCTTTGGTTTTGACGGCGCGACAACCGCTACCCCGCACATCAAGGCAGGGACTTTGCGCCCGCTAGCAGTCAGCAGCAGTTATCGAATCCCCACGTTGCCAGAAGTGCCTACCGTTGCCGAGAGCGGCTATCCAGGCTTTGATGTCGCGGCTTGGTATGGAATATGGGCCGCCGCACAAACCCCTACAGCGCTTGTAAAGAGAATGAATGCTGAGGTCAATGCCATTTTGAAGATGCCCGACGTTCGTGAAAAATTTCAGAGCACAGGTGCAAAAATGATGGGAGGTTCAGTTGAGGACTTCATCGCGTTCAATCAAAAAGAATTTGAACGCTGGACTTCATTTATTCGAAATAGCGGAATGAAATTGCAAGACTAAGGTTTTGCAAAAAGGGTCAATTATGAGTCGGTTAGCAACGAAGCTGCAACGGTTGGTATTCAAGATATCGCCGCATCTGGCGATTGCCTTGGGTGTTGAGTTTCCGTTGAAATCAGCCAATCGCCAGTTTTTAGAGGGTGAAATTTTTGATTATTTAAACGCCTTTTTTTCACAGCAAGAACAGCCGGCCAAGTGCCTGTTTTTAGGAACCGATAAACGTAGCTGGCATTATCCCAAATGCCTGGCTGCCGAGGTGTTTACGCTGGATATTGAGCCCAAAAAAGCGGTCTATGGCAATCGCGGTCATCACACGATCGGGTCTGCAGCAGAGCTCGAAAAACATTACGCATCCGCCTCGTTTGATGTCGTCATCGCCAACGGACTGATTGGCTTTGGCATGAATCAAGAACAAGATTGTGAGGCGCTTTTAAGGGCTTCGCACGCGGTGCTAAAAGCTGGTGGTCTATTATTAATGGGTTACAACGATGGTGCTGAGTTCGTCAACTTTAAGGTGCGTGAGGCAAAGCACTATCAATTATTCGAAGAGGTTGCACCCAATCACAAGGCGCTCACACGCGCGCAGTATGACTTTGGTGATCACATATTTGTATTCTTAAAAAAAAGGAATCACTCATGAGCATGGCAAAATTTCTCGTCGCTTTTGTGCTGTGTAGTGCGGCGTTCACAAGTCTCGCGCAAACCTGGCCCACCGCGCGGCCCGTTAAAGTGATTGTGCCCTCGGCACCTGGCGGTAGTTCTGATCCTCTGGCACGCATGTTCGCCGAAGAGCTTGGCGTTGCGTTGGGAGGTAATTTTATTGTTGAAAATCGCCCGGGTGCGAATGGCAATGTAGGGGCCTCGTTTGCGGCCAAGGCAGAACCCGATGGCTATACACTTTTATTTTCGTGGCCAGGCACCTTGGTGTCGGCCGTCACGATGTACAAGGCAAAGCCGTTTCATCCCATTAATGATTTTGAACCGATTGTGCTGATCGGCTCAATTCCCAATGTCATCGCAGTCGATGCAAAACTACCCATCAAATCATTGAACGATTTGACTGCCTACGCAAAGCAACATCCTGGCAAGTTGAATTTCGGCTCAACCGGTAGCGGTAGTTCGTGGCATCTTGCAGCCGAGCTATATAAAAAGGTGATGGGTGTACAAATGGTACATGTGCCTTACACCAGCCCAGCAGCAGTGAACAAAGATTTGATTGGTGGTGATTTGCAGGTTGTGTTCCCGGGCACGATGGCGATTGCGAGTCTGGTCAAAGATGGTCGCTTGCGCGCGCTGGCGATTATGGCCGACTCGCGCACTAGCGTTTTACCAGATATCCCCAGTACAAAAGAACTTGGGTTTCCAGAGCTCGAGTCTACGACTTGGTTTGCCTTACTCGCGCCTAAGGGCACCTCGCCTGTGATCACAAACAAAGTCAATCAAACCGTCAATGTTTTGCTCACAAAACCAGCGCTTCGCGAAAAAATGACCAACTTGGGCTATACGATTTTGGGCGGTCCCCCGCAGCAATTAACCGCGCTAATGAAAAGCGAAATCGTGAAGTGGGGTGAGGTGGTCGAGTTTTCTGGTGCAAAAATTGACTAATGGTGCAAGGGAAACTGTCACGTCATCCAGAGAGAGAAAAAATGAAACCAGATTTGTATACAAAAGTAATCCTCACCGTCATTGCCCTAGCCTTGGTGGTGATTGCCGGTGAAAAAACCATTACGAATGCGTATGCGCAAAACCGGCCGACAAAGGTCGTGATCTGCGACTCGTACGGAAGCAAGTGCGCTGGTATCGATGGGTATAGCGACAGCGGTGCGCTTTATATCCGCTCGAAGTAGGGCTCAGCTCACGCTAGCCCGTTTGTAAAGGTGCGCAGTACGGGCCAGCTACCTTGACTGGCACCCATTAATGAAGCAATCGGCAGACAAAACAGTACCAACATAATTTTGTTCAAGAGTCGCCACCAGCAGGGTCAGACAGCCATTTAAAAACTCATTCTGAATCTGACAGATGCCATTTGGTTCAGGAACCCCGTAGGACTTGCCTGCAGATCATATCTGACACCCAGTTCGACTCCATTTTTTTCAAAACTAACCAAACCAAGTCCAGCTGAATATAACCATGGTGACACATCCGTTCCGTAGGTAACAAAGCTGTTTCCGCCACCAGCAAAGGATGCCGTAATTTGAGTCTGATTATTCAAGGTGTTGTAGCCGACGCCCACGTTAGCAGTGAGTTTCAAGGTTTCGTTTAATTGGTAGTCGCCCTTTATCCGTGCGGTGAGCATGAGCTCCTGATATGTCTGCGAATTAACATTCAGACTCAACGCGCCGGCCCCCGACTCTTGGTAGGACTGAGCACTGATATTGGCGTAATCCAGTCTTAGAGATGGGATGAAGTTAAAGGATTGATTCACTGGCAGGATGTGTTGAATGCCTAAACCAACATGTCCTGTGGTGCTCGTGTAATTTGCCGAGGCATTCGTACTCATAAAACCGATCGATCGGTACACATTATTCTGACTTAAACCGACATCAGCTTGAAAATCGATATCTGTATTTTTTGCTACGGCATAATTGCCATAGAAACCAAGCTGATAACTATTGATCCCAAGATTATTGGTTGTTACGTCTGAGCTACCACGCACTAGGTTGTAGGAATACGCAAACACCCCACCTAGAATTAAATTCGGGGTCAACGCGCGATCTAGGCCAATGGCAAGCCCACCACCACTTGTTCTATAACCAGTGACATCGTTCAGCGCGCTTTGGCTCGAAACGCTGCCAAAGGGTTTTATCCATGCCTGTCGATCACTATCAAAATAATTACCCGACTCTGAACCACGCAGATTATCGATACGCGTCATCAATGTCTGCTGAAGCGCCCGCTGGGTGTTGTAGGTTGCCTGAGACGCCGCGCCTACTAGGACCGGAACGGTCTGACTGATGGCATTTGATTGTGACTGTTCATTTAGGTTGTTAAGTGTGCCAATCGCGGGTGACATGGCGCCATAGAGTCCATTGGTAGTGCCTGCTATGCCGTAAAGAACGGTCGCTGCGCCGAGTGCAGCGCGGTTGTTTGCTACAGTCACCGACTCGGTATATGGACGAATTAGCTCTGCTACTGCTACCACTTGGTCGCCGAGGCCCGTTGAACTGTACGTTGTCATCAACATCTGAGCCGTCAATGCACTCCCTGACAGGTCGCCATACAGGGAGGACAGTGTTCCATTGCTTAATGTACTGAATAACACTTTACCTTCAGGCGTAGTGGAGCCCAATAAAGTAAAACTAGCGACGCTGCTGCCTGTGGGGCCTACACCCTGTCCCCAGAAATATCCATTTTTGTAGTTGGTAATGATGAAATTTGCCGGGCTTAATAGGCCAAAGGTACTAGGGCTTGTGAGCTTCCACGGTGTTCCTTGTACCCAAGCCCAATTGGGGGCAGAGTTGCTCGTGGGGATGACTTGCGCTGCTGGAGGCGAAAATGTTGCGGGGTTGTAAGGAACCATATACGCCCAGTGGGCCGTCAGTAAATCAGTCCCAATAATCATCTGCATTTCCATCTGGGAAACACCGCCAATGGTTCGCATTTGACCGACTCCAACGGTTGATGCACCTCCATCAACAGACGTAAAAAAAATTATGATTTTGCCGCTGGACGAGACACTTCCCTGCATGCTCAGGGTTGACTGCAAGCTTGCAGAGCCAATAGCCAGAGTCCCTACGCTAGTGCCGCTAAATACGCCGTTGGTCGATCTCCCAAGCGTCCATAGTGTCTGATCTCCAACGGGGGTCGGGTTGGTAAACCCCGAGCGTGGCGACATGTATGCCAACAGCTGAGGGACGGGCACATACCAATTTGTATTCGAGATGGTTGAATCCCAGACCGCTGATTGCGCCAGAGCGTTGGATGCCAGGCTTGTGAAGATTGCAAATTTCAAAGTATTGAAGAAGACTTTGAAAACGAATCCGACCAGTTTCATTGAAACTTCTCCCAATTAATTTCTTGTGATTAATTTTTATTGTGAGTATTGCTTCACATGTGAAACATATTGTTTTTGACGTGAAGGGGATGACCGATCAGCCGCGTGTCACGTATCAGCCAGCTGGCAGGACGAAGGATGTTTAGCGGATATTTTTTTCTTCAATGACTTTTTGTACGAGCGGTGCAATATTCTTGCCCCAGCGCGCACAACCGCCAGCATTCATGTGCCCTGTAAAATTATTTGTATAGTTATTTACATTATCAAACGTATAGTGCTCCTTATCTCTGGGCACGCCTTGATACCAAGGGCCGTAGTAGTATGCACCGAATTTATCCGAAGCAGCCTGCCCTTCTGCTCGAGTATGGGCGTAGTCAGTCGACGCATAAATCGTCGGCATCTTTATCGATTGAAGGTACGCTAAAACTTTTTCTAGGCTTTCGACATTAATATTTTTTCTTTTTTCATTTGGCCCTGGTTCAAAGATAACCAATTTGACACTTGGATTTGCCTTTAATAAAGACTCGAGACGGGTCAGCATAAAAGTCGGTTTGTCGCCATCTACGCCGGCATTTAACACAGTCGCGTTTATGCTGTTTGCTACCAAAACAGCTTCGACAGTGGAGGTGAAAGCATGTCCGCCAGCTCGACAGTTAGTGTTACTCGTGCCGATGGCTAAGATCTCAAAGCTGTAGGAATTCGATAAAATTAAAGACGTGGCTATGGTGATGAGCAAGCGCTTCATTAAAGTGACTCCGATACGTTGATGGTGGTTTTTCTTAGCCGGTCTAATCCTAATATGTCTGAAAAAGGTGAGTTTGAGCAAAAAAATCCAGCACGAACGCAGAGTTTTTTCAGTTTTAGATGGTGGGTAATCATCCTCTTTTTTAAGGCACAAGGTCAGTTAGCAAGCTCCTGCGCGTTGCGCGCCGAAGGTCGCCTGCTTCTGTGTGAACTTAGCGCCGGCGCGAGACGAAAGTTGTTCAATCAGGCCACTGCATGAAAAACCCATCATCTTGAGGTACTGCTTTGCGGATTTCACTGCCTCTTGATTCCAGTCAACGTTTAGGCTTTCCACTGCTTTGGTTGCGTCATTGATGTTGAAGCCGTTTCCAGCCTGAGACGAAAGCTGTTCGATCAACCCGTCACGCGAGAATGCGCTGATGCTGAGATATGACTGTGCAGCCCTTACTGCATTTTTTTGTGGCCCAGTCAAATTTTGAGCCGCGTTGTTTGCGTTGGGTGCACTCGGACTCGGCGTTGCCGCTGTGCTCTGTGCTGAGGGTGTAGGTTGTGTGGCTAATGGAGTCGAAGTACCAGCCAGAGTTTCAAGTTCTTTAGCGCGTGCAGCCGTGGCTGACATGAAACAGTCATTGGCATTGACTGTCGCTATTGTTCCCCCCTCTGGGTCGTAATAGAACTTACAGTTTTCATCCCGATAGGTGATCCAAGCGCCCTGGGCAATTTCTAGTTGCTTTTTACGCTGTGGTGACACCTGGTCCATGAGTTCTTTGTACGTTTTGTTAACGCGGGCGTCCTGACGGTTTGATTCGGCTACTAGGCAATCAATCATGTTGCTCGTGACCCCGTTCGACTTATCCATGCAGACAGAGAACTGTTTGGTTAAGCCAACATCTTGAGCAGCTGCAAGGTGAGACATACAGGCTAAAGCTAAAGCCAGAATTAAATTTTTAATTGAAACCACAGCACATCTCCTGTTTGGGATTCGAAATGTCTACAAAACTAGTTGCGATTCAAACCGCTAGCGCTGTAATGGCGCGTTCTCTAAGCGCAAGAGGCTAGTTTTTCGCTCTAAGCCACCGGCATAGCCCGTCAGGCTGCCGTTCGCGCCGATGATTCGATGACAAGGGACAACGATACTCCAGGGGTTTTTTCCAATCGCGGCGCCTATGGCACGCACTGCTTGGGGTTTGTTGATCCGCGTCGCCAACTCGCCATAGCTGGCCGTTTGTCCAAAGGGAATTAACCGCAGTTCTCGCCAAACCGCTTGTTGAAACTCGGTTCCCCAAGGGGTTGAAAGAGGCGATTTGAACTTACGCAGAGTGCCTAAGAAATAAGATTGGATTTCGCTCGCGCACTGGTCTAACCATTTTTGCGATCGTACCGCTTGCCAACAGGTGATGTCAGGATGGTGTCTTTGATTTTCAAACCAGAGACCCTTGATCCCTTCATCACTGGCCGCGATGAGGATCTGACCGAGGGGTGAGCTGACATGCTTGTATTGAAATGTCATCAAAATGCCTCATGTACTCGGATAGCGATAACAGTCTACCAAATGGTCATTCACCATCCCTGTTGCTTGCATAAACGCATAGCAAATAGTTGAACCCACAAATTTAAATCCCGTCTTCAGTAAAGCCTTACTCATCGCGTCGGATTCAGCGGTCGTTGCTGGAATCTCAGTCATTGAGAGGCGCCTATTTAGAATGGTTTTGTGATTCACAAACTGCCAGACAAACTGACTAAATTCATGGCCATCGTTTTGAAGCTTCAGGTAAGACTTTGCGTTCGTGATCGTTGAGGCAATTTTTAATTTATTGCGAATAATCCCAGGGTTGTTTAAGAGCTCTCGTACCTTTTTATCGTCGTATGTCGCAATTTTCTCAGGCTCAAATTCATCAAATGCTTGGCGGTAATTTTCACGTTTTTTTAATACAGTCGACCACGACAGCCCCGCCTGAGCCCCCTCTAAAATGAGCATTTTAAACAAGGCTCGATTATCCCGAACGGGTACTCCCCATTCGGTATCGTGATACTCGCGATAAAGGTCAAAACCTTCACACCAAGGGCAGCGCTTCATCTAGTTGGCTCAGTAATATAAGCAGAATGTGATTCTTTCACGGGAGGGGGTAGAGCGGTTTGGTTTTTGCTAGTCTAACGCAACACCGCAAAAGAAAAAACCCAGCGCGAACGCTAGGTTTTTTTCAGTTTCAGATGGTGGCTCGAGGCGGAATCAACCGGACCCGGAGTCTGTTTAACCCTTACTGAGACCTTTGACGAGACAGCATTGCTTGGGTGATGTCTCGCTTGGGATGGAGGACTCGGCAAAGCTCTATTCGATCATCGAACACTTTGTAGAAGAGCTGGTGAGGGAATCGTTTTAACGCCCAAGATTTGATGCCTTCAATGCCTAAGTCGAGCGCTGGGCGGGGCGATCCAATGTTCGGATGTTGCCTGACTTGTCCTAATGCTTCGGCGACGGCTAAGGAAAAATTCTCCGCGATGGAGGTTCCAGCGTTCTCTCGTTAATAATCCACGGTATCTAGTGCGTCATCAATCGCATGACGGTGTGGCACGATAGATTTTCTAGCATTTCAAAAATCTCCTCGAGCGCGAGCCCTTAATCGTTCGAAGAAAGCAGGTGTAATTGGATCGCAAAGAGGCGAATTAAGGCCAGCTAGCAATTGCTCACGTAGCCAAGCTCGGTCTTGCTGAATCTGAAAGCTATTTAAGTCGTGATCGTCATCATCGTTCGGCTGACGGATGTAAGGCTTTGGCTCTGATCAGGTATCGCGGGTATTAGGCAGTTGTAGTGACATGGCTTTTGACTCCTGAATCGATCTTCAATTCTGAATGTTTTTCAGCCAACTGTCTGTTTCAATTTGTAACCATCTCTAAGGCATTAAAAGCTTGAACCGATTTAGCTAAAACCTGAAGCGCATCTTCTTTTGGGTCAGAGATAGCTAAAGAACCAAGTGACAATGTTGAGGCGGGTGTTACAACCGTTGCGACAACGAGTCTGTTGATTTGATATTCCGGCGAATGACAGAAGCGTAAGATTCGTTTTATTTTAAGAGTTTTTACGCGCTAGACGCATAGCCACGGATGTGTAGTCTAAGAAAAATCAGAGTTCGAGAGAGTACACAATGAATCCCATATGTTTGGCAACCTTGTCATACAGCGCTCGGCCAGCAAGATTGGAACCTTGTGTGTGCCAATAGACGCGGGTAGAGCCAGCTTTTAGCGCGGCGTCATAAACAGCCTGAATTAATTGGCGCCCAATACCAGCTCCGCGAAGATCTTTATGCACATAAAGATCTTGTAAATAACAGACATCTCTGAGTCGCGTTGTACTGCGATGGAAAATGAAATGTACGAGTCCGACTAGCTCGCCATTTTGCTCAGCGACAAAAGCATGCACTGGTTCGTGGAGATTAAAAAACCGCGCCCATGTTGTTTGAGTGATGTTCAAGTCGAGGGCAGTTGCACCTTGCCGCCCATAGAAAGCGTTGTAGTCATCCCAAAGAGGTAACCAGGCTTCGTAATCAGTACTCGTAATGGGCCTAATGCGCAGTAGGTTTGGCATTTTTCAGAATGCCTAGTCGAGCTTGGTGTTAGTCCGTTTGAGGATGACAGAATAAAAGTCACTTTCCTTGGCGAGCATGGTGCTGAGCTCCTGTGGGGAGCCGACAGAGACGTCCATCGCCAGACTTTCAATCTTCTTTTGAATCTGGCCATCTTTTTGTATCTCAGCCACGGCGCGATTGAGCTTGGCGACGACTTCGGGCAGCGTGTTGACTGGCGCGAACACCGCCGTCCAGGTACGGATGCCAAAATTGGGTACGCCACCTTCTGCAACGGTAGGAATATTATTCAAGGTACTACTACGCTCGGGTCCCGTGGTCGCAATGAGTTTGATTCGACCCTCTTTGACCTGCTCCATCATATTGCCGACTAAGGATGTGATCATGACATCGACGCGTCCCGCAACGAGATCATTGAGTGCGACACCGGCACCTTTATAGGGAATGTGGAGCATATTGATCTTGGCGGCATCGTTTAGCGCCTCCGCGGCTAAATGCTGAGCCGAGCCGTTTCCCGAAGAAGCAAAATTCACCTTACCTGGGTTGGCTTTTGCGTACTTGACCAGATCACTAATACTATTGATCGCAATACTGGCGGAAACCAAGACGCCCATGGATTGGGTAGTCGCTAAGGACACGGGTTGAAGGTCTTTCAGCACGTCATAGGTCGGGTTTTTATGCAAAAGCGGTGTGATCACAGTGGCGGGCGTGCCCCAAAACAGGGTGTAGCCGTCCGGTGGCGCTTTAATGACTGATTCCGTGCCAATGAGTGTGCCAGCACCAGCGCGGTTTTCGACCAAAACAGGCTGGCCAAGTTTAGTGCCAAGTTCTTGGGCAAAAAATCGGGCCACGATGTCGGTCGGCCCGCCTGGCGCATAGGCCACGACGATGCGAATGGGTTTGTTGGGATAGTCTGCGCTGGCAGAGGCTTGCTGAGCGACCCAAAACGGCAAAATTGCAAGTGCGGTGCGGGTGATTATTTTCTGAATGTTCATATTAGTCTCTTGTCTAGGGCATTGTACGGAATGTATCGGGCTCCGGTTCAGGCAAAGGTGAGCTGCGTCAACAGTAGGCGTCTTTCAGTTTCAGATGGTGCTCCGGGGCGGGATCGGCCGCTGCCGAGGAGCTAGACACCACGCGAAAACCTTAGGACTAATTAGTTATAAAGAAATTATAAAAATGTCGTTTTGGTTTTAATGAGTTTTTATTATGCTGTTGGTTGGATTATTCGGATATGCCGTTCCGGATAGGGTTTGCGTAGCCGGCATCGTGAAGATGAGATATGTTGAAAATTTATGTGATTCATGAGAACTCCGCCTGGGTAGAGCCGTTACAAGCAGCTTTTCAAGAGCTGAAGTTACCTTACGAAGAGTGGTTTTTGGACGAAGGCAAACTGGATTTGTCCGTGCCTCCGCCTGAGGGAGTTTTCTACAACCGAATGAGTGCCTCATCGCACACGCGCGATCACCGCTTCGCACCCGAATATACGGCAGCAGTGTTGTCTTGGCTTGAGGCTCACGGTCGACGCGTTGTGAACAACGGCCGCGCCCTGCAGCTTGAAGTTAGCAAGGTCGCACAGTATGCGGCTTTGCAGAATTACGGGGTCAAGACCCCCCGCACCATCGCTGCAGTCGGCAAGCAACACATCATCGAAGCCGCCCGCCAGATGACAGGCTCATTCATCACCAAACATAATCGCGCAGGCAAAGGGCTGGGCGTGAAACTTTTCCATAATTTTGATGCCCTGCAAAAATATGTGAACAGCGTGCAGTTCGAGCCCTCCGTCGACGGTATCACGCTGATCCAGCAATACATTCGCGCACCGCAGCCTTTCATTACGCGCGTCGAATTCGTAGGCGGCAAGTTCCTTTATGCCGTACGCGTTGATACGTCGCTCGGGTTTGAGCTCTGTCCAGCGGACGTCTGTCAGATCGGTGATGCTTTTTGTCCGGTGGGCGAAACTGCGCCCGAAGCGGCTGCGCCACGCTTTCAGATCATCGAGGGTTTTGATCACCCCATCATCCAGCGCTATCAGCGTTTCATCGCCGAAAACGGGATAGGGATTGCCGGAATTGAGTTTATTGTTGATGCGGCAGGCGAGATCTACACCTACGATGTCAATACGAATACCAACTACAACAGCGACGCTGAAGCTGCAGCGGATCTGTACGGTATGCGTGCGATTGCCCGATATCTAGGGCAACAGTTGCATGAACTGAATGCCAGTCGGGCAAGTGTTCACAAGTCTGCTGTCATTGCCTGACTGCCGGTTATTTCTTTGCGTTCATTTCGGTAACCACAGTCGAATTCATTCAATCCAGTACTTTCTGAAGCTTAGCAAAAACCCCAGCGCGAACACAGGGGTTTTTTCAGATGTAGTACCCGACACATAGATTCAGGTGGTAGCCCCAGGCGGAATCGAACCACCGACACAAGGATTTTCAATCCTCTATCTATCCAGGAAAGTTAGGGTGCTTGAACAACCAGATGCTTTTCCTGCATCGTAAGATACTGCCCGACCATATTGATCTAAACCATTTCAAAGAGGACATAAAGACGTGTTAGGGTTATCATGCACTCGAATATCTCGATTGAGTAGTGGCTCAAACATTCCCTTTTGCAATTCTGTAGCTAGGCTAGGTTTTCCAAAGCTATATTGCAAATTAACCGAGAAGCGAGTTTGGAAGGCCTGATCTCTGGAAAGATTGGCTCTAAGGGAAAAGTTGTTTGTCCAGTCATAGATCAGCGCAGCCCTTACACCTGAGCCATTTACTGCATCAAGATTGTTTGACTGGTAATAGTATCCTAGTGAAGTACGCAGTCTTGACATCATGCGATACCCCACATCAACTCCATAAGTGGTCAAGGCGCCACTGTTGTATGCGCTATTTAATACCTGCTCTTTATCGCCTACTGGGAGCAGAGCGTAGGCGTTGATATTCCAGTTACTTGTATTTGCCTCGGCCCCAATTGCGATTTGTTGATAGCGCACTGTAGTTTGACCAGTAATAGGTACACCAGTATCGATACCACCCGACTTTAATGAGCGAGTGTCATAGCCTGCGTTGAAACCAAACATCCAAGAGCGATCTTGATTGAGCCAACGATAACCCACCCGAATTGAAGTGGATGGTGTAAAACCCTTCACGTCTGTATTAATAATGCTGCTATAGCCACTGAAGTCAGAGAAATTGGCGTTTGCTAGAGCATCTACAAACAAGGTACTACTATCACTTTTAAAAGCAGGCCAAAAAATACCAACCCCAGCCGAATTTGGTGTTCCTGCGCCTTGAGTTTGTGCGTTAAGTCGCCAAGTAAGAGGTGCAGCGCTTGAGAACTCAGGAAGTGTGGTTACTTCATCTAAATTTTTGTTTTGCTCTACTGCAAAAGATTTTGCTGCAGTCATCTGCAACGACATGAATAGAATTAACGGCAATACAAAAAATATTGGCTTATTCACAATAAAACCCAAACAAGATTGAGGCGCACAAAATTAAGCCAAAATTAAAAACCAGCGATGAGACTGATGCTAACGAATCGTATCAAACTTTACTAGTAAATGCAGTCGATGCTATTGGGGCGATATTTGAAACTGCTGGAAGCCATGAAATTCGATGCAGATATGGCGGTGCGCCACAACCAGCTAAGATCCAAAGCTGTCCACCTTAACAATTAGTTGGGCATAAGCGCGGTCATTTCTACTAAATTCCAGATCTGCCTAACCAACAATTTGAACTGCGCTCATAAAGAAATAATATTCGTTTTTTTAATTGACTTGGATTTAAACGTATGCCGGACCTAAAGTTTCGCGATCTCATTTGCGCCGATGCACTGAATGCACTCGAAGTTTTGGAGAATGAGTCTACGAAATCAAAACGACATTTTCCATGGGCACGTTTCAGTGAATTATTTCCAGCGGATGATCGTTATAGCGAAGGCGAATTTTGTGGGCTTGTCGATATGTGTTTGAATTTGTGTGCGGATGATATTGAACGACGCAAGCTAATTGAGAAATTTATTACACACTTGAATGCAATGCCTACCAATTCTTTTTTAGAGCGCATTGGTACTTGCAAGTATTACTGCCAAAACATATTAGATAAATTAGTACGTTACAAATAATTATGATGTTAATTATTTTTACTCACGAGTGTCCGGTTAAATTCCGAATAAATTCAATTGGTTAGCGGAGTCGGGTAAATCTGTTGAGAGTGCATCGCCTTGAAAGGCGCGTGAAAGCTCGGTTTTCTCAAAAACTGACACCGATAATATCTGTAG
>CAMCZQ010000091.1 GCA_945887835.1 Bordetella parapertussis | reverse complement strand
AAAGTTTGCCTCGAGGCTTGGCGCTAAAAGGTTTGATCAAAAATTACGCCAAATTATTGGAAATTGATTCTAAGCCGCTAGAAACAATGCTCGAGCTCTACATCGGACAGGTGCAAGGTGGCATCGCCGACCATGCATCGACTCGCAGTCTGGGTTCGCACGAAATCGAAATCGCTCAAAACGGTTCTGTAGTCTGGGTCGTCTTGATTCTGATCCTAGTTCTGGTGGCGGCGGGCGTTGGGGTCTGGCAAGGCCTGGTGCCAGCAAACTGGTTGCCGGCCTGGCTCGGAACGTTTGTAAAATGAACGAACCTGTCAGCGCCTCTGTCAGCGCTTCTTTGACCCAGGCCAGTGCAGTGCCTCAGTCGACCGGCGTCTTGGTGGGTTCACTGACACGTCAGCAGACTCGGCTAGTGCCAATAGAATGGGCCGGCAAAGTGTTGGCGATTGGCGGACAGGCACCGGTTTTGGTGCAGTCCATGACCAACACCGACACTGCCGACGCCGTCGCGACGGCGATTCAAGTCAAAGAGTTGGCGCTTGCAGGCTCTGAAATCGTGCGTATTACGGTGAACACGCCTGAAGCGGCAAAAGAAGTCGCAGCGATTCGTGAACACCTTGATCGCATGGGCATCTCAGTGCCTCTGGTCGGTGATTTTCACTATAACGGTCACAAGTTGCTCACACAGTTTCCTGAATGCGCTCAGGCTTTATCGAAGTATCGGATTAATCCGGGCAACATGGGTGGTGGTAAACGACGCGACGATAATTTTGCGCAAATGATCGAAGTCGCGTGTCGCTACAAAAAACCGGTGCGTATTGGTGTGAATTGGGGCAGCCTGGATCACGAATTGTTGGCACGCATGATGGACGACAACAGCAAGCAGACTGCACCGCGCAACGCACAGGCTGTGATGCGCGATGCGTTGGTGGTGTCTGCGATTAGCAACGCGCAGCGCGCTGAAGAGCTTGGCTTGGATTCGAACGCGATTATTCTGTCTTGCAAAGTCAGTCACGTTCAGGATTTGATTGCGGTGTATCGGGATTTGGCCGCGCGTTGCGATTATCCTCTGCACCTCGGTTTAACCGAAGCGGGTATGGGCAGCAAAGGGATTGTGGCCTCGGCTGCGGCCTTGAGTGTATTGCTCCAAGAAGGAATCGGCGATACGATTCGAATTTCGCTCACGCCTGAGCCAGGCGGAGACCGCAAGCGCGAAGTGGTTGTCGCGCAAGAGATTTTACAAACGATGGGGTTGCGCGCGTTTACGCCAATGGTGATCGCCTGCCCAGGCTGTGGTCGCACCAGCAGCACCGTGTTTCAAGAACTGGCGGACCGAATTCAGACTTACCTGCGCGAGCAAATGCCTATCTGGAAAACTCAGTATCCAGGCGTCGAGTCCATGAACGTCGCGGTAATGGGATGCGTGGTAAACGGCCCTGGCGAAAGTCGGCACGCCGATCTAGGCATTAGCCTGCCCGGCACGGGTGAGGTACCTGCGGCACCAGTCTTTGTTGACGGGCAGCGGACCGTCACCCTCAAAGGTGATCACATTGCTCAAGAGTTTCAAGCCATTGTTCAAGAGTACGTTGCACGTCGCTACGGTACGAAAGCCCTCTAAAGTTAAGACATGACCCAAGCTTTTTCAAAAGTCACCGCGATTCGCGGTATGAATGATGCCTTGCCCGGCGCCTCGGCGCGCTGGGAGCAGCTCGAAGAGATCGTGCGTGATTGGCTGCAGGCTTATGGCTACCGTAATATGCGTGCCCCGATTCTTGAGCATACGCGTTTGTTTACTCGCGGTATCGGTGAGGTCACCGACATCGTTGAAAAAGAAATGTATACCTTTACCGATTCGCTCAATGGTGAGTCGTTGACGCTGCGCCCCGAATTCACCGCTGGCATGGTGCGCGCGGCAATCGAACATAATCTTTTGTACGACCGGCCTCAACGTGTCTATGCGCTGGGTCCCGTGTTTCGTCACGAACGCCCGCAACGTGGTCGCTATCGGCAGTTTCATCAAATTGACGTCGAGGCCTTGGGGTTGGCTGGACCCGATATTGACGCTGAACTCATTGTGATGACCGCCAGGCTTTGGAAACGTCTGGGAATTACCGACATTGAGCTAGAAATCAACTCGTTGGGGCAAGGTGACGAACGCGCCGCCCATCGCGCTGCGTTGATTGCTCACCTTGAACAGTACAAAGACATTTTGGACGAAGACGGGTTAAGGCGGCTTTACACCAACCCCCTTAGGGTGCTCGACACTAAAAATCCAGCTCTGCAGGTGATGGCCGACGCCGCCCCTAAGCTTTTTGACTTTTTGGGCGAAGCTTCGCGCACGCATTTTGATGCAGTGTGCGCGCGGTTGACCGATGCGGGTGTGAGCTATCGTTTGAACCCTCGCATGGTGCGCGGACTGGATTATTACAACCTGACCGTGTTTGAGTGGGTGACTAATAAGCTCGGGGCGCAAGCCACGGTGTGTGGCGGCGGGCGCTATGATGGTCTAATAGAACTCTTAGGCGGCAAATCTGCGCCCGCAGTGGGTTTTGCGATCGGGGTAGAACGCTTACTTGATCTCTGGAGCCAATATCAGCCTGAAATCTTGAGCCCCGAATGTGACGTTTATATCGTGCATCAAGGCGATGACGCGCAGCGACGGGCGGCGGTGTTGGCCGAGGCAATGCGCGATGTTGGTATTTCGGTGATTGTGCACGCAGGCGCTGCGAGTTTTAAATCGCAGTTCAAACGGGCCGATGCAAGCGCCGCCGCCATCGCGGTTATTCTTGCAGCAGACGAGCTCGCCGACGGGGTTGCCTCAGTCAAGCTGTTGCGCGTGGCGCAGCAAACCCCTGACACTGCGCAGTTGCGCATACCGCTCGACGATTTAGTGGCATTTTTGAAAGACAAGGTTAAATAAGCATGGCATACGATCTCGACGAACAAGAACAACTCGATCAACTACGCGCCTGGTGGGCAAAATACGGCACCGCGGTGCTCACGGCCTTGATCGTGGCGTTGGCTGTACTCGGTGGCTGGCGTGGCTGGCAATGGTATCAAACGAGCCAGGCCACCCAAGCGCGTGGCTACTTTGAGGCTCTCGAAGACGCTAGTCGCCAGTCGGGCGACGAAGCAAGCGCGCGCATCGGCGCGGCGATGCAAACCTTGCGTACGGATTTTGGCGCAACGGATTACGCGGCACGAGGCGCCTTGGTCGCGGCGACTGCGTTAGCGGCGCGTAATGATTTGGCAGCAGCGCGTCAGCAGCTAGAGTGGTTAGCACAGACTAAAAATACAACGCTGTTGCCCGTTGCGAAACTTCGTTTGGCTGGTATTTTGCTGGAGCAAAAAGAATTCGACGCGGCCCTGATCCAACTCAATGAGCCTCCAGCAGCCTTTGCGGGCCTGTATGCCGACCGCAGGGGCGACGTGTTGTCGGCCCAAGGTAAAACTGCTGGTGCACGTGAAGCTTGGACGCAAGCCCTAGAGGCCTTAGGCGCTACAAGCCCTTTAACCCCCGTCGTCAAGCTCAAACTTGATGCACTCGGAGCATAGTGATGTCTTTTTTGTTCAATGCCAAGTTGCCGCGTTTGCTATGGTTGTCTTTCTCGCTAGCGTTCTTGTCGGGTTGTTCGGTATTCACCGGTGACGACGGACGCTATAACCCTGCGCCACTCACTGAATACAGGCCTGGCTTGTCGGCGCGCATTGCCTGGAAAGCACAGCTTGGAAAAGGCTCAGGAATTGGCTTTGTGCCCGCAGTTGTGGGTTCGGTTGTTTACGCAGCGACCAGTGATGGAGTGGTCGGTAAATACGACCTGAATTCTGGCGCTGCGGTCTGGACGGCCAAGGTGGATAAAAAACTATCGGCGGGCGTTGGGAGCGATGGCAAAATTACTGCGGTCGTGACCGCTGACGCGATGGTGGTGGCATTTGATGAGAGCGGTCAAATGAAATGGCGCTCGAAGGCTTCGAGCGAAGTATCCGTGCCGCCAGTTGTGGGCGCAGGGGTTGTTGTGGTGCGCAGCGGCGATTATCGCGTGCAGGCGTTTAACGCCGAAACGGGCGAACGTATCTGGAGCGTGCAGCGTCCGGGTCCGGCGCTGGCCTTGCGCGCACCTGCACGTATGCTGCTGCTCGAGGGGTTGGTGATCAGCGCAATACCGGGCGGCAAATTGATTGCTATCAATGCGGTGTCTGGCGACGTGCAGTGGGAAGGTACGGTTGCCTTGCCAAAAGGTTCGACCGATCTTGAACGAGTGAACGACGTCGTAGGCCTGCCCGCGTTATCAGGCTCGCTTCTGTGCGCCGTCGCCTTTCAGGGGCGCGCCATTTGCTTTGACATCACAGCGGGCGGTCGCACGGTCTGGGGTAAAGATTTTTCAAGTGCGGTGGGGATGACCATTGATGCGACACAAGTGTACGTGCCGAACGAACGTGATGCCGTCTCGGCGTTTTCGCTAAAAAATGGCGGCCTGGCGTGGCGCCAAGACGCGCTGCGTAATCGTAAGCTGACAAGCCCGGCGGCCGTGCCAGGTGGTGTCGCTGTCGGAGATCTTGAGGGTTTCGTTCATTTCTTGTCGCCAGTTGATGGTCAGTTGCTCGCTAGAATTTCTGTGGGTGGTGGTGCCATTCAGGCACCCCTGCTCTCGACTCCTCAGGGGGTTTTGGTTCAGTCGGGCGATGGCTTGCTCGTGATGATTGGGCTGAATTAATCCGTGCCACTTAAACCTGTCGTCGCCTTGGTTGGACGTCCAAACGTTGGTAAATCAACGCTCTTTAATCGCCTGACGCGCTCGCGCGCAGCCTTGGTTGCAGACTTTTCGGGGCTGACTCGAGACCGTCACTACGGCGAAGGTCGCGTTGGCGACAAGCCTTTTATTGTTGTTGATACTGGCGGTTTTGAGCCCGTTGCTAAAACCGGTATTTTGCACCAGATGGCGCGTCAGACCAAGCAGGCAATCGCAGAAGCGGATGTTGTGATTTTTTTGGTCGATGCGCGTGCCGGCTTAAACGCACACGATCATGATATTGGGCGTCTGTTGCGCAAACTTGGTCAGCGCGCGGTATTGTGCGTGAACAAAGCCGAGGGAATGGCGCACGGTAGCGCCATCGCAGAGTTTCACGAGCTCGGTCTGGGCCAGCCTTATGCGATTTCGGCAGCGCATGGGGATGGTATCGCCGATCTGATTGAGCATGCGCTTGAAGGTCTGGGCCAAGAGCCCGTAACCGAAGACTTCGATGCAGATGATGCAGAGCCTAGCGCCGAAGCTGTCAAAAGTGATTTTTTCGAACCCGTCGAGGTATTCGATCATCGCATTAAACTTGCGATCGTCGGACGTCCCAACGTTGGTAAATCGACACTTATCAACACCTTGCTGGGCGAAGAGCGGGTCATTGCCTTCGATATGCCGGGGACCACGCGTGATGCGATCGAAATTGAATTTGACCGGGGTGGCAAAAAATACACCTTGATTGATACGGCGGGCTTGCGCAAACGCGGCAAAGTATTCGAAGCGATTGAAAAGTTTTCGGTGATTAAAACGCTGCAAGCGATCGAGGCCAGTAACGTTGTTTTGCTCATGATTGATGCGCAACACGAGGTGTCCGATCAAGACGCTCATATCGCTGGCTTTATTCTTGAAACTGGGCGCGCCTTGGTCGTCGCAATTAATAAGTGGGATGGGCTCGATAGCGAACAGCGCGAAAGGATTCAGCGAGAATTTGACCGTAAGTTGCGCTTCTTATCGTTTGCGCGCCAGCACACGATCTCGGCCTTACGCGGGCAGGGAGTCAATGCAGTCCTCAAATCCGTCAATCTTGCGCATGCGGCAGCGTTTACTAAATTATCTACACCTCGCCTGACGCGCGAGTTGCAGGCCGCCGTCGAGCAGCAACCACCGCCACGCCGCGGGATTTTCCGACCTAAAATGCGTTACGCCCACCAAGGCGGGCAAAACCCACCGCTGATCATCGTGCACGGCAACGCGCTTGACGCGATTTCTGATTCTTATCGTCGCTACCTTGAAGGACGTTTTCGCGATGCCTTCGAACTTGCCGGCACGCCTTTACGCATCGAATTCAAGTCCTCCTTTAATCCTTACGCGGACAATTAAGCCAAATGAGTCGTTACTGGAACAAACTGGTTGCCAAACTTGAGCCCTATGTGCCCGGCGAACAGCCTCAGACGCAAAATTTACTCAAGCTCAACGCGAACGAGCATCCGTATGGGCCTTCGCCCAAAGTGCTTGCGGCCATTCAGGCGCAGGCCAATGACAGCTTGCGGTTGTATCCCGATGTGAATGCAAAAGTGCTGCGCCAGGCCATTGCGAAGCGCTTTCGGTGCACGGTCGAACAAGTGTTTGTTGGCAATGGTTCTGACGAGGTACTCGCTCACGCCTTCCATGGCTTACTCAAGCAGGACGCGCCGCTCTTGTTTCCTGACATTACTTATAGTTTTTATCCGGTGTACTGCGGGCTTTACGAAATCGACTATCACGCGATCGCTTTGGATACACAGTTGAGTATCCAGCTTGAAGATTATCTGCCTGCGATTGCGGGCGGGCAAAGCAAGAGGGCGGGCGGAATTATTTTTCCAAATCCAAATGCTCCTACGGGGCGCGCGCACGCGCTAGCCGATATCGAAAAAATTGTTGCGGCCAATCAAAACATTGTGGTGGTGGTCGACGAAGCGTATGTTGATTTTGGTGCACAAACCGCAGCGCCACTCATTGAAAAATATCCGAATCTGCTGGTGGTTCATACGCTGTCTAAATCGCGTTCGCTAGCGGGCCTGCGGGTGGGTTATGCGCTGGGTCATCCTGACCTGATTCAAGGCCTCGAGCGCGTTAAAAATAGCTTCAACTCCTATCCTCTTGACAGCTTGGCCTTGGCCGGTGCGACTGCCGCCATCGAAGATGAAGAGTATTTTGAACAAAGTCGGCAAGCGGTCATTCGTACCCGAGCCGCCTTAACCGCTGGTTTGCAAGGCTTTGGCTTTGAGGTCTTGCCTTCGGCTGCCAACTTTGTTTTTGCCAGGCACCCCGCCCACACAGGCGAAAGTCTGGCCGCAGCGCTTCGTGCAAAAGATATTCTCGTGCGCCATTTTAAAAAACCTCGCATCACTGAGTTTTTGCGCATCACCGTCGGCACAGACGCGCAAACTAAAATTTTTCTTAAGGCTGTGCAAGAAATTGTTCGGCCCTAAGTGAATTGGTAACGAATTGTTTCGGGCTTTGGCCTTAAGCGCGTAAAGACTAGCTATGGTCGGGAAAACCCTGTAGAGTGTTGCTCTTGGATTGAGAAACCTGCATATTTTTGCAAAAGCCCAATTCGTCTTACCGCAACATACGGAGCCTGCCAATGAGCAATAAAGGACAAACCTTACAAGACCCGTTTCTGAACGCTTTGCGTAAAGAACACATCCCAGTCTCAATCTATTTGGTCAATGGGATCAAACTTCAAGGGCAAGTTGAATCTTTCGACCAGTACGTAGTGTTGCTAAGGAACACCGTGACACAAATGGTTTACAAGCACGCCATTTCAACAGTTGTACCTGCACGCGCGGTGAATCTGCCTTCGGATGGCGCTGCCGATGTTGGTACAGACGCTGCAACTGAATAAAGCGGCCCTCGGTATTTCGGTCTTATCCAAACTTTGTTTTTTTTATAAAGTGACAAAGCATGTTTTTATGCTTTGTCGGGGTGGGCCATGCGCGCGCTGATTATTAGTGTCGATTTGGGTGCGCCCGATTATCTGGCGCATGCACAAGAATTCGCTATGCTCGCAAAGGGGGCGGGTGCGCAGCTGGTCGCAACACTGACTGCTCGTCGGCAACGGCCTGATGCCGCCTATTTTATCGGTACAGGCAAGGTACAAGAAGGGGTCTTGCTTGCGCAAGAACTCGAGGCTGAAGTGATTTTGTTTGATCAGCCTTTATCACCGGCGCAACAACGTAATCTTGAGCGACAGTTCAATTTGCGTGTGGTTGATCGGGTGGCCTTGATTTTAGACATTTTTGCCTTGCGGGCTAAAAGTCACGAAGGCAAGCTGCAAGTTGAGCTCGCTCAGCTGCAGCATTTGGCCACGCGCTTAACACGCATGTGGTCCCACCTCGAGCGTCAGCGAGGAGGGATTGGCATGCGAGGCCCCGGCGAGTCTCAGCTTGAAATGGATCGGCGCATGATCGGTGGCAAGGTTCGCCTGCTGCGCGAACGTCTTGAGCGTGTACAGCGTCAGCGCACCACGCAGCGTCGCTCGCGTGTGCGGGGCGGCACGCTTTCTGTTTCGCTAGTGGGTTACACCAACACAGGTAAGTCAACGCTGTTTAATGCCATGACCCGGGCTGGGGCATTTGCAGCAGATCAATTGTTCGCAACACTGGATACTACGACACGGCGTGTGTGGATAGAAGGCGCAGGGCAAATTACCCTTTCGGATACTGTGGGTTTTATTCGCGACTTACCGCTTACACTTATTGCTGCGTTCAGGGCAACGCTTGAAGAAGCAATTCAGGCTGATCTCTTATTGCATGTGGTCGACGCGGCTAGCCCTCAGCGCGATGAGCAAATTGCTGAAGTTGATAAAGTGTTGGTCGATATCGGTGCGGCAGAAATTCCGCGGATCATGGTCTACAACAAGATCGATCTGGCCGGGCTTGAGCCACGCGTTCAGACCGATGCTCATGGTACGATTTGTCGGGTCTTTTTAAGTGCTCAACAGCGTTTGGGCTTAGATGGTTTACGTCAGGCAATTAGTCAGTTTGCTTTAAATCTGGAAAATAATGCGACTTCTATCCAAAATATTCAATCTCAATGACCCCGGCTGGGGTCGTGGACAAGGCGGTAATGGCTCAGAGCCTCCTAAGCGGCCGCCTCAGGGCAATGGTCCGCCTGACTTGGATCAAGTCTGGCGTGACGTCAGCAACCGATTAAGTGCGTTATTTGGGCGCGGTAACGGCGGCGGTTCGCGTCCGAACCCAACGCCCGGTATGGGCGGTCCGACACCGCGCCAGTCAAAAATTGGTTTGGGCGTGATCGCTGCCGGCGCGATCGCCTTGTGGCTGATCAGCGGGTTTTTCATCGTGCAAGAGGGGCAGGTGGCTGTCCTTACGCAGTTCGGTAAATACAAAAGCACGGCGCAGGCGGGCTTTCAGTGGCGCATGCCCGCACCGATTCAAGGCCACGAGATGGTCAATATCTCGCAGCTACGTACGTTTGAGGTTGGATTTCGTGGCAATGCTCGCAACCGTGTTTTGCCTGAAGCCTTGATGTTGACCGAAGACGAAAACATCGTTGATGTGCAGTTTGTGGTGCAGTATCGGCTGCGCGCAGATGGTGCGCCAGACTACATCTTTAAAACCAAAGATCCTGACGAATCCGTGCGCCAAACTGCCCAAGCTGCCATGCGCGAAGTGGTTGGTAAAAAACCAATGGACAAAGTCCTGTACGAAGAACGCGCAGCGATCGCTGTTGATGTTCAAAAACTGATGCAGGTGATTCTTGACCGCTACAAAACTGGCGTCCAAGTGAGCAGCGTGGCGATCCAAAACGTACAGCCGCCCGAGCAAGTTCAGGCCGCCTTTGATGACGCAGTGAAGGCCGGACAAGATCTAGACCGTCAAAAAAATGAAGGTCAGGCTTACAGCAATCAGATTGTGCCAATGGCAGCGGGTCAAGCGTCGCGCATGCTTGAGCAGGCCGAGGGTTATCGGGCACGCGTGGTGGGTACGGCAACGGGTGATGCTGCGCGTTTTGGTAGCGTGCTAGCCGAATACACTAAAGCCCCTGAGGTGATTCGTGAACGTATGTATCTTGAAACCATGCAGCAAATGTTTGCCAACGCCAGCAAGGTGCTGATTGATACCAAAGGTTCAAACAATATGTTGTATCTGCCGCTAGACAAAATCACGCAGCAAGCTGCACAAGACCCAACGCGTGCTGCAACGGGTTCGGCGATGTCGCAAGTGCCCGTGATTCCTCCGCTAACAGCCCCGTCTAGCACCACGCCCGTTCGCCCTGCAGTGTCCGGTTCATCAAACTCACTGACGCGTGATCGCGGCAGTCGCTAAGCAGAGGACAGATCATGAAAAGATTGTTTCCCCTGTTGATCGCTCTGGTCATCGCCCTGATTGCAGTGTCTTCTTCTGTGTTTGTTGTGCGCGAGCGCGATTACGCAGTGGTGTTTGCACTGGGTGAAGTGACAAAAGTGATCTCTGAGCCCGGTTTGTATTTTAAATTGCCGCCGCCGTTTCAGAACGTTGTGACGCTCGACAAAAGACTGTTAACGATTGATGCGCAAGACGCCGAACGCATTCAAACCTCAGAGAAGAAAAATCTGCTGATTGATTCGTTTGTTAAGTGGCGTATTGCCGATCCTAAGCTTTATTATGTAACCTTTGGTGGCAACGAACGCGCAGCACGCGAGCGGTTGCAAGCTCAGATTCGTGATGCGCTTAACGCTTCAGTCAATATTCGAACCGTTAAAGACGTGGTGTCGCTTGAGCGTGAAGTGATCATGAACGAAGTGCTTTCCAACGTAGTGAAGCGCGCCGAGGTCTTAGGCGTACAAATCGTTGACGTACGTTTAAAGCGCATCGAATTTGCCCCCGAGATCTCAGAGTCGGTTTATCGTCGGATGGAATCCGAGCGTCTGCGTGTGGCTAATGAAGCTCGCTCAATTGGTGCTGCCGAAAGTGAAAAAATTCGGGCTGAAGCTGATCGTAAGCGCGAGCAGATCGTAGCCGAAGCCTATGGCCGCGCTCAAGCGATTATGGGTGAGGGCGATGCGGTTGCCGCAGGTATCTATGCCAAAGCGTACGGTGCCGATTTAAGCTTTTATAGCTTTTATAAGAGTCTTGAAGGCTATCGTGCTGCCTTTGGCAAGCAAGGAGACGTTTTGGTTGTTGACCCGACGTCTGAGTTCTTCAGATACCTTAAGTCATCGTCTGGTAAGTAGCCCTCGAGGGCTATGGGCAGACCTTGCAAGAGCCTCAAGCGGTTTGACGCCTGAGGCTCAGCGCGTGTAAGACGCAAGAGATCAAGCTGTAACAGGGTTGCCATAATAGGTATAATACGATGTAAGCTTTAACGATTGTTCTGGCGGCTTGCTGGGCTTACGCCCCAAGCCGCTTTTCGTTTGGGTGACACTTTTTAAACTTTTAGATTTCTCCCTATGAACGGTAATTGGTTATTGCCTGAAAGCCTGGCCGATATGTTGCCGGCTGAAGCGCGCCGCATCGAAGAGCTTCGCCGCCAGTTGCTCGACCTGTTTCGTACCTATGGGTTCGAACTCGTGGCTCCGCCTTTGGTTGAATATATCGAGTCACTGCTCTCGGGTACGAACAATGACTTGAATTTACGTACCTCAAAGCTTGTGGATCAATTGTCGGGTCGTACCTTGGGTGTGCGCGCAGACATGACCCCACAGGTGACGCGTATTGATGCCCATCTGCTCAATCGTGTTGGCGTCACTCGCTTGTGCTATTGCGGCCCGGTGCTCCATGCGCGGCCGGTTGGTTTATTGTCTGGCCGTGAGCTTTTGCAAATCGGTGCCGAAATCTTCGGCCATGCGGGTTTTGAAGCTGATCTCGAGATTATTCGACTTGCCCTAGAAAGCACAAGACTGGCAGGTGTGCAAGCTTTGCGCCTTGATCTGTGTCACGCCGGCTTGGTGCGTAGTTTGATTGAGGCCGATGCTGCGGCGCAAGCGCGTGCCGATGAAATCATGGCCTTACTGCGCGATAAAGATTTGCCCGGGCTGGCTGAGCTTGGTCAGGGGCCGGGCGCCTTATCGGCGCAAACGGTGCAAGCCTTAAGCTGGTTGCCCAAGCTCTATGGTGACCGCAGTGTGCTTGAGCGGGCGCGCCAAGTCCTACCCGCCACAATGAGTGTGGTGTCAGCGCTTGACACCCTAGCAAAGGTGTTGGGCGCGCTTGACGACGTCTCTGTGGGTGTCGATTTGGCTGACGTGGGTACCTATGGGTATCACACCGGTATCACGTTTTCTATTTACGCTGATGGCTGGCACGACGCGCTCGCGCAGGGCGGGCGTTATGACAACGTGAGCCTGGCGTTTGGGCGTGCGCGTCCGGCAACAGGTTTTAGTCTTGATCTTCGTAAGCTCTCGGGCGGTCTGTTGCCAGCGGTGCGTGCGCCGGCTGTTCGTGCGCCTGCTGGTCAAGACGCAGCACTGCGTCTTGCTATGCAAGCGTTGCGGCAGGCTGGCCACATCGTGGTGCAGGTGTTTCCGGGCGAAACCGCGACACACGATGAGTTTGTTTTTGATCGCGAACTCGTATTGCAAAGTGGTCAATGGAAACTGCAGAAAGTGGTCTAGGCTCTGGCCGGCTTGATCAGTGGTTTGATCATTGGCGCGTCAGGGGTTTAATTGTTTAATTTTGATTAGTTTTTTTACTCGACATGAGCAAGAACATCGTAGTGATCGGCACCCAATGGGGTGACGAAGGCAAGGGCAAAATTGTTGATTGGCTAGCCGAGTCAGCGTACGGAGTTGTGCGGTTTCAAGGCGGTCATAACGCAGGCCACACGCTTTGGGTCAATGGTAAAAAAACCATTTTGCGCTTGATCCCCTCGGGCATCATGCACCCAAGTGTGACTTGCTATATTGGCAACGGTGTCGTGCTGTCGCCCGAGGCCTTGCTCAAAGAGATCGTCGAACTCGAAGCCGCAGGGCTCGATGTACGTTCGCGGCTTAAAATTTCTGAGGCTTGCCCGTTGATTTTGCCCTATCACGTGGCGCTTGATCAGGCGCGTGAGGCGCGTCGCGGGGATGCCAAAATTGGTACGACGGGTCGCGGCATCGGCCCAGCCTATGAAGACAAAGTCGCGCGCCGTGCCTTGCGCGTTCAAGATTTGTTCGATCCAAGTGGCTTTCGTAACAAGGTCGAAGACGTTCTCGATTTGCACAATTTTGTCTTAACCCAGTATTTGGGTGCGCAAGCCGTTTCGGTACAAGAAGTGGTGGATCAGGCGATGGCGCTAGCCCCCGCGATTGCACCTATGGTTGCCGACGTGAGCAGCGCCCTGTTTGAGGCACAGCAGGCGGGTCATCAGCTGCTGTTCGAAGGTGCTCAGGGCGCCTTGCTCGATGTAGACCATGGCACATATCCTTATGTCACCAGCAGTAACTGTATTGCAGGTGCGGCAGCAGCCGGGGCTGGTGTTGGCCCCCAAACTTTAAATTACGTTCTCGGTATTACAAAGGCCTATGCAACGCGTGTGGGTTCGGGGCCGTTTCCCACTGAGCTGCTTGACGATGTCGGGGCGCGGCTGGCGAGCGTGGGTCAAGAATTTGGCTCGGTGACGGGGCGTCCGCGTCGCTGCGGTTGGTTTGACGGGGCCGCGCTCAAGCGCTCGGTTCGCTTAAATGGTATTTCGGGTTTGTGTATCACTAAGCTTGATGTGCTCGATGGCTTACCCACCCTCAAAATGGGCGTCGGATACGAAATCGATGGTAAGTTTTGTGACGTTTTACCCTACGGGGCTGCGGCCGTTGCGCGTGCGAAGCCTGTACTAGAAGAGTTGCCGGGCTGGACGCAAAGCACGGTAGGAGTGACGG
>CAMCZQ010000090.1 GCA_945887835.1 Bordetella parapertussis | reverse complement strand
TCAGAAGGATGTGATTGTCATGCAAGGCATGCAAAAGTATTTATTGCGCAAGCGCAGCCATGAGTGACGATAATCAGATCGTGATTCCGCCTTCGTTCATTGCGCTGTTTGTTGAACTAGGGCGCAGTAAGCCCAGTGCAACAAAAGAGGTGATCTACGAGCGCTATGATTTTTGTGAAGATATGGCAAGCATGCTGACTGAGCAGGCCAACGCCAAGCTATGGGAGCTTGGTATCACCGAGGCTGACGTGCTTGAGCGTATCTACCAAGGGCTCACGATTGCGGATGTTGGGGTAAATGTGCGCGAGGCGCAGTGGGTGGTCACGCGCTTGGCCGAGTTGCTCGGTTGGCAGACGGACTGGGCAGCTGGTTCAGCCTGAGCGACTTTCGGCGACTTGCAGCCACGTGGTGCGACGTGCCGCGACTTCGGACGAGGCTTACCGTATTTTTAAGCCGCCTCCAGGGCTGCGGGGTGTCGCGTAGGGGCTTGGTGCCAGGTACGGGCTTTGCCCGCCAGCTGAAGCCTCAGGGCTCACCGGTGGTGGGGCAGCACCGCGGATTGGGCTCAAGCCACCAGCAGGGTTTGCTATTTCGGGAGACAACCCTTGATGAATTGTCGGTTCAGAGGGCTCAGTCTTAGCAGGTGTCGCTGCAGCGCTACGAGAGACCGGCTCGACGGCTGACTCAGGCTTGGCAGCGGCTGGTTCAGTTGGCGCGGTTGCCTCTGAGGGCGGGGCAGGCATTAAATCCAAAATTGAGCTTGATGTTGAATAGGGCACGCCCGGCGCTGCGCCACCAGGGTTGAACCTGAGCCCGCTTTGCGCCAACGTACTGCTCGGCAATACGGCCGTCGCCGCTACGAGTACGAGTGCCGCTGAAAGGGTGATGCGAAACATCTGTGCCACGACCAACTCCGCTTAAACCGAACGCAAATTCTACTCTTGTGCAGAGTAATGTCACTCTGATTATTTTGGTACTCCAAAGCGTTCTGGATGCTTTATCATCGTCAAAACGACCCAAAAACAACGGAGAACGACGACATGGCACTCATTAATTACATCACGCAAATTCAATTCGACTTTGGTGTGGTGGCGCTGTTGCAGTCAGAGTGCGATCGAGTCGGCATCAAGCGCCCGATGATTGTGACCGACGCTGGCGTGCGTGCGGTGGGCATTATCGATAAGGTGTTGGCGCAGTTAAAAAACGCTGATGTGGTCGGTATCTATGACCAAACACCCCCTAATCCAACAGAGGCCGCCACGCGCGATGCCTTAAAGATTTATCGCGAAGGTAAATTTGATGGTTTGATTGCAGTTGGGGGCGGTTCGGCAATGGATTTAGCCAAAGCCGTCGCGGTGATGGCAACGCACACAGGCGATCTGAAGCATTTTGCAGCGATTGAAGGTGGGGTTGCGCGCATTACAGCCGCCACGGCACCAGTGATTGCGATCCCAACAACGTCGGGCACAGGCAGTGAAGTCGGCCGTGGCGCGATGCTCATCTTGGATGATGGACGTAAGGTGGGTATTTTGTCGCCCTATGTGGTGCCAAGATCGGCGATTTGCGACCCAGAGTTGACGCTTGATTTGCCCCCACTACTCACGGCTGCGACGGGTATGGACGCGATTACGCATTGCTGCGAGGCGTTCATGTCTTCAGCCTTGAACTTTCCGGCTGAGGGGATTGCGCTAGATGGCTTGTGGCGTGGCTGGGCACATATCGAGCGTGCGACCAAACAACCGCACGACCGCGAGGCGCGCTTTCACATGATGAGTGCGTCAACCCAGGGCGCAATGGCGTTTCAAAAAGGCTTGGGTGCCGTGCATAGCTTGAGCCACGCGTTAGGCGGCATGAATCCCCGCCTGCACCATGGCACGCTGAACGCAATGTTTTTGCCTGCCGTGATTACGTTTAATCAAAGCGAAGCGTCGATGCAAAAGGGCAAAAAGCTTGACCGCTTAGCGCAGGCAATGGGGCTGGTTCAGGGCGCCGAGGTGGCCCCCGCAATTAAGGCCATGAATCAGCGTCTTGGTTTGCCCTCGGGTCTTGCCGCCATGGGCGTGTCTGAAGATATGTTTGGAAAAATCACCGAAGGCGCGATGGCCGATCATTGCCATAAGACGAATCCACGCATTGCAACGGCAGAGGATTATGCGTCGTTACTGCGCCAGTCGATGTAAGCCTTTGCGTACACCGCAGCCAATGGTGCGGCAGGGTTGCCCGGCTTGATTTACGCCGAGTGAGTGTCTTTAGCGTAGCGAGCCAAGCCATCAAGGATTTCTTGGTGCGCATCGTCGACACCGTACCAGCCATCGACCTTGACCCATTTGCCTTGTTCAAGGTCTTTGTAGTGCTCAAAGAAGTGCTGGATGGCGTTCAGGCGCATCGGGTTGATGTCTGAAGCTTGCTTCCAGTGGCTGTAAATCGGCAAGATTTTATCTTCAGGGACAGCCAATAATTTAGCGTCATCACCTGCCTCATCCTTCATTTTAAGCACGCCCAGCGCACGGCAACGCACCACCACGCCTGGGATTACCGGAAAGGGAGTAATCACTAACACGTCGACCGGATCGCCATCACCGGCGATGGTTCTGGGGATGTAACCGTAGTTACATGGGTAGTGCATGGCGGTACCCATAAAGCGGTCGACAAAGATCGCGCCCGATTCTTTATCGACTTCGTACTTGATTGGATCGGCGTTCATCGAGATCTCGATGATCACATTAAAGGATTCGGGAAGCTTTTTTCCGGGGCTGACTTTGTCAAGACTCATGAGTATTTTTGCTACAGGCTGATTAGTGAATACCCTAATGTTAACAAAGAAACAAAGCACCCCTCTGACCTAAGTTTTGCGACATACTAGCGGGGCTAGTTCTTCCTGTGTCACAGTCGGCCAGCCGCCGCATATAAAAACGATTTAAGACATCACACTTTAGGAGTTTTCGAGCATGAGCAACATTCAGTTGGGCCTCTATTTCGCCCTAGGCTGCGGAGTTCTCGCAGTCGTTTACGGCTTTGTAGTGAGGTCCTGGATTCTTAATCAAAGTACCGGCAACGCCAAGATGATGGAAATCGCGGATGCGATTCAGCAGGGCGCAAGCGCCTACCTGTCGCGTCAATATAAAACCATCAGTATCGTGGGCGTGGTGCTGGCGATTTTGATCGCTCTGTTTCTCGACTACACGACAGCCGTAGGCTTTGTCGTCGGGGCCGTGTTGTCAGGTGCTTGCGGTTTTATCGGGATGAATGTCTCGGTGCGCGCCAACGTACGTACCGCACAGGCAGCAACGGTGGGCATGAATGAGGCGTTGAACGTTGCCTTCAAGGGTGGCGCCATTACCGGCATGTTGGTGGTGGGCTTGGGCATGCTTGGTGTTGGCCTGTTTTATATGTATTTGATGTCAGTGGGCAAGGCCGGTGATCTGTCGGCAACCCTGCATCCCTTGATTGGTTTGGCTTTTGGCGCGTCCTTGATCTCAATCTTTGCGCGCCTTGGTGGTGGCATTTTCACTAAAGGCGCTGACGTTGGCGCCGACTTGGTGGGTAAGGTCGAAGCGGGCATCCCAGAAGATGATCCACGTAACCCAGCAGTGATCGCTGACAACGTTGGCGATAACGTGGGTGATTGCGCGGGTATGGCGGCTGACCTGTTCGAAACCTACGCAGTCACACTGATCGCCACGATGGTGCTGGGCGCGATGATGGTTAAAGTTGCCACGGCCGAAGCGGTGATTTATCCGTTGGTGCTTGGTGGGATTTCGATCATTGCCTCGATCATTGGCTGCTCTTTTGTGAAAGCCACCCCGGGCATGAAAAATGTGATGCCAGCCTTATACAAAGGCTTGATCATTGCAGGTTTGATCTCTTTAGTTGCTTTTTATTTTGCAACAAACTGGATGATGCCAGATAACGCCTTGGCTGACTTTGGTTTTAAGACCGGTGCCAAGATGCGCTTGTTCGGCGCAACGGTTGTGGGCTTAGTGCTGACAGCAGCGTTGGTCTGGGTGACCGAGTATTACACCGGTACAGACTACGCACCCGTTAAACACATCGCCCAAGCGTCAAGTCAGGGCCATGGCACGAACATCATTGCTGGCTTGGGCGTGTCGATGAAATCGACCGCTTACCCAGTGTTGTTTGTCTGCGCCGCAATCTATGCCGCGTTCTGGTTAGGCGGCATTTACGGTATCGCGATTGCTGCGACATCGATGTTATCAATGGCCGGTATCATCGTGGCGCTCGATGCCTACGGCCCAATCACCGATAACGCAGGCGGTATCGCTGAAATGGCTGGTATGCCACAGTCAGTCCGTGATATCACCGACCCGCTTGACGCCGTGGGCAACACCACGAAGGCCGTGACCAAAGGCTATGCAATTGGTTCGGCTGGTTTAGCAGCCTTGGTGTTGTTTGCCGATTACACACACCAACTTGAGTCAAAAGGAATGAAGATCAGTTTTGATTTGTCTGATCATATGGTCATTATTGGCTTGTTTATTGGTGGCCTGATTCCTTACCTGTTTGGTGCGATGGCAATGGAAGCCGTGGGTCGTTGCGCGGGTGCCGTGGTCGAAGAAGTACGTCGCCAGTTCCGCGACATCAAAGGCATTATGGATGGTACGGGCAAGCCCGAGTACGACAAAGCCGTTGATATGCTGACCACCGCCGCCATTAAAGAGATGATCATCCCATCGCTCTTACCAGTGGTGGTGCCTGTGGCTGTGGGCCTGATCTTAGGTCCGAAAGCGCTGGGCGGTTTGTTGATGGGTACGATCGTGACGGGCCTGTTTGTCGCGATCTCGATGTGTACGGGCGGTGGTGCTTGGGATAACGCCAAAAAGTACATCGAGGAAGGTCACTTTGGGGGTAAAGGTTCAGAGGCTCATAAAGCCGCTGTGACTGGCGATACTGTTGGCGATCCCTACAAAGATACGGCAGGCCCTGCAGTCAACCCATTGATCAAGATCATCAACATTGTGGCGCTGCTGATTGTGCCGCTGATGGTTCGTTTGGCCTGATCTTTTGCTGCTAGGCTTCTGCATGCTTTCGTGCAGAGAGTCCGAAAAAACCGCTCGCGCCTTGTGCTTGAGCGGTTTTTTACTTAGAGTGATTAATACCGAGGACTCGGTAGGTCGTATAAGAAGTCCTAATCGCCTGGGCTTTAAAGTAGAGAGCATCTCGCAAGTCGTTTACGATCGAACTAAAACCTCAGGTAACAAAATTTTTAAGGTGCACTCTTGAAAATCTACGTCGCAGGCTATCAACACGAAACCAACACCTTTGCTCCGACCAAGGCCGATTGGGCTGCGTTCAATCGAGGCGAATCGTTTCCAGCCTTCATTGAAGGCCAACCAATGCTCGACAGCTTGCGCGGTGTCAATATCCCCATCGGTGGGTTCATCGAAGCGGCCCGACTTGAAGGCTGGCAACTGGTGCCAGGGTCTTGGTGTGGTGCGATACCGTCGGCACACGTGACGCGTGATGCCTTTGAGCGGATCAGTGAGTCAATACTGGCTGGTATTCGAAAGGGTGGTTTTGAAGCCGTCTATCTTGACTTGCATGGCGCTGCTGTTGCTGAGCACGTCGACGATACTGAGGGTGAGTTGATTGCACGGATACGCGCGATTGTTGGGCCAAACTTACCGATCGTTGCGAGCCTGGATTTACACGCCAACGTGACTCACCGTATGCTCGCTGAGGCGGATGCCTTAGCTGCGTACCGTACCTATCCACATGTGGATATGGCGACCACAGGGCAGCTTGCAGCAACGCTGTTGAAGCGTCGACTCAAGCGTGGCAGCAAAGAACCGTTGGCCTATCGTCGCTTGCTCTACTTGATCCCCCTCAACGCACAAAGCACGTGGCTTGAGCCCGCCAAATCGCGCTACGAAGAGATCTTTGACCTTGATCGTGAGTTTGATACTTGCTTGAGTTTTTGTATGGCGTTTCCGGCGTCAGACATCGCCGAGTGCGCACCGATGGTGTGGGGGTACGGTGAGCGCGCCGAGGCGGCGGTTCAACGGCTGTATAAAAATGTGAGCGAACCGACCCAATGGAAGCTTGAAGTGTTTTCGGCGCGTGATGCTGTCGAGCGGGCCTGCTTGCTGGGCGAAACGAATGAAAAACCTGTGGTGATTGCGGATACGCAAGATAATCCGGGCGCGGGGGGTGATAGCAACACCACGGGCTTGTTGCGAGCCTTGCTTGAGAAAGGAGCGGGCAAACGTTTGCCAGGCAAAGTGGCGCTCGGGTTGCTGTTTGATCCAGCGACGGCAACGATGGCGCATGAGGCTGGCTTAGGGGCTTCGATCACTACGGCGATCGGAACAGCGGTGCCGACTTTCACGGGGCGGCTCAGTGATGCACCGGTACAAGGCACTTTTAAAGTGAAAGCGCTATCGGATGGAAAAGTAACCCTCAAGGGCCCGATGATGACAGGCTCACGCATCACGCTAGGCCCCTGCGCATTGCTTGAAATAGAAGGTGTTTTGGTGGCGGTCGTCAGTGGCAAAAAACAGTTGCTTGACCGTGAATTATTTCGGATGTTGGGTGTGCATCCCGAAACGATGAAGGTACTGGTCGTAAAAAGCTCAAATCATTTTCGAGCTGATTTCACACCGATTGCCTCGCACATCTTGGTGGCGAAAGCGGCTGGGCCGATGGCAGCTGACCCTGCAGATTTGCCCTGGACCAAGCTGCCTAAAACGACACGAACAACGCCTTAGATTTAACTGGTGCCGGAGAAAGGAATCGAACCCTCGACCTTCTCATTACAAGTGAGCTGCTCTACCAACTGAGCTACTCCGGCGGTATGCTGCGAATGCGAGCGTTGTGTAATTCATCACAACGCGCCGAATTATAAAGTATTTAAGGGTTGCTGACCAAAGCACGTGCTATTTAACGATAGTGAGTTTTGGCCGGGGAGGTTCGGGAGACTCATTGCTTGTTGTGGCGCGTGTGGTGGTTGAAGGCGAGGCCGGTGGAGCGTGTGTGCCGGCAGCAAAGCCCGCTGTCGTGGCGTTGGTTGCCGGGGTGTCACTTTGACGTGGCTCTTCAACCTCAAAGCCCATGCCGGCGCCAGTTTCGCGCGCATACAGCGCGGTCACGGCCCCAACAGGGATATGGAGGTTTTCGGTCACGCCGTTAAAGCGTGCCTGAAACTCGATCGTGTCATTGCCAAGCACAAGTCCCTTGGTAGCCATGACGCCGATATTGAGTGTGATTTGCCCATCTTTGATATGTGCGGGTGGCACCAGTGTGTTGGTATCGACCCGCACAACGATCTGCGGCGTATAGCCGTTATCCGTGCACCACTCGTGCAGCGCACGTAGCATATACGGCTTAGTAGAGGTTTCTGCCATAAAAGTATGACTAGCGCTTCATCACTTTTTCTGAGGGTGTCAGGGCCTCGATATAGGCGGGGCGTGAAAAAATACGCTCGCCATATTTTTGAATAGGGGCCGCCGTTTTAGGAAGTTCGATGCCGTAATGATCCAGGCGCCAAAGTAACGGAGCCATCGCAACATCGAGCATTGAAAACTCTTCACCGAGCATATATTTATTTTTTAGCAATAACGGCGCAAGTTGCGACAGACGATCGCGTACTTGCGCACGTGCAACATTCATGCGCTTTTCGTCGGCGCGTACCGCGCGGTCTTCGAGTGCAGCGACATGGATGAACAACTCTTTTTCAAAGTTATACAAAAACAAGCGCGTGCGTGCGCGCATCACTGGGTCGGCTGGCATCAGTTGTGGATGAGGAAAGCGCTCGTCAATATATTCATTGATGATGTTTGACTCGTACAGGATGAGATCGCGCTCGACCAGAATGGGTACTTGGCCATAAGGGTTCATGACTGCGATATCTTCGGGCTTATTAAATAAGTCGATATCGCGAATTTCAAAATCCATACCTTTTTCAAACAACACAAAACGGCAGCGGTGCGAGAAGGGGCAGGTGGTTCCGGAGTAAAGGACCATCATGATGGATTTCCGTCCTAAAAATGAATACGAATAAAAGCGAAAGGCCAGCGTCTGCGTCAGGCAGACGCTGGCCCCGAAAAACAAGCTACTTGACGTGCTTCCAGTACGAGGCGTTTAGGCGCCACGCCACGACGAAAAACAAACCTAAAAATAACAACACCCAAACGCCGATCTGCTTGCGCTTTTGCTGAATCGGCTCTGACATCCAGGTCATAAAGTTAGTGAGATCTGCGATATCGTTATCGTAAGCTGAGGTGCGCGAGGCCTCGAGTGCCTTGAACTTGTAATCGGCCGAGGCTTTACCTTGATAGTTGGCAAGTTTTTCGGTCTTACTTGTTGAGTAGCCTAAAGCGTCATAAGTTGTGGTGACGCGTTCCCAGCTTGCGGGGCCTTTGCCACCAGGTGCTTCGTGCGGGTGCACAACGACCGAGGTCATTTCGCGCGGCCCCTGGCGCTGGAACAAGACGTGAGGCATTGCTGCCGCTGGGTACGCAAGGTTGTCCCAACCTGTTGGCTTGCTAGTATCGCGATAAAAAGTACGCAAATAAGTATAGATGTAGTCTGAGCCAGTGGGGCCAGCATTGGCTGACTTTGCTCGCGCGATCACTGACAAATCAGGTGGCATCACGCCAAACCAACCCTTACCGTCCTTAACAGAGACGGAGCCCATCATCAAATCCCCAACCTTATCGCCCGTAAATAACAGGCTGGTACGGATTTGCTCATCGGTCAGGCCGATGTCGTTGAGTTTGTTGTAGCGCATCGATGCAGCGCTATGGCAATTTAAGCAGTAGTTAACAAAGAGTTTGGCCCCATTTTGTAACGAGGTCAGTTCATTGATGCGGTTAGGTGCTCGGTCGAGGGCAAAGTCACCCCCCGAGGCGCTGGCCGTCGTGCAAGTTATCGAGAGGGCAAGAGCACAAAGCAGCTTCTTGATCATGGTCATTCCGTAAATTAGGTTAGGCTCAGTGTGCTTGGAACGTGACTCGGTCAGGAACCGGTTTGAAGGTTCCGAGACAACTCCAGACAGGCATCAAGAAAAAGAAGCCCAGATAAATGAGCGTACCAATTTGCGAGAGCAAGTTAAAAAAGTCTGTAGGCGCCTGAGTACCGAGATAGCCCAAGACAACAAAGTTTGCAAAGAAAACACCGTAGAGCGTTTTGTGCCAGCCGGGGCGATAGCGAATGGATTTAACCGGGCTGTAGTCAAGCCAAGGCACAAAAAACAGTAGAACAACTGCTCCACCCATGGCGACTACGCCCCAGAATTTTGCGTCGATCAGCCGCAATAAAACGGCGATGCCAAGCAGTACGAGGGGGGCAAGTAGTTTGACCAGACCCTTGGTGCGAATGAACATGAAGATTGCGGCGACGACAGCGGCGCCGGCAAGCACCCAAGTGAAACCATCGTTGGTCGCACGCAGCATAGAGTAAAAGGGCGTGAAGTACCAGACTGGCGCAATGTGCAAGGGTGTTTTGAGCGGGTCAGCAGGAATAAAGTTGTTGAACTCAAGAAAGTAGCCGCCCATTTCGGGAGCGAAGAAAACAATCGCCATGAAGATGATTAGAAAACCCATAAAACCCATGATGTCGTGCACGGTGTAATACGGGTGAAACGGGATGCCATCTAGCGGACGACCGTATTTGTCTTGCTTGGTTTTGATATCGACACCGTCTGGATTGTTTGAGCCGACTTCGTGTAAGGCGACCACATGGGCGACGACGAGGCCTAGCAAGACCAACGGAATCGCGATGACATGGAACGCGAAAAAGCGATTCAGGGTGGCATCAGACACCACATAGTCGCCACGAATCCAGATCGAGAGTTCAGGACCAATAAACGGAATCGCCGAGAACAGATTCACGATCACCTGTGCGCCCCAGAAAGACATCTGTCCCCAGGGTAAGAGGTAGCCAAAAAAAGCTTCACCCATCAGGCATAAGAAAATGCCGACGCCAAAAATCCAGACCAGCTCACGCGGTTTGCGGTATGAACCGTAAATGAGCGCGCGAACCATGTGCAGATACACCACGACAAAAAACATCGAGGCGCCAGTGGAGTGCATATAACGGATAAACCAGCCGCCAGGCACTTCGCGCATGATATATTCAACGGACTGAAAGGCGAACTGTGCGTCGGGCTTATAGTGCATGACCAGAAAAATACCGGTCACGATTTGCAGCACGAGCACCAGCAAAGACAGGGCGCCAAAAAAGTACCAGAAGTTAAAGTTTTTTGGCGCATAGTATTCAGACAGATGCGCTTTATACGTGGAGGTCAGCGGAAAGCGCTGGTCGATCCAACCTAGCAGTCCGGTCGTTTCGACGGTTTTATTGCCAGCCATGAAAACGGTTCCTTTACTTGTTCAGTGTCGCGTTGTAGGGGGTTGAGCAACAGACCGTCAGGCCTTGTTGTTCTCGTCAACCCCGACAACGATGCGGGTGTCGCTTAAATATTGGTAGGGTGGGACTTCGAGATTGTCGGGTGCGGGTTTGTTTTTAAACACGCGGCCAGCCATATCGAAGGTTGAGCCATGACATGGACACAGAAAGCCGCCGTCCCAGTTTGAGGGCAGGCTTGGTTGCGCACCGGTCGCAAACTTTGCGGTGGGCGAGCAGCCTAGGTGTGTGCAAATACCAACGGCGACAAACAGTTCTTGCTTGCGCGAGCGCCACTCATTTTTAGCGTAGGCTGGTGTGTAACCTGCGCGTGTTGAGTTTGGGTCGGCAAGTTCGCCGTTATTTTGTTTGAGCGACTCAAGTTGCTCTTTGGTGCGGCGAATCAGCCAAACCGGTTTGCCGCGCCATTCGACCGTGCGCATCTCGCCGGGTGCCAGCGTACTGATGTCGACCTCAACGGGCGCACCAGCCGCGCGCGCGCGATCAGAGGGCGCAAACGTGCTGACAAAAGGCACTGCTGCGGCTAAGCCCGCTACTCCGCCCATCGCACAGGTGGTGCCGATCCAGAGACGGCGGGTGGGATCTGACGGGAGCGTGACCGGAGCCGCGCCTTCATCGTCATGCATAACAGAATCCTGACTCATATCCTATCCTTGTTGTTGCGCGCGCGACCTTACCTCTTTGTTAACGCCGCCCGGCAGTCATTACTCAATCAACGCTTTTGTCTTGTTGCAAACTTTTTAACCCCTTATTATAGCCCGACGGAAGAAACACTTTGCATGGGAGAAATCGGAAATGGCGCAGGGAAAAGGAATTTTCAAAGAATTTGAGCAATTTGCCCTACGTGGCAATGTCGTGGATTTGGCCGTTGGCGTGATCGTGGGAGCAGCCTTCGGCAAAATCGTCGACTCGCTTGTCAAAGATATTGTGATGCCAATCGTCAATTTCTTGGTCGGGGGCTCAGTGGATTTCAGCAATAAGTACATCGTGCTGTCGCGCCCGGCGCAGTACGCCGGCCCGGATACCTACGCCGAGTTGACCAAAGCCGGCGCAAACTTGTTTGCCTGGGGTAATTTTTTAACGATTGTGATTAACTTTGTACTGTTGGCATTTGTGATCTTTTTTATGGTGAAAGCCATTAATACGGCGCGCGCCAAAATGGATCTGGCTGCGCCCCCGCCAACAACTCCTGAGGACATTGCGCTGCTGCGCGAGATCAGGGATTCGCTAAAGAAGTGATTTCACCGCAGGAATAAGAAATCCTTAATAAAAGTCCGGTTAAACCGGGTTGTCAATATCGACAAAGTCCACTCGGATCCCGAACTCTTGCGCAATTGCCTCGCCTAACGCTTGCACACCATAGCGTTCAGTGGCGTGGTGCCCGGCACTGATAAAGCCGACACCCGCCTCGCGAGCGAGGTGCACGGTTGGCTCAGACACCTCACCGGTGATAAATAGCTGTGCGCCCGCGTCAATCGCCCGCTGAAGCAGGCTTTGAGCTGCCCCCGTGCACCAGGCGATTCGCTGAACCGGTAAATCGGGCGTACCCAGTACAAGCGGAATCCGCTCTAAGCGCTGCTCCACGAGCTGTGCAAAACCGCCTAGGGTGGTGATACCCGGTCTTGAGCCTAGCCAAAGCAGCTCAGTCGCGGTGCGCGAGGGCTCGGCAATTAGTCCCAAAATTCTTGCGAGCTGTGCGTTATTTCCTAGCACCGGGTGTGCATCGAGCGGCAGGTGATAGGCCAGCAGATTCAGGTCGTGCGCCAGCAGCGAGGCCACGCGGGCCTTTCGTGTTCCAACGAGTCGGGGGTCTTCGCCCTTCCAAAACCAGCCGTGATGAACAAGCAACGCGTCAGCCTGTTGTTTTGCCGCGACATCGATCAAAGCCTGGCTCGCCGTGACGCCCGTGACAATATGGCCAACTGAGTGCTTGCCTTCGACCTGTAAGCCATTGGGGCAATAATCGCTAAAGGCTGACACGTTGAGCGTGGTTGCAAGCCACTGCGTTAAAGTGTGCGTTGAAACAGTTTTCATGGTTGCTGGGTCCCTCATGCGTCGTCTTTGGCTGTTGTTTGCCCAAGCAGTAACAGTGTGTATCGCGATTTTATTCGTGGTCACGACTTTACGCCCAGATTGGTTGCGCCTGGTAGCACGCGCTGACCCGCGCCCCGGCATTCAAGTTGGCGCACGCGGTTCGGGGACGGTTGATATCGGCACCGTGCAACAGGCGCCAGGGTCCTATGCCGTGGCGGTTGCGGCGGCCGCGCCGGCAGTGGTTAACATCCACACGACTAAGCGTGTTTCTGTTTCGCGTATGCCCTTGCCGGCCGACCCGGCGCTGCGTAAATTTTTTGAACAAATGCCGGGCTTTAATCAGCAGCAGCACGCCACTAACCTCGGCTCTGGCGTCGTGGTCTCGGACAAGGGCCATGTTTTAACTAACTTTCATGTCATTGAGGGCGCCGACGAAATTATTGTCGCGCTGACCGACGGTCGACAGGCGGTTGCGACTGTGGTTGGCGTCGATGCCGATTCAGATCTTGCGGTGTTGAGTATTGCGCTAACAAATCTGCCGCTTTTGCGCTTTACCTTACTCGAGGCGCCCCGTGTTGGCGATGTCGTACTCGCAATTGGCAATCCGTTCGGTGTGGGTCAGACAATCACCATGGGGATTGTGTCGGCACTCGGTCGTACTGGGCTTGGCATCAACACCTACGAGAACTTTATTCAAACCGACGCGGCCATTAACCCGGGTAATTCAGGGGGTGCACTGATCGATACGCAGGGGCGGCTCGTGGGGATCAATTCGGCGATCTATTCAAAATCAGGTGGCTCGTTAGGAATTGGCTTTGCCATTCCGGCCGAGGCGGCGCAAACGGTGTTGAGTCAAATCCTGACATTTGGGTACGTTAAACGTGGTTGGCTGGGGATTGAACCGCAGGATATGACGGCCGACTTAGCGCGCGCGTTCGGTTTAGAGCGAGCGGATGGAGTCATTATTGCGGGCATGCTTCGCGACGGACCCGCTGCAAAAGGAGGCTTGAAAGTCGGCGACATCATCCAAGAGATAGACAGTAAGCCGGTCAACGACACACAACGCTTCATGGCGCGTATTGCTGCGAAAGCACCGGGTGAGGCCCTTGAACTCAAGCTCTATCGCAATGGTCGCCTGCAAACCCTAAGTTTGACCGCAGGGCAGCGCCCCGCTAAGCCAAGGTAAAAGCCCGTTGACTAGTGGGTAGGTCAGTGGGCAGGTTCGGTGGGCGTTTGTCTGGCTAACGGCGGATGTGCCGCAATCAGTGACTCAGCCTGAACCAACAGAGGTTCTCGCACGTTTGGATCGAGATGATAGAAAACCTCTTGAAGACGCGCGAGTTCTTCATCTTCGGTATAAAACCAACTGACGGGCGTATTTAAAATTTCAGCGACACGGCACATCAACTGATAGTCAGGCGAATGTTTACCGCGTTCATA
>CAMCZQ010000089.1 GCA_945887835.1 Bordetella parapertussis | reverse complement strand
CTGATTTTGATGTCATGTCGGTGCCGCTTGACGACCCCGTCACCTATCAGCTTCTTTGCAAGGCAAACACCACAGCGGTTTTTCAGCTTGAGTCGCGCGGCATGAAAGACCTGCTCAAAAAGCTTCGCCCCAACACGTTTGAAGACATTATCGCTGTGTTGGCGCTGTTTCGTCCTGGGCCGCTTGAGTCGGGCATGGTCGATGATTTTGTCAATCGTAAGCATGGCCGTGCAACCGTAGATTATTTTCATCCCGACCTCGAAGCCACGCTTAAAAGTACCTACGGCGTGATTGTCTACCAAGAGCAAGTGATGCTGATTTCGCAGATCATTGGCGGCTATTCGTTAGGTGGTGCAGACTTGTTACGTCGCGCCATGGGCAAGAAAAAGCCCGAAGAGATGGCCGCGCACCGCGAGTTGTTTGAACAGGGCGCGCTAAAGAAGGGTTACGACCCTAAAGTCGCAGTCAAATTATTTGACCTGATGGAACTCTTCGCAGGCTACGGTTTTAATAAATCGCACTCAGCGGCTTACGCACTGATCGCGTATCACACCGCTTGGCTCAAGGCGCATCATCCGGCAGAGTTCTTGGCGGCGACCCTGTCGTCTGATATGGACGATACCGATAAAGTTCAGATCTTTTGGCGTGATTGCTTGGCCAACGGCATCACGGTCTTACCGCCTGATATCAATGCTTCGGCGTACCGGTTTGAACCCGTAGCTGACGCCAAAACTCAAAAAGGTTTACCGCCCCGTACGATTCGCTACGGCATGGGTGCGGTCAAGGGCACCGGGCAGGGTGCGGTCGAAGATATCTTGCGCGTGCGCAAAGACGGCCCCTTCGCTAGTCTGTTCGATTTTTGTCGAAGAATCGATCGTCGAGCCGTCAATCGACGCAGTATCGAGGCCTTAATCCGAGTGGGGGCCTTCGACACGCTCGAGCCGAATCGCTGTGCACTCCTTGCCTCGTTAACCACAGCCCTCGAGGCGGCAGAGCAGCACGCGCGCAGCGCCAATCAGGTGTCTTTGTTTGGTGACGATAGCCACGAGGTGGTTGCGGATGAGCTTGGTTCGATAGCTCCCTGGAACCTCCACACCCTCCTGACCGAAGAAAAAGCCGCACTGGGATATTTTTTTAGTGGTCATCTGTTTGATGTCTGGCGTGACGAAGTCCGGCTCTTTGCCGCCAAACCGCTGGTCCGTCTTGAGCCCTTGCGCGATTCTCAATGGATTGCGGGTGTGATTAGCGGTGTGCGCAGCATGATGAGCTCAAAAGGCAAACTGCAATTCATTACGCTAGATGATGGTACGGCACAAGTCGAGGTTACTGTTTATTCTGAACTCTTTGAGCAACATCGTCATCGCTTGCGCGACGACCAGTTAGTGATTTTGCAAGTTAAAGTCACCAACAACGAACGTTCAAAGGGCACGCGCGTTGTTGCCGAGAACCTCTATGATTTGCAATTGGCACGCGAAGCGCGTGCTAAGGCGCTGCGGATTCGTCTAAATGGCAACGCCGACGCGCTCTTACTTAAAAAAATGTTAGACCCCTTTCGCGTCACGGCAACGGGCCCGGCCCGTGGTACACCCGTCGAGGTACTCTACGAAAACGCAGGGCTGGCTTGCGTGCTCAGGCTAGACGAGACGTGGAGAGTGCGCCTGTCTGATCATTTGGTCGAACAACTTACTGCTTGGACGTCAGCGTCCGATATTGAGGTGGCCTACTGATGGACCAGACGCGTGCGCTGCGTATCATTCACTCCGAAGCCGCAACAAGCTTTGGTGGGCAAGAGCATCGTTTGTTTAAAAAAATGGTCGCCATGCGCGAGCTTGGTCATCATCTCGAGGTGATTTGCCAGCCGGACGCCGAACTAGGCGCGCGTTTGCTCGACGCAGGTTTTTTGGTGCACACTATGACGATGGATGGTCCTGTCAACATCGTACGCGGCGTTTTCGCGATCAAAAAGATTTTGCAATCAGGTAGGTTTGACGTACTCAACACCCATAGCAGACAAGATACGTTGATCGCTGCAACGGCGGGGCGTTTGGCCAAAGTTCCATTGATTGTGCGCACGCGCCACTTGGCAAGTCCGCCGACTTCGCTCTTAACGTACACGTGGCTACCGCATCGGGTCATAGCAGTGAGCAGTGCCGTGCGACGACAATTGATTTTGCGCGGGGTTGCGCCTGAGCGCATTGAGACAATTTACACACCAATTGTTTTTGCAGCGCCCGTTGAGCACTCCACTTTACGCAGCGAATTAAAAATTTCTAACCAAGATATCTTAGTGGGGTGCGTAGCCGTGCTGCGCCCCGATAAAGGTCACCTCTCGTTGATTAACGCGATGTTGCCTTTGTTGCGCGCGCGCCCCCACTTGCATTTGGTGATCGCTGGCGGTGGCTCTCCTCTGTTTGAACAATTGCAAACGCATATTTTGCATAGCGGTTTAGGTGTGCGCATTCATTTGTTGGACACGCGTCGCGACATACCCAATGTATTAAAGGGCCTAGATATTTTTTGTTTGCCGACTCGCCAAGAAGCGCTGGGTACAGTTTTTCTCGAAGCGGCGGCCAGTGGTTTGCCAGTGATTGGTACCGATGTAGGGGGAGTGAGCGAAACCACGATTCCCGGCGTGACGGGTTTGCTTGTGCCGCTTGATGACGAACGAGCCTTGCAAAACGCTTTGGTGCAGCTAATCGATTCACCCGAATTAAGAAAAAAAATGGGACAAGCTGGGTACGATCGAATGCACGCGGCTGAGGGTATTTTTACGACTCAGACGTTCGCTAAGCGCACCGAGTTTTTCTATCGTCGGTGGCTTGACGAATTGTCCGGTTTGACCAACGCCCAACCCCCAACTCCGGCAAGCGCTAGCGCCAGGCACCCTGAAGCATGACGACTGCCTACTGCGTACCCGTCTTAATGTATCACCACGTGTCGCCTGCGGCGGGTTCGCTCACTACGTCGCCTGAAAACTTTGAAAGTCAGATTGCCAGTCTGGCCAGGCGCGGTTATCGCTCGCTCACGGCCAAGCAGTTTGCCGATTTTTTGGCGGGCGCACCCACGCCTGCGAAATCAGTCTTAATTACGTTTGACGATGGCTATCTTGACAACTGGGTCTATGCTCACCCTGTCTTGCAAAAGTACTCCATGCAGGCTGTTCTTTTTTTGATTACGGGTTTGGTTGGTGAGGATTTTGCCCGACCGCACGCCGGCCAGACTGGGGCAGAGGTTCCAGCGGTGCTTGGTCATTTGCAAAGTAAGGCGGCGATTGCCAGTGGTACAGCCGATTTGGCGATGCTGCGCTGGGCCGAGGTTCGGGCAATGCAAGAGGCCGGTACGTTTGAGGTGCACAGCCACACGCATACCCATCAGCGCTGGGATTTAACCGACGACGTGCGTGAGGTTTGCCTGAAAAATCTCACACAAGACTTAAGCGATTCTCGTGCGACGCTGCAACAGCAGCTTGGGTCGGTCTCAGAGCATTTTTGCTGGCCCCAGGGTTATTTTGCGCAGGACTATGTCGCCGTCGCGCAGTCGTTGGGTTTTAAATATCTTTATACAACTGTGGCGCATGGCCAAAATCTGGTGGGGGTCTTACCGGCGCATATCTATCGTGTTGCCGTGCGCAACCGGGGCGGGGCCTGGCTCTTATTGCGGATCTGGTTTGCCGCCCACCCCGTGGTCGGGCCGCTGTACAACAAATGGAAACTATGGAAGCGAGCGCTTCGCGCCAAAGCCTAGGGCTTTCGGTCATCATCATCACCAAAAACGAAGCAACGCGCATCGCTGACTGCCTTGCGTCTGTCTGCTTTGCAGACGAGGTGATCGTGCTAGACGGCTTTAGCACCGACGACACCGCCAGCGTGGCTCGGGCATTGGGCGCGCAAGTGCATCAGGTTGCCGACTGGCCCGGCTTTGGCCCGCAAAAAAATCGTGTCTTAGCCTTAGCGACCCAGCCTTGGGTGCTGTCGCTTGATGCAGACGAGCGCGTCACCCCCGAGTTACAAGATGAAATTATTCAAACTCTCAGTGATCCCGCTTATGACGGCTATCGGCTTGCCCGACTCTCAGAGTTTTGCGGAAAACAAATTCATCACAGCGGTTGGTGGCCCGACTACGTCTTACGCCTGTTTCGCCGCGAACTCGGCGCCTTTGACGACGTACCGGTACACGAACAAGTCGTGCTCACAGGACGCGTGGGTAAACTCAAGGCATGTCTGTTACATTTTCCCTTCGAAAATCTTGATGCGCTTGTGGTTAAAATCAACCGTTATTCTGGCGAAGCGGCAAAATTGATGGCTACCCAAGGCAAGCGCGTTGGCGTGCTTGGGTTGATTGGCCACAGCGTCTGGACGTTTATCCGCATCTATTTGCTAAAAAGAGGGTTTCTTGATGGTCGTCATGGCTTTGTACTTGCGGTGACGGCCGCTTCGGGTAGTTTTTTGCGGTACTCAAAACTAATGTTTTTAAATGAAGCGCGCGAGCAAAAAAAATAGAAATGAAAATTTTGTTCACTAACTTTCATCCCCGTAATGGTGGTGGCCACGTCACCTACATTATGAATTTATTGCAAGGGCTGCCTGACTCTTTTCAGTGTACGGTCGCCACGCAAGCTTCGAGTCGTTTATATCGCTTAGCTAGCCTGATCCCCGGTGTGCGCGTGGTGGATTTGGCCTTTACCACGCGCCCGATCTCTTGGTTTAAGGATCGCAGAGCTCTGCGCCACTTGATCGCCTCAGAAGGTTTTGATATCGTTCACGTCAACGGCTCGGCCGACCATAAGCAAGTGATGCTGGCCTTACTTGGTCTGCGACACCGCCCTCGGATCATTTTTACAAAACACAACGATCATCCGCTGAATAGTTTCGGACACGCTTTGCGCGCGTTCTTCTCGACCGATCACGTCATCGCAGTCAGTGACCACGTCAAACGCTTTCTGTTGCGTTCGCCCTATAAGTGCAAGCCGATTACGACGATTCGCCATGGCATTGATACAGACTATTTTTCGCCAGTCGATGGCGCCGAAAAGCAACGCTTGCGCGAGCGGCTGCTCGGCCCAGACTTTGAGCACAAAATCGTACTAGGCAGTTCTGCTGGAACAGACTACGCAAAAGGCTGGCTAGATTTGGTGGCTGCGGTTGCGGCGCTGCCCTCTGGCCAGCACGAGAGATTTCATATTGTCTTAATTGGTGACCGGCCACATGATTTTCATTGTGCCGAGGTGGCAGAGCGTGCAATGACCGCGCAAGTGAGTATGCCCGGGCTACTAGATGATGTGCGCCCCTGGCTTCGTGCCTGCGATCTTGGCTTTGTGTTGTCCTACGAAGAGACCTTATCGTTTGCCTGCCGAGAATTGATGGCACTTGGTTTGCCGGTGCTGATGACGCGAGTGGGTGGGTTACCTGAAAACCTTCCTGCGCAACAAGGCGCCGGTCTACTCAGCAACAGTGAAGGCTGGGTGGTGCCGCCACGCTCCCCCGAGTTCATTACAAAGGTTCTTCTTGAGTTGCTTCAGCAACCCGAGCGGCTCGCTCAAATGGGGCAGCTAGCGCGGGTGCATGCCGCCCAAGAGTTCGGTTTGCAGGCGTTCGTGGATGCGACGCTTGCTGTGTATCAAGATCAGGTTTAACCGCTTTGTTTAACGCTAACGTTGGATTGTCTTCAAGATGCCGTCAATCCCTATTCTGATGTATCACCAGGTTGGTCCAACGCCACCTCAACATTCGTCTTATCGCGGGCTCACCGTACACCCCAAAAGTTTCGCCAGGCAAATGTGGGCGATGCACCAGTTTGGGTATCGGGGATTAAGCATGCGCGACTTGTTACCCTACCTTAAACGAGAAAAAGTCGGTAAGGTGTTTGGCATCACCTTTGATGATGGCTTTCGTAACGTCTTTCAAAACGCCTTGCCGGTATTGCTCAAATACAACTTCACGTCGACAAATTACCTGGTAGCCAATCTTTTTTCCCAAACAAACTCTTGGGATAAGGACAAAGGCGTGCCGCGTGCCGAGCTGATGTCGATTATCGAGATGCGAGCGTGGGCGCAGGCCGGGCAAGAGATTGGCTCGCATACCCTGGATCACGTGCATTTGCCCGAGTTGTCCACAGCAGAGGCGCGTGAGCAGCTTGTTGGTTCCCGCCAAAAACTAGTTGAGGCGCTCGGCGCTGACGTGACCGCTTTTTGCTATCCCTTTGGTGACTTTAACGTCGCACTCCAGCGGCTGGCCCAAGAGGCGGGCTATAGCAGCGCCACGACGACCGAACGCGGTCTGGCCAGAATGACAGATGACGTGTTTGCGATCCCACGCGTCGGAATCTGGCGCAGCACGCCATTGTTACGCTTTTTATACCAATGCTTGTCTCAACACGAGAATCGTCGACGTGCCTGAACGCCTGCGTATCGCCTTGTTGATTGATCGTTTTGGTCGTCGTTTTGGTGGCGCCGAGGCTTACGGGGTGAACGTATTTGAGGTTCTGGCACAAAGGCATGACGTGACCGTCATCGCACACGGCTTTGAGCACACCTTACCCGTTAAACAAATTACAGTTAGCAGCAGTCGCAGGTGGCCGAGCTGGATTCGGGTCTGGCATTTTGCGCGAGTGGCGGCACGTCTGACGCGTGACAATTACGATGTGGTGCATTCGCATATGAATGGCGGTGCGGGGCAGATCCACGTGATTCATGTCGTGCCGATTCGTCACCGCCGTATCTTTGCTAAGACCTGGTGGCAAAAAATAGCGGTCTATCTTCAGCCGAGCAATGTGGTGTATCTGTTTCTTGAAGCAGCGGCAATGCGACCTAAGCCAGGCAGTTGTGTTGTTGCGGTATCCCCTTGGTTAAAAGATCGCATACACGAGGCTTACGGCACCTCACTGGCGGTTCAAACGATTGCCCCGGGCGCTTCGTTCGTCGCACCTGATCCGCTGGTGCGCGCGCGCGTGCGCAATGAGCTTCGTTGCGCGCCAACTGAGGTTGTTTGTTTGCTCGTTGCACGCAACCCCTTGCGTAAAGGCTTGGCTGCGGTCTTGCGCGCGCTAGAGCGTCTGCCAGAGCACTTTCGTCTGATTGTTGTGGGTGCGCAGCCGGATATAAAAGATTATGTCAGTGTCAATCACCCTGGGCTCGTGTCGCGAATCAGTCTGGTGGCCCCGACACCCGACGTGTCGCCCTACTATCAGGCCGCCGACGTTTACGTTCACCCAACCTTGCTCGACAGTTTTGGGCTGGCTCCGCTTGAGGCGATGGCACACGGTCTGCCTGTGCTAATGAGTGGGCCTCAGTACTGTGGTTTTGGCCGTTATGTCACGCACCGCCATGATGCGTGGGTGTTAACCGACCCCGAAGATGCCAGTGAAATCGCGCAGGGCCTTGAGCAAATCATGACAGATCCTTCCTTGCGCGCTAAGATTTTGACCAACGGTCTCAAGTTGGTTGAGTCTTTATCCTGGGAGCAGGCCGCTCAAAAATTCGAAGCCCTCTACGCCGAAAGTATCGAGGCTCGTCGCTAAAAGTGTCTCAGGCTACGCCCAGCCTCTGAGCCAATAGCCTAAAAGTCCCAAATACTCTTTAATGATGGTGCGACTGGCCTCTAGACTGCGAATCTGCGGGAGCCAAGGGTTCAGCTCTTCATCTTCGGGCAGCGTAATCTGAGGGGCGCTTGAGGCCGGCGACGCATCCACTCCGCGCTTGATAAAGGTTGCTAAGGCGCGCGGCATGTGTAAAGCAGACGTCACCAAAAGCGCCCGTTTTAACTGCATGCGTTGCATCACGCGGTCCGAGAACTGCGCGTTTTCGTAAGTGTGGCGGCTATCATTTTCCAAGATCAACGCCGCCTCTGGCACACCGCGTTGGCGCAAGCTTCTGGCCATGATGGCGGCCTCGCTGATTTTTCCCTCGAGCGCGCCGCCCGACAATAAAATTTTTGGGGCGCGCCCCGCAAAATACAGCGCGGCAGCGCGGTCAATACGGTCCAAGGCCGTCGAGCGGTTATAGGGTTCAAACCAGTTTGCACGGTTGGCTTGAGTGTTTCCGCCCAGCACCACAATGACATCGGCTCGGGGCGCACGCGCCGCCTCGACATAGGCATAGTGTTGTTCGAGTTTACCGCCAAAATAAAGCGATGTGATAGGCAGCGACCAAAGCAACATCCAGCTCAGCCCTAAAAGCGAAAACAATACCGCCGTGCGCTTGTGAGACCACAACGCAAAAAGCACTGCAAACACCAAGAGCAAAAGCCCAAGACTCGGTGGATATAAAAAAAGGTTAGAGAATGGTATCTGTGAAAGCAAGGGGCTTTGCTCCTACCGAGTCACCGACGCAAGACTGCGTCATGCTGGTTTCGATAAAAAAACGTGTTGCAAACGGCCGACGACCTCTCCAACGGTTGGCCATTGACCCGAGTGACCTAGGTTGATGCTGTCGGGGGCCCAGGCCCGCGTGCGAGCGGGGTCGGTTACACCAAAAAGAGTCACCTGCTTGGCACCGGCCGCCGCGCAAAGGTGCGAGACCCCCGAATCATTACACACGACGACTCGGGCTAAACGCGTCAGGGCACAAAAGCCCCCCAAGCGCAACGGGTCGATCAAGTCGGCGGTGGGTACAGCACGCAAGGCCGCCGCCTGTTCAGACTTTGGTGGACACATCGCCACCCGCACCCCATTGTTTTGAAGAATTCGGGTGAGCGCGTCAAACTGAGGCCACATCTTTTGCTGGCCGTGATGCGTGCCAGTGGCGGTCGGTGCGATCAGGACAAAATCACCCGCCTTGAGTCCGGCAGCGCTTACGTGATCGTGGGCGCTTTGCGCCTGCGCTCGGGTCAGGGGCAGGTGCAGTCGGTCGGGCAAGGTCTGCGGGCTTGCCTCGGTTCCCCATGCCTGCAGGGCGTGTTTGGCCAGTGCAAAGGTGCTTTGAACCACATGTAAAGGCTCAGTGGGCTTGTTGAGCGGCCACTTCAGCAGCAAGCTGCGGCCATCATCGCGCCAGCCTGCACTTTTAAGTCCTGCCAGCCGAAAACATAAAGCACTTGAAAACGAATCGGGCAACAGTAATGCCCGGCGATACTGCGGGTTCTTTTTGCGCCAGTCTCGCGTCTCAAAAATATCCTCAAGCAGCCGGCCAGACACGGGCACGAACCCTTCTAGTTTCATGCCCGCCAACAAATCGCGCGCCCAGCCTCTTGCGCAGACCGCAAAGGGTATGTTGAGTCGGTGCAGCATATCTAAGACGGGCAGGCTCATGCAGACATCCCCCACCCAGTTCGGTAAACGGATCAAAATTGGTTCTTGTTGCATCGTGTCTTTTGTCTGAAGTCAATTACGCAAGGATACGACAAGTTTAGCGGGCGACGCGTGCAAAGATCCGAAGCTAAAGGCTGGGGGCGGCAGGTATCAGGTTTTGAGCAGTGAAGGGGGTAAACTTCAGGTTTCAGGCGAACCAGAGCGTTATGTTGACTCCACCGATCGGCCCAGCGGCCAACTCCTCGTCTGCCCTGAGCGCGACCCTTTGGCGCCGCATCTACGAGCGCGTGGGTGCCTACTGGAAAGGCTTGGCCGTCGCGGTGTTTTTTATGGCGGGCGCTGCGGCAACGCAACCCACGCTCGCGGTCGCAATGAAGCCCCTGCTAGACGAGGGGTTTTCTGGCGCCAAGCCAGAATACGTGTGGCAGGTGCCTCTGGCCATTATCGCGCTCATCTCTTTGCGAGGGGTCTGCAATTTTTTTAGCGATTATTTGCTGGCCTGGGTGGCGAACAATGTGTTGCTGGGCGTACGCGCGGATATGTTTGAAAAACTGCTCTCGATGCCCGATAGCGAGTTCAAAAAAGGCGATACCGGCCGATTATTAAATCGCTTCACGGTCGACGCAGGCAATGTGACAAGCTACGCGACCGATGTGCTGACGGTGGTGGTGCGTGAGTCACTGGTGGTGGTGGCCATGATTGGGGTGTTGCTCTACATGTCCTGGCAACTCACGCTGATTATTTTATTGACCATGCCCGTTTCAGTGCTGATTTCTCGTGGCTTTATCGACCGACTGCGGCGGATTAATCGCGATACGGTCAACATGAATGCCGAGCTCACGCGCGTGGTCAATGAAGGAATCGACGGTCAGCGCGTCGTAAAACTCTTTGATGGTTATGCGTTTGAGCGCAAGCGCTTTGCTTATGTCAGCGGTCGCTTGCGTCGCTTTGACATGCGGGCGGCAACCTCGGATGCCGCACTGACACCGATCACCCAGGTGGTGACGGCACTGGCCGTTGCGGCGGTGATTGCGGTGGCACTGAATCAGGCGAATGCGGGGTCCCTGACAGTGGGAAGCTTTGCTGCGTTCATGGCAGCACTTGCGCAAATTTTTGATCCAATCAAGCGTTTAACCAAGGTCGCCAGTCGTACGCAAAAAATGCTGGTATCGGCAGAAAGTGTATTCATTCTGGTGGATCAGGTGTCAGAGACAGACACCGCGACCGGCACGTTTGACGGTCGGGTAAAAGGGCGCGTTGAATTCAAGCTCGTCTCACATCGGTTTCCCGACGCCGAAGTCAACACCCTCGACCAAGTCAGCATCGTGGCCGAACCTGGTCAGACGATTGCACTGGTCGGGCGCTCAGGAAGTGGCAAGACCACGTTGGTCAATATGTTGCCTCGTTTTGTGGGGCCGTCTGGCGGGCAAGTTCTAATTGATGACCGCGATATTGAGTCGATTTCTTTGCGCGACTTGCGCGAGCAATTGTCGCTGGTCAGTCAGGATGTCGTGCTCTTTGATGACACGATCGCGGTTAACGTGGGTTACGGTGCGTTGCACGAGGCGTCTGAAACCGAAATCCGTCGGGCACTGCACGCTGCCAACCTGCTTGAATTTGTGGATAGCTTGCCGCTTGGTCTGCAGACCCGAGTCGGTGAAAACGCGACGCGTTTGTCTGGAGGACAACGGCAGCGCCTTGCGATTGCGCGGGCGCTGATTAAAAACGCGCCGATCTTGATCCTAGACGAGGCAACGTCGGCTCTAGATAACGAATCCGAGCGTCAGGTTCAAGCCTCACTCGAAACCCTGATGAAAGGCCGCACAACGCTGGTGATCGCGCATCGCTTATCGACCGTGCAAAACGCGGACAAGATCATCGTGATGGATCAGGGCAGGGTGGTAGAGCAGGGCTCGCACACAGAACTGCTGGCGCGTGGCGGCGCCTACGCCGGTTTGTATCAAATGCAGTTTCGCGAGGCTTAGTCGCCTGTCTGCGAACATCCCCAGACAAAAAAGGTAAAACATGAGTCACCAAGATGAGCAACTGGCTGAGCAACTTGCCCGCGCGGCCCAAGCGAGGTTTGGCGAGCCCTTCACGGTGCCCGCTGGCCTGACGCAGGCGACAGAACTTTTGCGTCTGTTGACACACAGCTCACATCGCCGCTGGACAGAACAGACGGTGGCGCCCGAGTTGCTCAAACTTCTATTTGCCTGCGCCTTATCGGCTCCTTCTAAATCTGACCTGCAGCAGGCCGATATTATCGAGGTTCGTGATCGCGAAAAAATCAAAGCGATCGCAGCGTTTATCCCAGATATGCCTTGGATCAATAACGCCCCAGTCTTTTTGATATTTTGCGGCAATAACCGACGGCTTCGCCAGCTCTCAGAATGGCGCGGTAAACCCTTTGTGAACGAGCACCTTGATCATTTTATGAACGCCGCCGTCGACGCGGGTTTGGTTCTTGCGCAATTTATTGCCGCGGCCCAAAGTGTGGGTTTGGGCACCGTGCCGATCAGTGCCGTGCGCAATCATGCACGCGAGACCAGCGAACTACTCGGTTTGCCAGAGGCCGTATTCCCTGTTGCAGGCTTGTGCGTGGGTTACCCAACCGAGGGTGGCCGTATTATTCCTCGACTGCCCCTTGGCGTGACGGTGCACACTGATGTCTTTGACGAGACCGACCTGCGCGCTCAAGTCGATGCCTATGATCAGCGCAGGCACGCAGTGTTTCCATTGCGCCAACAGCGCTACGCGGCGCTGTATCCCGATGCTGAATTTAACGGCTGGTCTGAAGATAAGGCGCGCCACTACTCTCAACCCGAACGCGCAGGCTTTGGCGAGTACATACGCGCTCAAAAATTTAGTTTGAAGTAAGCAGATCGGTGCGCAGGACAAACAAACACGCAGGCTGCGCCGCTAAGTCAAAACAATGTCGTATTGTATTGATGTCAAATTTAACGCGGTTTCAAACTATCTTTTAATTGTTAGTTAACACAATGAAAAGTAACAATAAAATTAAATTCGTTGTTCAACGAGATTCAATAAGATTCGCTATAATCACGCTATAAATAGGTAGCTAGATGGGTAGCTAGCTACCCAAGCGCAATTCACGGCATAGTGGTCTAACGAAAGACTCATTTTTTCTTAGCCTTCGAGCGTGTGTGCCTTCAGCGAATTACCCATCAACTTGTTGGTTGGCAATCTCATGGCGAAAACCGAATCAAATCTTCTAAACGACGTGGCGTTGCGTCAGGTAATTCGCTCTGGCGAGCCCTGCGCTAAATCTGACGGTGGCGGTCTGACGTTTACGCTATCGAGCGCTGGCACAGCGGCATGGGTACTCCGTTTTCGACATGGAGGGCGCAGGCACGAATTGACCCTAGGGCGTTACCCCGATCTGACGTTGCAGGCGGCACGTCGCCTAGCATCGACGCATCGAGTCAAAGTTCAGTCAGGAACGAATCCCGTCACTGCTATTCGCGCTGCAAAGACCCGTAAAGATTGGTCTGTTCGCCAGTTAGTTGAGGATTACAGGACTATGGTCTTGCCTAGCATGGCTAAAAGCACTCAGACGAGCTATGGGCGCAACCTGAAACGGGTGGCGACAGGAATGGGGGCGATATCCATAAGTGACGTGAGCGCAGCAGACGTAATCGCGCAAATCGAACGGGTGAAGGTCGGCTACGTCGAGCGTTTCACCTTGTGGGTGGTTCTCAACGCTATTTTTAAGCACGGCACGGGTAAAAAGATGCTTGAGCGAAACCCCTGTGCGGGTATAAATCTGAGTTCGATCATTGGCAAGCGTCCAGAGATAAGAAAACGTCTGATGCTTGAGGCTACAGAACTGACCGTTCTGCTTAATGCCGATATGTCGTTGCAGAACAGACTATCAATGGCACTTTTGCTAGCAACAGGGGTTCGTGTTTCTGAGCTTTATTCGGCAAAGTGGTGCGATATATATCTCGACGAGGGGCGGTGGCACATCCCGCACAGCAAAAAGGGACTGCCCATCGACATACCGCTTGCGCCTGTTGTTGTTGATTGGTTCAAAGAGCTTAAAGCTCAAGCTGAGCAGTCGCTTGCAGGCGAGTCGGGCTACGTGTTACCAGCTAGAAAGCATACGAGAATTAGGAATACTGGCGGAGACACACATGTCAATCCGAACGTTATCGGATCTGCAATCGTTTACTGGATCGAACACCACAAACCCGCGATCAGGCAATTTACACCCCACGATCTACGCAGCACGATGAAAAGTCATTTGCGTAAGTTGGGGGTAGGGCGTGATATTTCAGAAATGTGTCTGAATCACAAGTTAGCGGGCGTTGAGGGTGTTTATGACCAGTACGCGTATTGGGACGAGCGTAAAGACGCGTTAATGCGTTGGGCTAACTTTCTAGTGACTTGCAAAAACGCCTCGTCAAATGTTGTGCTGGGTAGGTTTGGCACATGACCAAGTCTAAGACGGGACGACGTGCAAGCACAGATGAGCGTGCCATTGCAGGAAAGTGGGTCGAGAAGTATCGAGAAGCCCAATCTACTCCGGATGGTCGAGTTTGCTTGAATCCTGACGATGAGCACGAGAGTCAGACATTCATTGATGCGACTGATACGAGCATACTCGTTGGTTTGTTAGATAGCT
>CAMCZQ010000088.1 GCA_945887835.1 Bordetella parapertussis | reverse complement strand
CATGAGAAATCCCCCAGAGGCTAACCCCTAGGAAATTACCCAAAAATGAAGAATTTGTATTCAAGTCGGCACCAAATAAAATCGGCCGCTAAGCCGCGCCAATACTGGCTCTTACTGAAAATTTACCCGGTTTAACCGGACACTAGTGACGCAAAATCTATTCTTGATGAAGAGTGGCAAACACTAACGTCAGACAGAAAAGACGCCCCAAAGACAATAGAAAAATTTATAGCGATGCGTTCTGATTTATTCAAGGCTGCTAATCAATTGAACAATAATGCCGAATCGAAGGTGCTAATGAATGCCTTTCAGACCGTAAATAACGCTCGCAGTATCCGTTTGGCCTATGTATCGTTTGATATTCACCCATTACGGATAAGCGGAATTTTATTACTCGCTTTACTTGTTCTAATCACAGTTGCATTTATTCACGCAGCAAAACCAAAGTCTTTAGTGGTGGCGATGTTCATTGCAACAGCTACAGTTCTTATTCCAACTTGCCTGGTTGCTTTAACATTTAGTAGCCCATATGTTGGGGTGATTTCCATATCCAATAAAGCCTATCTTCTGATTCAATAATTTTTGAATCCCTATCCTTTAGTGACTAAGTTGATTTTGAAAGCCATTGCCTGATCACGGCGGTACGCTGTGACGGCATCAAGCGGATAATAAGATTCCACTCATCGCATTGCGTGCCGCATGAGATGCACTCAGTCAAGCATCGCACCGTCAACGTAGTACCAACGACCGTCTTGAAAAGTAAAGCGGCTTAATTCGTGCAAACGCGACGCTTTTCCCTGCGCACGAGAGCGGGCGACGAATTCCGCTTCTGCGTGCTCAGAATTTAGCACGCGGTGCGCCTTGACCTGCAACCCTAGCCATTTCACCTTGTCATCAAAATCTAGCTCGACAGGACGATGACTAGGAAACCAAGTTTTCAATAAGTAGCTGGAGCGCTGCAGCACAAACGCCGAGTAGCGCGAGCGCATCAAGCTCTCCGCATCGGGCGCTGGTACTGAATCAAAATGATCCAGATAGCGTTGACAGCAATGCTCGAAAGTCAAGCTAAATATTTAGCAGAGATTGTTAAACGCGAAACAGGTGCACAAAACCAGTGGCCAGCAGGCTATTTTGAGCTGTTTGATGCTTGGCAAGGCGAGTCACAAACAAGGCCCCCTGAATTAAACCTCGAAACAAGACAGAGCTTTAATTGACGTACCTGCTTGATACCAACGCCTGCATTCAGTTATGGCAGCGTAAAAACCTCACTTTGCGTAGACATTTTATGCAACTTCGCCCTGAGGATATTGCGCTATGTAGCGTGGTGAAGGCTCAGCTTTTGTTTGGTGCGCTACGTAGCGAGCAAAAAGAAAGTAACCACCAATTATTACAAAAACTATTTTCGCCCTTGCACAGTTTTGAATTTGACGATAACGCCGCTGAGCATTACGCACAGATTCGCGCAGACCTCACCACGCAAGGTAATTTAATCGGCGCGAATGACTTGATGATAGCTGCAATTGCACGCGCCCATAAAGCAACTCTGATCACCCACAATACAGGCGAGTTCAGTAGAGTTCGAGACTTACTAATTGAAGATTGGGAAGTTTGATCTATACGTGAGTAGTAAGAAAAGAAAATTTTTTCAATTCGGCCGCGGCGCTAGCTTCAGCGGCGACACATGGGGTTCTAGCGCGGCGCAGGCTCTGAGTACGGTGAGGTCGTCGTGCATGCGTCCGACGACTTGCAAGCCGACCGGCAATCCCTTAGCGGTAAATCCGCAGGGCAGGCTCGCAGCGGGTTGCATCGTCAGGTTGAACAGATAACAAAAAGGATTCCAAATGCGCCAGGCGCTGCTAATGGAGCCGTCTGCCTGTTTGGGGCCGAGTTGATTGACTTCAAATGCGGTGCCCGGCATGGTGGGCAGCACAAGCAGATCCCAGTTAGTATGAAACTCACGCATGCGTGCACCAAACGCACTGCGCTCTTCGACCGCTTTCAAATATTGCGGTAAGGTGTAGGCACGCCCTCGATCAGCGGCTTCGCGCAGCCCAGGCTCTAAGACATTCAGTTGTGCTTCAGTCATATGGCGTTGACCATACGCACAGCCCGACTGCCACAGCACATCAATGGTGTCATTCATGTCGCCAATGGGTGGGGTGATTTCAGTAACGTGTGCACCGAGTTCAGCCATTTTTTCAACGGCTGCTTTTACAAGCGCAGCGACGTCTGGGTCGACTCCACCAAAGCCTAAGTCTGGGCTGTAGGCAACGCGCAGACCCTTGAGCCCTGTGCCAGGCAAATCAGCCCAATTCATCTCTTGCTGGGGTAACGCGTACCAGTCTCTGGCATCCCATTTCGAAATAATCGACAACGTGAGTGCCGCATCTGCCACCGTTCTGGTCATGGGGCCGATATTGGCAAGTGTGCCGACCTGGCTCGCGGGCCAGGCGGGGACGCGACCATAACTTGCCTTATGGCCGAAGACCCCAGAGAAGCTTGATGGGATGCGAATCGAACCGGCACCATCCGTGCCAATAGAGATGGGGCCTAGTCCGCAAGCAACCTGCACAGCAGACCCACCGCTAGAACCACCGGGTGTATGAGTGGGCTTCCAGGGGTTTCGTGTCGTACCAGTGAGCACAGAATCGGTAATGCCTTTCCAGCCAAATTCTGGTGTTGTTGTTTTGCCTAGGATCACCGCGCCGGCCTCGCGCAAGCGTGCAACCGCTGGCGCATCCGCGTCGCAGGGATCATCGGCCGAGGTTGTTAGCGACCCTCTTCTAGTGGGCATGCCTTTTGTGACGAGTAAATCCTTGATGCTGATGGGGACGCCATCCAAGCCAGAAAGCGGTGCGCCCGCGTTGTACCGTTGCTCAGAGGCGCGGGCAGCGCTCAGCGCCAGTTCAGGGTTCAAGTGACAAAAAGCATTGAGACTTTCGAAATCCGGAATGGCTTCTAGAATCGCTTTGGTCGCTTCAACCGGCGAGAGCGTTCGGGCGCGATAGGCTTGGGCGAGTTCGATTGCTGTTGCGCTAAGAGGATTCACGGTAGTTGCCTTGATATCGATATCCCGCATAGGCGAGATAAAACGGGTTTTGGAAATTTTTTGGTATTTTCAAAGACGACAGGTCAATCAAGCTTGGTACAAATGTTGATATTTGGTGACTGGTAGTTGGTCTAGACTAATTGAAATCGCCTAATATGGCAAAAATCTTTCACACATCCAACCATCACTAAAAACAAGCGATACAAAATGACCTTACCAAAGAAGTTTCCACTGCTTGGGATCCTTGCAGCTGCATTCATACTTTTATCGCCGGCGAGCCATGCTCAAGATAAATGGCCGACGCAAGCGATCAGTTTTGTTGTGCCCTACCCACCGGGTGGGCCGACAGATGTGATGGCCAGATTGTTATCGGTTCCGATGAGTGCCAAGCTTGGTGTTACGGTTGTTGTCGAGAACAAAGCTGGGGCAAGCGGTAATATCGGTACCGCTCAGGTTGCCAGAGCAAAGCCCGATGGCTATACGATTTTGCTAGCGGCAAGCGGCAACATGACGATCAATAAAGTGATCTTCAAGGATCTCGCCTACGACCCGGTCAAAGATTTTGCACCCATTACGCAGATTTCAAAATTTCCGCTGGTTCTTGAAGTGAAGGCAGATTCAAAGATAAAAACGCTGCAAGAATTCATTGACTATGCGAAGGCAAATCCTAATAAAGTCACTTTCGGTTCGGCAGGTAGTGGTTCGCCACAACATTTAGGGCCCGAGTTACTTAAAAAAATGGCTGGGATATCGATGCAGCATGTGCCTTACAAAGGTGCTGGGCCTGCGGCGAATGATTTGCTCGGTGGTCAGATTTTCAGTATGGTCGACATCACGGCCGGTTCAATGAAATACATTCAAGCAGGCTTATTACACCCAATAGCGGTCACAACTGCAACGCGCTCACCCGCCTTGCCTAACGTGCCCACGATGGATGAAGCGGGACTCAAAGGTTTTGATTACTTTGCTTGGCACGGCATTGCAGTCCCTGCAAAGACACCCGTTGCCATCATCGATAGACTCAACAAGACGCTTCTTGAGATTTTCAATGATCCCGATTTTCGAAAAAAATGGGAAGGGATCGGAAGCGAAATCGTGGCTGGTACGCCGCAACAATTCGCGGATCTGATTAACTCAGAGGCAATTCGTTTAGGCGCCTTAGTCAAGGACCTGAATATTCAGTTGGACTGATCGCTGAGCCTAGGGTTGGGGTGATGGCGATGGATTGTTATCGTGTGCGCCTCAGCGCCTAGTTAGCCGGCAGGCCAAACTTGCTTAAAGTTTGGTACGATCCGGTTTGCGCCTAGCATGACGGCTCCTCAAATAAGAGGTGAATAGGCGGCCAAAACTAAAAAAATTAATTCACAGCCCCCAGTCAACTCGTGATCATGACCCATCCTCTGCCGAGCCAATCTCCCAATCCGTGGAGTTTTTTACCCTTTGCGCTGACGATTTTTACGAGCGCTTTTTTATTGTTTCAGGTTCAACCCCTGTTGAGCAAACAAATCCTGCCATGGTTTGGCGGTAGCCCAGCAGTTTGGACCACGGCCATGCTGTTTTTTCAAAGCCTGTTGTGCCTGGGCTATCTGTACGCCCATGCTTTGGCTGCCTTGCCCTCGCGCAAAACTCAGGCGCGTATCCACGTGGTCTTGTTGGTGCTGGCAGCCTTGTTGGCGTCTAGAGTGCTGCCCGGCACAGACCTTCGGCCTGAGTCACCCGATTCACCTGTGTTTCAGGTATTGCTGATTTTGGGGGCCAGTGTGGGTTTGCCGTACTTTTGTTTGGCGACCACCGGGCCTTTGGTTCAGCACTGGTTCACCAGCACGGCACACTCCTCATCGGTTTTTCGTTTGTATGCCTTGTCTAATGTGGGTTCGTTTTTGGCCCTTTTGTCTTTTCCGTATGTGCTAGAGCCTTGGCTCGAGCAGCAAGAAATGGGGCGTCTTTGGACTGCTGGTTTTTGGGTGTTTGCCTTGCTTTGTTTGCCAGTGGCGTTAGGTGCTTGGCAAAACAATTCGCCCGTCGGCGCAGCCCCCTCTGAGGCTGCAGATGGCGTGCCAGCCAAGCAAGCGGAAGTGTCCAGCTCGCTCAAGCCTTCGTTGGCCCAGCGCCTGTCATGGGTGGCTTTGCCGGCCTTGGCTTCACTGGTATTTATTGCGACCACCGATCAGATCAGCCACGATGTGGCACCCGAGCCAGGGCTTTGGGTGGCGACGCTTGGCTTGTATTTGGTCACTTTCATTCTAACGTTTGACCACCCTCGGTGGTACCGCCCCAAGTTGTTTGCGTTTCTCACGTTGGTGTTGTTGTTAGCGTCTTCAGGTTTGAACGACATACCGGAGTGGCTAGGTATTCAATGGGACTACGGCGTCAATGAAGTGCGTTGGTCGCATTACGCTTTGTTGTTTGTGGTGTGCATGCTGTGCCATGGCGAGTTGTATCGCCGCAGACCGGTGGATACGCGTCGATTGACCGAGTTTTATCTGTGCATGTCGGTGGGTGGGGCATTCGGGGGCTTGTTCGTCACTCTGGTGGCCACCCAATTCTTTGACGATTACTACGAGTGGCTGATCGTGTTAGTGTTGGTGTCCTTGTTGGCGTGCCATGTGTTGTTTCGCGCTGGAGGGCAATCTCCTGGCCATATGCGGCAGGCGGCGGGTGCTTTGACGGCAGTGGTCATGGTGGCGTTATTGTTTGTCATGGAAAATCCATGGTCTTGGCGTGACGTTCACAAGGGCGGCCGTACTGAGGTTTTACTCGATCAAGTCCGAAATTTTTATGGCACGGTCGCCGTGAAAGAGCGACGGTTTGCTCAGGAGCCTGAGCGCAATGACCGCGTTTTTTTTAGCGGTAATGTGACCCATGGTCAGCAGTTTCTCTCTGACAAGCTTCGTCATGTGCCGACCACTTACTATGCGCTAGACAGCGGTATCGGCGAGACTTTGCAGTGGGCGATGAGCCAAAAACCGTCGCTTTCGGTTGCGTTGATTGGTTTGGGCGCTGGCACCTTGGCCAACTATGCACGCCCAGCTGATGCCTATGACTTCTATGAAATCAACCCTGCGGCCGTGCGGTTCGCGCAAGAGTGGTTTGACAATTTATCGACCTGTAAAGCAGGTGAGAAAAATATTTTGTTAGGTGATGCCAGGCTGCGCATGGAGCAGTTGCCCAAAGACAAGTTGTACGACGTGATTGTGCTAGATGCTTTCACAGGCGGATCGGTGCCCATCCATTTATTGACACGTGAGGCGTTTCAGATTTATCGCGATCATCTTAAACCGGATGGTCACATCGCGATCAACATCACCAACGCCTATTTGAATCTTTACCCTGTTGTGAAAGCCCAAGCCGAGGTGTTGGGTATGGCTCACCGTCATAAATATCAGAATTTAGATGAGGTGCGCAACGTGAGAAGAAACCTGCACTTCATCATGACACGTGATCAGGCCTACCTGAAGGCGTACCCCTCGATCAATCGCGAAATTCGAGACGATCAGGGTCGTGTGCTCAGATACGAGCCTGTCGACCAAACGGGTTTGAGATTGTGGACGGACCAGTTCAGCAGCATTGCGCCGATTGTCCGGTGAGTGTTGAGTTGCGTGAACCGTCTTCGCTCACGCAACTCAATAAAGAGCTGAACGGCGACTACAGTATCCTTGTATGAGGTGAGTTCTTACTCAGCAAATTGATTCGCCAAGTGATAGCCGCTTAACCACGCGCCTTCAACCCGACCCCCGTTTAGCCAATCCCCACAGAGGCTTAGCTGCAGCGTGGGATTCGTATAAAAGCCTATCGCCGCAGTCGTTGCACCGCTGGCGTAGCGCCACCGATGAACAGAGATTTCAGCCCCTGCGCAATCTAGCCCCAAATTCTTGGCGCACGCCAACATTTTTTCGGTAACGTCTTCTTTGCTTAACTCAATAAACTCTTGGCTCCAGAGCGGGTTTGCCTGAATCGTCCATGACTCTAGCCCCGTTCGCAGGGGTTTAGATGAGTTTCTCGCAACCCAGCTAATGATCTCTTGATTCACGAAGGCGGCCTCAAAGGGGGCCTTCGGCTGCTGTTGAAAGCGCGCCATGAGCGTCCAGCAACCTTTCATATTGGATTGCCCAGCAATCGTTTGAATGTCGGGATCAAGGTGCTTCGCCAGGGCAAAGGCTTGGGGCCCGGGGATCGCCAAGATCAACTCATCAAACCCCTGAGCGATATTGCCTGCCTCGGCGCTATGTAAAAACCATTGACCGTCTTTGCGAGACAGTGCGTCAATCGTTTGACTCGCGTGAAGCACGAGCCCCTTTGCTAACTGTTTGGCGGGGGTATTCATTGCCGGCGTGCCGACATAGCGAAGATCTTGTGACTGAAACGTTGACCATTGCTTCGCCTCATAGACTTTGATCTCAGGTGTCCAGAGCGCAACCACTTGCTCGGCTACCCACCTTTGCACTTGTTCAATAAACAGCGGGTCTCGCGCTGTAAAGTATTGGGCGCCATGGTCAGCAGCCCAATCTTCGCCGCGCTTGGTACTCATGCGCCCAGCGGGCCCACGACTTTTTTCAAAAAGCTCTACGCGATGGCCAAGCTCAGTCAGCCTAACCGCACAGCTTAAGCCTGCGAGGCCGGCGCCAATAATCGCGATCGTCTTTTTGGTCATGGTATTTGCTGCTCTTGCCTGATGGCTCTAAATGTTAGGTTGATTCTCGGTGGGACAACGCGTTTAGTTTTTGTCAGACTGTGCTGCCAAAAATGTTGTGTCGGTGCATGCATCAACAGCACACTTCCATTTTCTAAAACAACAGAGGCGCCGAGTTTTTCAAACTTATGTTTAAACGAAAATTTACGCTCGCCACCAAAACTGACTGAGGCGATCGGTGCGTTTGCTTCGAGTTCTATTTCATCATCGCTGTGCCAACCCATACCCTGAGCGCCGTCGTGATACAGATTGAGCAGACACGAGTTGAACTTGTGATGGGCGAGCGCCTCAGCGGTGTGTTTGATCTGTAACAGCTCTGGTGTCCAAGCCTGTGGAAACTTTTTGACGCCAGAATAGGTATACGAACAGCCTGCATCCCCCACCCAGGCGACTTCTCTCTTGGTAGTGATCAATTTTCCAAACATGACTAACTGATCTTGTTGCCAGTCGAGCGCTTCGCGTAATAAAGCGTATAACGTCAAACAGTTGCTTGGGTCGAAGACGTTAGAAATATACGCCGCGCTACCATCTTTGGGCAGAAGATTGACAACGGTTGTTGATGATTCGTGTTCGTTTGGGGTGGGTTCAAACAAGTCAGTCTGCATAGGGGTCATTCTAAGTTCTGGGGCACTGGGTCGCTTGCTTGAAGAATAGTATACCGACAGAGCTCATGCCGCGGTCAACCAACGCTAGACTTAGGCGCCATTCGGCTAGAAGCAAAACGCTAAGGTTTCTGCTGTCAAATATCTTGACCGCTTAGTGCTCGTTGAGGCAACAAGCGGTCGCGTTTTGAGCAACTTGTAAAAGAGTGCAACAGTTTGGCCCAAGCTATTGAATTCTGTTGGCTTGCAGCTCAAACTAGATGCTTCGGGTGCTGGTGCCTGAAATTGTTTTACACAGGAAGCGTCATGAGTACTTTCAATTCTTTGTCTTACGCCACGCAGTTAGTGGCTACTGGCTTGCCCCGTGAGCAGGCCGAAGTGCACGCTAACGCTCTTCAAAATGTCTATGACGAAGAGCACAAGCAATACGCTACCAAGGCCGACTTTGTTGTCTTGAGCAGCGCAGTTAAGTTGCAGATTCACCAACTCGAAATAAAAACTGATCGCATCGAAACGAAAACAGATCAACTTGAAATCAAGACCGATCGTATCGAAGCCAAGATGCTTCAGATCGAGGTCAAGACCAATCAGATCGAAATTAAGACTATCCAGATCGAGGCTAAGACAAATCAGATTGAGGCTAAGACGAATCAGATTGAAGTAAAAATGACTCAGATTGACAAAAAAATAGATCAGGTTGAACAGAAGCTCTCTGCAGAGCTATCAGGGCTAAAAACAACCATTGATGAGTGCAAAAATGAGTTCTCACATTTTCGAGCTGATGTGTCAGAGCAAAAAACTTCGCATAAATACCTTCGCTGGATTGGCGCGGGCGTAGCAACCATGTGCCTGAGCGTCATTGGTATCAATATTTCGATGTTTATGTTTTTAGCGAAATAGCGTTACGAGCAGTCGGTCTTTAGCTGTGTAAAGTCGATCTGGGCAGCCAGATCGACTCGATACAAACAAGTGCCGTTCAAGAATCTAGAGGATTACCCATCGCCGCATTGGCCTCAGAGGCTTTTGCAGGCCCGCGTAAAAAGCGCGCAATGACGACTGCTACAAGTACACCAATCAATGATCCAACAGCATAGACCCAGTAGGTTGAAAAATCCCAGCGGGCAAAGTCTGGTCCAAATGCCCTGGCGGGATTAAACGCCGCGCCGTCAAAGGGCCCGCCCATTGTCCCCATTGCCATGACATAGGCCCCCACGGCGAGCGGAGCAGAACTGCTGTCAAGTTTTGGGCCGTTTGTCATACTGAGTACCAACAAGACCATGCCAAAGGTAAGAATGGCCTCAAAAGCAACCGACTGATAAATCATGCCGGCTGCAGGCACTGTGGCTGCTAGATTGCCTCCGGTGCCAAAGAGCATGGCTGCGACACAAGAACCCGTTGCTGCAGCAATCATTTGCACAACGATATAGCAACCAGCCATCGGGAAACCCATGTCACCACGCATTGCAAAGGCGAGCGTCATGGCAGGATTGAAATGCGAAGAGATATCACCCAAAAAGAAAACCGCAGCGACCAACCAGAGTGCTGCACAAGCCGAGAGAATGAAGGCGAACTGATAGGGCGCAAGGGTCGCACCCCCGTACCCCGCTAAGATCGCCGCCCCGCCTGACAATACAAAAGTCAGGCCTGACGTACCAATGAACTCGGCGACTAATCGCCGAGCACGGTGATCGTTGCTTTTCCAGTCGGCGGTGAAACGATCGCCAACCTGCTGGCGTAAGGCCTGTTGCCCCGAAGGGGTAGAGTGAAGGTTGGCGTTCATTCATCGTCTCCTGGTTATGCTTTAGCAGCAGGTACGTCTGCAGAGCCTGGCCGGGTCATGTTGATAGGCACCACGACACGGTCGAACACAGCTTCGTCAACACCTTTGGCAAGAGCGGCTTGCTTAAGGGTCGTGTTGTTATCGATCGCATAGTGTGCAATCTCTGAAGCTTTGTCGTAACCAATGACCGGCGAGAGAGCCGTCACCATCATGACCGAGCGATCAATATTCGACTTGAGTTGCGCTTCATTGACAACAGCACCTTCGATCATGAACTCTCGAAAATGGTCACACATATCCGCCATAATCAATGCTGAGTGTAAATAGTTACTGATGAGAACGGGTCGAAAAGCGTTGAGCTCAAAATTGCCTTCTGAACCCCCCATTTGCACTGCAACGTCTGAGCCCATAATCTGAATACAAACCATGAGCATGGCTTCGGCTTGCGTGGGGTTGACTTTGCCTGGCATGATCGACGAGCCTGGTTCGTTCGATGGAAAGGTCATTTCCATTAAACCCGTGCGTGGGCCTGAGCCAAGCCAGCGCATATCGTTCGCGATTTTAAACAGAGACACGGCGGCGCACTTAAGTGCAGCGTGGGCACGCACCATACGATCCAATGTGCCTTGAGCTGTAAATTTGTTAGTTGCTGTTTTGATTGCAAAGCCAGTCATCTTAGTCAGTTCTGCCGCAACTTCATCGCCAAAGCCAACGGGCGAATTGAGCCCGGTACCAACCGCGGTGCCGCCCATTGCCACTTGCAGAAGCCCTTGCGTGGCATAGGTCACATCAGCGATCGCGTCATCCAACGCACCCACATAGCCTGACCACTCTTGTCCAACGGTGAGAGGTGTTGCATCTTCAAGATGGGTACGACCGATCTTGACAATGGTTGACCATTGTTGTGATTTGACATTCAAGGCGTCACGTAGCCGTTGCAAGGCTGGGATTGTTTTCTCGGTTGCCATTTTGTAGGCAGCAATGTGCATGGCCGTCGGAAACGTGTCGTTACTCGACTGCCCCATGTTGACGTGATCATTAGGGTGAATAGGCTCTTGTGCGCCTAACGTACCACCCACGAGTTGAATGCAACGATTTGAGATGACCTCGTTCAAATTCATGTTTGATTGCGTGCCAGAACCCGTTTGCCAGACATACAACGGAAACTCGCTATCAAGCTTGCCGCTGATGACCTCGTCGGCAACTTTCTGAATTAAGTTTCCTTTCCAGGCGGGAAGGCGCCCAGCTTTAGTGTTGACTACCGCGGCAGCTTTTTTCACATAGCCGTAGGCGTGATACACCTCTTTAGGCATCTTGTCGTGACCGATATTGAAATGAATCAAGCTACGTTGGGTTTGCGCACCCCAGTAGTGATCGGCGGTCACTTGAACTTTTCCGATGCTATCGAACTCTTCGCGCAGGCCGGTTGCTGTCAGGCCAATGGGAAGATCAAGTATTTTTGGTGTGGCTTCGTTTGTCATGTTTTCTCTCGAATAGATAGATTGTTCAGGTGATCTAAAACTGATGCCGAAGTCCGACACCGACGACGGTACTTTGTGCGGACTGCACTGCCGCATAATTTTTTCCGTAAGACGCATAGGTGTACAAGTTCGTGCGTCGCGAAAGGTTATAGAGGTAAGCCGCGCTGTAAATCATTTGAGGGGCTGTGAGCGAGTTGGGCACTGCATCGCCCACTTGTTGCAAGCGCTGCACCGATGCCAGAATACTTGCCTCGCCAATCGGGACCGTCATGCCTAACATCATTGAATTAGCAGCGGCCCCAGCCAAGAAGAGCGCTCCTGAACCCAGCGAAGTGTCTGAGAGCGGGCTATTGGGCGTTGTACCCGCGCCTGCGGGTTGTCCATTCCAAGCGCCGTTTCGCGACTGACCGTAAGCAAATGATATCTTTACTGCTCTGAAGTCGTAGGCGCCGCCCACCAACCAAGCTGTGGGGTTTGGCTTAGGTGGGCCATTCGGAATGTTGTCTGGGCCCCGCAGTTGATCGTAGGCAACGGCCAAAAAAAGCGGGCCGCTAGCGTATTTTGCGCCCAGTGTGAGGGCGCGTAGGTTGTTGTTGGTTTGAAATTGAGAATTTTGATTAATCGCTTGGCATATACCGTTGCCGCAGAGGCCGTTGTCTGCGTAGATGCCGGTCAGCTCAGTAGCAAAGGAGTAGCCGGCCCCTAAGGTTAAGGCTTCGGTCGCCTTAGCCTGCAGCATTAGCATATTGCTGTAGCGAACGGTGTTTGTTGAACCAAACGAGGCGCCAATATTGGCTTGCCCAAAGCCTTCGGCAAATGGATCAATCGGTAAAAAATAATTAGAGGCCAAGTTAATTTGACGACCGATATCCAGCTGTCCAATATTGTTATTTTTAATACCAACGGTAGATTGTCGTCCGAATAATCTGCCACCCTGTTGAGCGACTCCGTTGCTGGCGTCAAAGCCATTTTCTAACGTAAAGACCGTTTGAAAACCCCCGCCCATTTCGTGTGTGCCGCGCAGGCCAAAGCGTGAACCGCTTTGTACGCCGCTCGCGATTCCCAAAAATTGATTGCTTTGAACGGTATGGTCTCTTGTCTGGTTAACCGTCGCGTATTGCAGGCCGATATCAATAATCCCATACAGAATGAGGCTGTCTTGCGCCAGCGCAATCGTAGATTGGCTGGCGATCAGAAAAAAACTTACAACGAGTTTTTTCATATAAATTTAAGTACCAACAGGCCGCGTAAGTGATGCAGATTTGAACGCTATTCATTAAGCGGCTGTGCGAGTACGACAGGGATAAGCGTTTTAATTGCGTTTAGTCATTATTTGAGAAGTGGCAGAGAGCGTAACGTTTTGCTGGTTTTGTCAGCCTCTGTAAAGCCTACGCTTAGCACACTGGGGTTTTCAAATGATCGAATGTTGTACGTTTTGGTTTTTAGGTTCACGACGACAGTCCATTCGGTGAATTCGTACGAGTTCACACCGCCACCATAGCCGCTCGAGCTATCAAGGTGAATTGCTCCAAAGGGGATATCGAAGTTGTTCATGATGTGCCAGGCTCTGCGCTCTTGAAGATCAGTCGTTGCGGGCGGTGTATTCATGACGAACATTGACGCGCGAATAAACCTGTCTGGGCTCAGAAAGCTGCCGGGTAGGCCGTGTAAGCCATTGCCCGAACTCGCGGCAAAATACTTCTGCTTATTGAATTCCATGGGTTTTTTATCTGTGCCGCTCAGATTTGCATAATTGCCGACATTTTGTAAATGCCACGAAAACGCAGGGTCGTTCGTCATGGTGCCGATGATGTTATCGGTCATGACGAGCTTGCCCTCTAGGTACTCAACAACTAAGCTGCCTCCCGAACTGTCGTGCAAGGTCATTCGCGCCTTTGCGACACCGCCCCATTCTTTGAGCGCAGAGCTGTTGACATACATCTTTGGCAGCGCTTCTTTGACTTGTGCCACGGTGGCGAAGTTTGTCAGCGCATAAATCAGGAGTTGCTGCGCAGCGATACTATTTGCACCTTGTTTTTGCGTTGGCGTTTGATACTGCGCCGTGTTGGGCGCGTTCAATAACCCGCCGGCCAAACCCGCTTCATTCAGCCCGTCAACGTAAATGGGCAAACCGAAAGCATTGGCTCCGATCACAGCATATTTTGATACCCAATTTTTTCCGGTACCAGGTGTGCCGTCTATCCCCACACCCTGTAGCGCATAGCCTCTGGGCGTGATCAGCACTGCCGACTTCAAAGGGATACCGAACTCCATGGTGCGTGCATAGACGCGCCCGTTATCGGTGCTGTTTAATACGATCGAGGTACAAGCCTGCGCCAACGTGGTACTCAGAAAAGAAAGTAGTACAAACCAAATC
>CAMCZQ010000087.1 GCA_945887835.1 Bordetella parapertussis | reverse complement strand
TGGCGTTGACGTCAACGCGCCCAACCTTGCGCGTGCAGGCCTAGGCGCATTACAACTCGCGCTATTTGAAGAAACGGCCGAATCGCAATTGTGGCACCCCACCTACATCATCGACTACCCCATCGAGGTCTCGCCTTTAGCGCGTGAATCCGATACTCGGCCAGGCATCACAGAGCGCTATGAGTTGTTTATCACTGGCCGCGAAATCGCCAACGGCTTTTCTGAGCTCAACGACCCGGAAGATCAAGCCGCACGTTTTCATGCGCAAGTTGTGGCCAAAGATGCAGGCGACGAAGAGGCGATGTTTTACGACGCCGATTACATTCGCGCACTTGAATACGGTATGCCTCCGGCAGGTGGTTGCGGCATCGGCATTGATCGCCTGGTCATGCTGTTAACCGACAGCCCAAGCATTCGCGACGTGATCCTGTTTCCACATCTGCGCAAAGAAGATTAAATGGGTGCCTCGGCTGCACCAGCGCCAAGCGGCAGATCGGCGCGCACGGAGGCCCTGTTAAACGGGCCTCTTTTATCGACCATCTTGCGCCTAGCAACCCCCAACATCATGGGCTTGTTTGCCTCGACTGGAATCATCGCATACGACGGCTACATCATTGGCTTACTCGGCACGCAGGCGTTAGCCGGCGCAGCGCTGGTGTTTCCAATTGCCATGCTGATGCAGCAAATGTCGAATGGTGCACTAGGTGGTTCGATTAACTCAGTGGTCGCGCGCGCGCTCGGTGCAGGAGACCGTGCGATGGCAGAACGTCTTGCACAACACGCGATTGCTACCGCCTTAATCATGTCAGCAATTTTTTCGTTGATCGTGCTGGGCTTTGGTCCGTCAATCTACGCCTTGCTTGGCGGCAGTGGTGAAAACCTGCAAGTTGCCCTCATCTATTCAACGGTACTGTTCGCAGGCGGCTTTACCGTTTGGCTAACCAACACGCTCTCGGCGATTGTGCGTGGGTCAGGCAACATGACGATTCCGTCCTACATGCTGATTGGTACAGCGGTATTACACGCTGGGTTATGCCCTTTGCTCGTTTTTGGCTGGGGGTCGTTTGTGGGCCTAGGCATTGCAGGTGCCGCCGCAAGCACGGTCGCCGTCAATGTGTTGGCAACAAGCGTGATGCTGGCCTATTTACTCAGGCCACAAGCCGCAGTGAGATTGCGATTTAACGGCGCTTGGTCAGCAAGCTTATTTCGTACGATCTTGCGTATCGGTCTGCCAGGTACGTTGAGCCCTCTGCTCAGCAACAGCTCAATCCTGATCGCAACCGCCTACGTTGGCACCTACGGCATCAGCGCGCTCGCAGGTTTTGGGGTGGCAGCAAGGCTCGAATTTATACTGATCCCCATCGTATTTGGCATTGGCACGGTGTTAACCACCATGGCCGCCACCAACATCGGCGCGGGCAACCCCAATCGCGCCATTCGCGCGACCTGGACGGGTGCTGCCTTGGTCGCAGTCATCACCGGTACGATCGGCATCACCGTTGGAGTGTTTCCGCTTTTATGGATGCAATGGTTTACTGCCGACCCAGAAATCATCGCTTTCGGTAGCGCCTACCTCAACATCGTGGGCCCCTGTTACGGCCTTTTTGGTGTGGGATTGGTACTATTTTTTGCCTCACAAGGCTCAGGCAAATTAGGCTGGATGCTAATCGGCAGCACCGCGCGTCTCGTTTTTGTAGCCATTGCAGGTTGGGTGGCTGTGTACTGGCTTAAAACCGAACCCCCAGAGATGTTCATCGTCGTTGCGATCGGCTTTGTGCTCTATGCCGCCATCAACGCTCTGTCGCTTTACCTTGGTCGTTGGGGTTTTAAAGCGTAGTCCAACAAATACTCTCATGAACAAGCCCTCGAACACCTCGCCACAAGATACGCCACCCGCAATCGCGATCGACGAGATCGGAAGCTTTCACCTGGGCGGACGGCAAGTCGCCTTAGCAGGATTACAGACGCGAGAGACGGCATTTAGCACCAAAGGCTTGCCACTGATCGTCGACCCCAACGGCGAGGTCGAGGTCGAACAAATGTACGTTCATTTCGTCAAACTCGCACAACCAAAATCTAAATTGCCTCTTTTGCTTTGGCATGGTGGCGGTCTGACTGGTGTCACCTACGAAACGAAGCCCGATGGCAACCCAGGTTGGCAGATGTATTTTTTACGAGCGGGCTGGGATACCTACGTCAGCGACGCCGTTGAACGTGGCCGTGCCTCGTGGGCACGTTACCCAGAGATTTTTAAAACAGAACCCGTGTTTCGAACCAAAAAAGAGGCTTGGGAGCTTTTTCGCGTCGGCCCCACCTATCACCCCGACTCTGCTCAGCGCTTCGCCTATCCTCACACTGAGTTTCCGACTGAGGCCTTTGACCAACTCGCTAAACAAGCGGTGCCGCGCTGGCTCACGAACGACGCCGTCACGCAAAAAGCCTACGACGCCTGTGTGCAAAGGTTGGGGCCTTGTGTGATCGTGGTGCACAGTCAAAGCGGATACTTTGGCCTTCAAGCCGCCTTGAACAATCCAGATAAGGTTAAAGCGTTGCTCTTGGTTGAGCCGCACGGCTCACCCGACCCATCGCAAACTGACCTCAGCGCGTTTAAAAATATACCGACGCTCTGGGTTTGGGGTGATTACGTTAACGCTGTGCCCTTTTGGTCAAAAATCTATCAGCAGCAAGAAAACTTTCGCGCGCAGCTTTTAAAGCATGGAGCGCGCGCTGATCTGTTGAACTTGCCCGCCGCTGGGTTGCAGGGCAATAGCCATATGCCGATGATGGATCGCAACTCAGATGTGGTCGCAGCGCTGATACAAAAATGGCTTGTTGAGCACACGAGTCAGTGAACAAACGGATCAACACATATCAGAGCGCTAAAGACTAACTCATCACACCACGAACAGCCCCACGCACGATCACAGCAATCTCGGGCTCAATACGCCTTCAACCACCCCAAGCCAGCCTCAACTTCGCCGCGTGCGCGGTATTCGCAGCCGATCCAGCCTGTGTAGCCTAGTTCATCAACGCGCTTTAGCACGTTGGGATAGTTGACTTCGCCTTCGTCAGGCTCGGCACGTGTGGGCACTGCTGCAATCTGGATGTGACCGATGTGTGGCATGTACTGCGCCAACTTGGTTAGGATGTCGCCCTCGGCGCAACCCACGTGATACACGTCGAACATCAGCTTGATATTGCTGCGCGCACAGGCTTCGCGGATTGAATTTGAATCGGCTTGCTTTGAATAAAAGTAACTGGGCTTATCACGTTGATTGATCGCTTCAAGCAGCAGCGTGATACCGTGTGGTGCGGCTTGATCGGCGGCCCACTGCAGATTACGGATCAAGGTTTCGCGTGCTTGTGCTTCAGTGCCTGACTTCAAAATGCCGGGCATCACATGAATGGCGGGTGCACCGCTGCCAATACACCACTGCAACGATTGGTTAAAGGCTTGTTGAAAATCAGCCTCACGACCTGGCAACGCGGCCAAGCCTGATTCACCGATACTGGCGTCACCAACGGGTGTATTGACGGCCAGCAAGGTCAGCTTCAACCGAGCAACGGCGGCTTTAACATCTTGCGCGGGGGTGTCATACGGCCATTGCAACTCAATCGCTTTGAAACCGCTGGCAGCAGCCCGCTCAATGCGCTCAAGTAGCGGCAAGGTCGACCACAGAAATCCTAGATTTGCAGAAAAACGGGCCATAACAAGCTCTCGTATTGATTAGAGGGGTGGATCGGTCAACAATGCTACAACGCAACGACAATCAAATCTAGTGACTTTCTTTAGCGTGATTAATCGTGTAACGCGGGATCTCGATTGTCAGATCAGCAGACCCGATCCTTGCCTGGCAGGCTAAACGCGAAGTTGTCGATAAACCCCAAGCGCGATCGAGTAAATCTTCTTCAGAATCTGAAGCAGCCTCTAGCGAGTTGAAGCCAGCCTTGACGACAACGTGACAGGTCGTGCAGGCGCATGATAATTCGCATGCGTGCTCAAGTTCAACGTGATTATCTAGTAGCACGCGACAAATCGACTCGCCCGTCGGCACATTATCAATGACCATGCCCTCAGGGCAAACATCAGGATGAGGAAGAACCGTAATTTTTGCCATAACCTTCAATTCTCAAAGTTCATTAAGCGACTTACCCTTTAACGCCGCACGAATACTGCGATCCATGCGCTGTGCGGCAAAATCATCCGTCACCTCTGACAGCGTCTTGGTTGCCGCACGAATCGCCTCAAGATCATCACTTCGTACGCATGACTTCGTTGCTTGTAACTGTTGGGCAATTCGTGTCTGTTGAGCAGCGCTTAACAGATCCGAATCAACCGCCAAGGCCGCCTCAACCGACTCAATCAGTTGTTGCGCATCCACTTGCTGCTCACGCAACATCCGCATTTTGGCATCGTGATCGGCTAACGAGATACTGTCTGACAGCATCCGTGACACCTCGTCATCGGTTAAGCCATACGAGGGTTTAACGGTCACCGAGGCTTCAACGCCCGAGCCCTGCTCACGCGCGGTCACACTGAGCAAACCATCGGCATCAACCTGAAACGTCACCCGAATACGCGCAGCCCCCGCCACCATCGGTGGGATCCCGCGCAACTCAAAGCGCGCCAGCGAACGGCAATCGGCAACAAGATCACGTTCGCCCTGAACCACATGTACCGCCAGCGCAGTCTGCCCATCTTTAAACGTGGTGAACTCTTGCGCGCGTGCCACGGGGATCGTACTGTTACGGGGGATGATCTGCTCAACCAAACCACCCATAGTTTCTAAACCAAGGGTTAAGGGCGTGACATCCAACAATAACCAATCTTCACCGGGATTGCGATTGCCCGCCAGCAAGTTGGCTTGCAAGGCTGCACCCAAGGCCACGACCTGATCCGGATCCAAATCCGTTAGCGGCGTTTTACCAAACAAAGTTTGAACGGCGGCCTGCACAACTGGCATGCGGGTAGCCCCACCCACCATCACGACACCCTGCACGTCTTTGGCTGTCAGCCCAGCGTCTTTTAACACTTGCCGCGCGCAGGCTAGCGTGCGCTCAACCAATGACTGCGCAAGCGCTTCAAACGCCACACGTGTTAAAGACAAGTCAATTTTTGCGGCACCTAACAGCAAGGTTTCAGTATGCGAGGCATGATCCGTGAGGGCTTCACGCAAGCGACGCGAAGCACTTAATAACGCACGCCTTGCAGCATGATCTAAATCATTCAGACAATGCACGCCAGCAAAATAATCAGCCAAGGCTGCGTCAAAATCGTCGCCACCCAAGGCAGTATCACCGCCGGTTGCCACAACTTCAAACACACCGCGCGTCAACTTTAATAGCGACACATCAAAGGTGCCGCCACCCAAATCAAAGACCGCATACAAACCTTCAGAGCCGTGATCAAGCCCATAGGCAATCGCTGCCGCCGTAGGTTCGTTTAATAAACGCAAAACATTAAGCCCAGCCAAGCGCGCAGCATCACGCGTTGCCTGACGCTGAGCATCATCAAAATACGCAGGCACAGTGATCACCGCTCCCACAAGCTCATCACCCAAAGTGCCTTCGGCCAAAAATCTCAACTTCTCTAAAATTTTTGCGGCCACCTCAACTGGCGACACATCCGCATGTTGAGTATGGATTTTGACGCTTTGGCTATCGCGCACAAAATTAAACGGCATACCAGAGGCGACTGCATCTTCGTAAGAACGCCCCATCAGGCGCTTCACCGACACCAAGGTGTCAAGCGGATATTGCGCCTGCTGCGCCAAGGCCTCGACACCGATTAAGGCAGTACCGCCCGCTTGATACAAAACTGCCGACGGCACAAGATGGCGACCCAACTCGTCGGGCAAAACCTCTGCGACACTGCTGCGCACCGAGGCCACTAGCGAATGTGTTGTCCCTAAATCAATTCCGACTGCCAAGCGTCGTTGATGCGGGGCCGGCGATTCGCCCGGTTCAGAAATCTGCAATAAAGCCATAGGTACGTTTTAAACTTCTATAGTTTGGAGCTGAGTGGTTAATTTATCTAGAAACATCCACTCGCGGATACGACTAGCGGCTTGCGTGTACTGTTCAGCGTCAAGCGCCTTGGATACGGCCTGCTGGCATTGCGTTAACGCCAACTCAATCTCGCGGGCTAAGGCCTCGCGCGCGCCAGAATGATCGGGATGCTCAAGGCATTCATCAAGCTGTTCATGCCAAGACATCTGTTGCACCAAGAACTCAGGTGCCATCGCCGTATTGGTTTCAATTTGCAAATCAGCGCCAGCAAGCTCGCACAAATAACGCGCACGCAGCAAGGGCTGCCTGAGCACCCGATAGGCTTCGTTGGCTTGCGCACTCCACTGCATCGCGACCCTGCGCTCGGGCGCTGAGCGCAGGGCAAAGCGATCGGGATGCACGGTTAGTGCGACATGCTTCCAGGCCGCCTCAAGTTGCGCGGCATCTAGTGCGAAGATACGCGGCAAATCAAACAGCGCAAAGTGATCTGTTACGTCCACAGGCTGTTATACCGTGAACGATTCGCCGCAGCCGCAGGTCGCCTTTTCATTGGGATTGCGAAACTTAAAGCCTTCGTTCAGGCCTTCGCGCGCATAGTCGAGCTCAGTTCCTTCAAGGTAGGCCAAGCTCTTGGGATCAATAAATACTTTGACACCAAAGCTTTCAAAGACCTGATCTTCTGAGGCGGGCTCATCTACATACTCAAGCTTATAAGCCATACCCGAACAACCGGTAGTGCGTACGCCTAAACGCAAGCCAATCCCGCCGCCGCGTTTTTGCAGATATTTGCCGATATGGTCGGCGGCCTGAACAGTCAGTGTGACAGCCATGGCTTATCCTTGGTGTTTGTCTTTGTAGTCTTTAACCGCGGCTTTGATCGCGTCTTCAGCCAAAATCGAGCAATGGATTTTGACAGGAGGCAAGGCAAGCTCTTGTGCAATTTGGGTATTGCGAATGGTCAACGCTTGATCAAGCGTCTTACCCTTGACCCACTCGGTTACCAGCGAGCTTGAGGCGATCGCAGAACCACAACCATAGGTTTTAAAGCGCGCATCTTCGATAATGCCGTCGGCGTTGACACGAATCTGCAGCTTCATCACGTCGCCACAGGCTGGTGCTCCCACCATGCCTGTGCCAACCTGATCGTCGCCCTTATCAAAGGTGCCGACGTTGCGGGGGTTTTCGTAGTGATCTAGTACTTTTTCGCTATATGCCATGTGTAATCTCCAACTTATACGTTTAGTGGGCGGCCCACTGAACCGAATTCATATCGATACCATCTTTGGCCATTTCCCAAAGTGGTGACATATCGCGCAGCTTACCCACACGTGTTTTTAGTAACTCAACCGCAAAGTCGATTTCTTTTTCGGTGGTGAAGCGACCGATGGTAAAGCGAATCGAACTATGCGCCAACTCGTCGTTACGCCCCAAGGCGCGCAACACATAAGACGGTTCAAGGCTCGCTGACGTGCAGGCGGAACCACTTGATACCGCGAGTTCTTTGATCGCCATGATCAGGGACTCGCCCTCAACATAGTTAAAGCTGACGTTCAGGTTGTGCGGTACGCGTTGTTCGATGTCGCCGTTGAGGTAGACCTCTTCAATTTGCGACAAGCCTGCCCAAAGACGATCACGCAGCATGCGCACGCGCTCATTTTCAGTACCCATTTCGGCTTGTGCCAGGGCAAAGCATTCGCCCATGCCCACGATCTGGTGTGTAGCGAGTGTGCCCGAACGAAAACCGCGCTCGTGACCACCGCCGTGCATTTGCGCTTCGATGCGAATACGCGGCTTACGACGCACGTAAAGCGCCCCAATGCCTTTTGGGCCATAGGTTTTGTGTGCGCAAAACGACATCAAATCGACTTTAAGGGTTTGCAGGTCAATATTGACCTTGCCCGTTGCCTGGGCAGCGTCAACGTGGAAAATGATGTTCTTTTCGCGGCAAATTTCGCCAAGCGTTGCGATTGGCTGAATCACGCCAATTTCGTTATTCACGAACATCACCGAGACCAACACCGTGTCAGGACGAATGGCCGCTTTAAAGGCATCAAGATTAATCAAACCATCTTCTTGGACGTCAAGGTAAGTGACCTCGAAGCCTTGGCGCTCGAGTTCGCGACAGGGGTCTAGCACAGCTTTGTGCTCGGTTTTGATGGTAATGATGTGTTTGCCACGCTCTGCGTAAAAGCCAGCAGCACCTTTGATTGCGAGATTATTGGATTCAGTTGCGCCTGAAGTCCAGACGATTTCGCGTGGGTCAGCATTGACGAGAGACGCCACTTGAACGCGTGCGCGCTCGACGGCCTCTTCGGCTTCCCAGCCATAGGCGTGGCTGCGCGACGCAGGATTACCCGCGTGCTCGTAGAGCCACGGAATCATCTTATCAACCACTTTGGGGTCAACAGGGGTGGTGGCTGAATAATCTAAATAAATCGGTAATGAGGACATTGAGAGCTCCTAGGCGTTTGCGGCAGCAGGCTGTTTAATCGTTGGCGGTGTATTGACCATATTGACACGTACGCCAGCACCACTGGCCTGACTTGCCTCTTGGATTTGGCGCAAACGCTGTTGGTCAACCAAATCCTGCAACGCAACTGAATCAAGAAAATCAACCATCTTGCGGTTAAGGGTTGACCAGAGTTCGTGGGTCATACAGATGCCTTGCCTGCCATCTGTACCGGTGGCACAGTCCGTTTTACCCGCACAGCTGGTGGCGTCGATGGGTTCATCAACGGCGAAGATGATGTCAGCCACAGTGATTGTGCGCGCCAGACGCGCCAAGGTGTAGCCGCCGCCGGGGCCGCGCACACTTTCAACCAACTCGTGACGACGCAACTTGCCAAACAGCTGCTCAAGATAAGACAGAGAAATATTTTGTCGCTGACTGATCGCCGATAAAGTCACTGGCCCGCTTTGCTGACGCAAAGCTAGGTCAATCATGGCGGTAACAGCAAAACGCCCTTTGGTGGTGAGTCGCATGACAGAGTCCTTTTAACGAAATGGCTACACAACGCAACCACTTACCCGACTAATCCACTCAAGTATACACAATTCTTGACTGTTTTGCTAGGGTATAGCCCTAAAGACCTTGAGGCAGCCACAACTCAGTACCGAAAAAAAACCGCGCCTGGCACGGTTTTTTGACTTTTAGCTCGCTGCACCTGAGCGGTGCGTCAGAAGTTAGGCAGCCTGGTATTGGGTTGCGCGTTTGCGCACCAGTTCAAGCACGCCTTGGCAAGAATCCTCAAGATAATCAAGCACTTTACCAAAGCCCTCGGGTCCACCATAGTAAGGATCAGGGACCGTTGCTTCTTCGAATTCGTTAGCAAAACGCATCAATAACATCAATTTATGTTGATGCAATTTAGGGCACTGTTGCTGCATGGCAGACAGGTTTTCCCAGTCCATTGCCAAAATCAGGTCGTATTCGCGGTAATCTTCAACCGTGACCTGACGTGCAACGTGTTCAGTGATGTCGTAGCCTCGCTTGCGTGATGCAGCAAGTGCGCGAGGGTCTGCACCCTCACCAAGGTGAAAGTTATGGGTGCCGGCAGAATCAATGCCCACGACCTCAGCGAGGCCGGCTTCTTTGATTAGGTGGCGGAAAACGCCTTCAGCACTGGGAGAGCGGCAAATGTTACCCGTGCATACGAAAAGAACTTTTGTCATCATGGTGCATATTGTGCGGGAAAACCCCTAACATGTCTAGATATTTTTCACATCGATGACAGTGGTGTTTGCAACCCATAATCTTAATTTTTATTATTTAATTTCAAACACTTACGATAAATCCTAAAGATACGACTCAGTCCATATAGTGAAAAAATCCTTTTTTAAAGAAAAAAAGATTTAAAACCCCTGCTAAACCTGTCAGTTGATGCACCGACACAAAGCTTTATGAGTCTGATTACGCACCAGAAAGCAGCACTCGGTCTTTTAGCACCTTTAAAGCGTCGCGCGCGGCGGCAGCCTGTTCAAATTCTAAGTTACGGGCGTGATCCAACATCAGTTTTTCAAGCCGTTTGAACTCTTTTGCCAACGCTTTTTCATCGGTAAGCAGCGCATAGGAGGTCAAATCTTCGGGCTGTTCTCTGAATGCTGGCGCCACAATGCCATCGATCAGTTCACGCACCGCTTTACGCACGCTGCGTGGCTCGATTCCGTGTTCGAGGTTAAACGCCAGTTGCTTATTGCGACGCCTTTCGGTCTCGCCCATGGCGCGCTTCATTGAATCCGTCACGCGATCGGCATACAAAATGGCACGACCATTCAAGTTACGGGCGGCACGCCCGATTGTTTGAATCAAGCTGCGATCCGAGCGTAAGAAGCCTTCTTTGTCGGCGTCGAGAATCGCCACTAATGATACTTCAGGGATATCGAGCCCCTCGCGCAGCAAGTTAATGCCGACCAGCACGTCGAACACACCCAGACGCAAATCACGAATAATTTCCACTCGCTCGACCGTGTCGATATCTGAATGCAAGTAGCGCACGCGCTGACCACTTTCAGATAAGTAGTCGGTCAAATCCTCAGCCATGCGCTTGGTCAGGGTCGTCACCAGCACACGCTCTTGCACCGCGGTACGCAATTTAATTTCGCCCAACAAGTCGTCAACCTGTGTGCGGGCTGGGCGAACCTCGACGATGGGATCCACCAAGCCCGTTGGACGCACCACCTGTTCAACCACGTGGTCAGAATGGGCCTGTTCGTAATTGCCTGGTGTGGCAGACACGAACACGCACTGACGCATGCGGGTTTCAAACTCTTCCATTTTTAAAGGGCGATTATCCATCGCCGAGGGCAAGCGAAAACCATAATTCACGAGCGTTTCTTTGCGAGCCCGATCCCCACGATACATGCCACCTAACTGCCCGATCGTGACATGGCTTTCGTCGATAAACATCAACGCATCGCGCGGCAGGTAATCAATCATCGTGGGCGGCGGGTCGCCCGGCGCAGCACCAGACAAGTGTCGCGAATAGTTTTCGATCCCTTTACAAAAACCAAGTTCAGACAGCATCTCAAGATCAAAGCGAGTGCGCTGCTCAATGCGTTGCGCTTCGACCAGGTGACCAGAATCAACGAATTGTTTGACGCGTTCGCGCAGCTCTTGCTTGATCGTCTCGATCGCGCGCAACACCGTGTCGCGTGGCGTGACGTAATGCGAACCCGGATACACGGTAAAACGCGGAACCTTCTGACGCACCTTGCCAGTCAAGGGGTCGAATAATTCCAGGCTTTCAACTTCGTCATCAAACAGCGTCAAGCGCACCGCAAGCTCGGCGCTTTCGGCCGGAAAAATATCGATCGTTTCACCGCGCGCACGAAAGGTGCCGCGCGTAAACTCAAGATCGTTACGCTCGTACTGCATGGCGACTAAGCGCTCGAGGATTTCGCGCCGGGCAATACGATCGCCCGTTCGTAAAATCAATACCATGGCGTGATAATCAGCGGGGTTACCAATACCGTAAATGCAAGACACTGTGCCAACGATAATGGTATCGCGCCGCTCGAGCAAACTTTTGGTGGCCGACAAGCGCATCTGTTCAATATGCTCGTTGATCGAGGAATCTTTTTCGATGAACAAATCGCGGGTCGGTACGTACGCTTCGGGTTGGTAGTAGTCGTAATACGACACAAAATACTCGACCGCATTTTTCGGAAAAAACTCACGCATCTCGGCATACAGTTGCGCGGCCAGCGTTTTGTTGGGGGCCAATACCAGTGCAGGCCTACCCAGGCGCGCAATCATATTCGCCATCGTGAACGTTTTGCCCGAGCCCGTCACACCCAACAGCGTTTGCGACATCAAACCGTCGCACACGCCCTGCTCAAGCAAATCAATCGCGCGGGGCTGATCACCGCCAGGGGGATAGGGTTGGTACAGGTGAAAGGGGCTATCGGGATAATCGATAAACCGCCCCTTCTCGTTGCCGGTTGAGATGGCTGCGTTGTAGATGGTATCGACGGGCTCAGGCACGTAGGGGATAGCCTGCGGGATGTCCACAGCCTGTCCTGACAGTTGTTCTGGCAGCGATTGCTCGGTGGTTTGTTTGCTCTTGCGGGTGGCCATGCTAGACTTATTCGGGATACCCCTCGGTCTGAGGGCAACCCGCCATTATGTTCTGTGAAAATGCGTACGTCTACCCCAACCTTGTCACTCTTCCTTCTTGCACACTAAAACCCACATGAGCACCCTCTTTCAAGCCGTTGAACTTGCCCCCCGCGATCCAATCCTGGGCTTAAACGAACAATTTAATGCCGACACCCGTACAACCAAAGTCAATTTGGGTGTGGGCGTCTATTACGACGACAACGGCAAAATCCCCCTGCTCAAGGCCGTACGCACCGCTGAGGTGGCACGCGTTGAGGCGGCCGCTGCACACGGCTACTTACCGATCGAAGGGATCGCGAGCTACAACAAAGGTGCGCAAGAGCTGGTGCTGGGCAAAAACTCGGCGCTGATCGCCGCTGGCCGCGTCTTAACCATGCAAGCCTTGGGCGGCACCGGTGCACTCAAAATTGGTGCCGACTTCATCAAGCAATTGGTACCCAACGCCAAGGTCGCAATCAGTGACCCAAGCTGGGAAAACCACCGCGCGCTCTTTGAGCGTGCTGGCTTTGAAGTGGTGACCTATCCCTACTACGATGCAAAGACACACGGGCTCAATTTTGAAGGCATGCTCGCGGGTCTAAAAGCGCTGCCAGCTAAAAGCGTTGCGGTTTTGCACGCCTGCTGCCACAACCCAACCGGTGTGGATCTGACAACCGAGCAATGGCAGGCCGTTGCACAAGTGATTCAAGCCGGCGAACTCATTCCCTTCTTAGACATCGCCTATCAAGGGTTTGGCGATGGCCTAGAGCAAGACGCCTCGGCCGTACGCATCTTTGCCGCTCTGGATATAACGATGTTCATCAGTTCGTCGTTTTCAAAATCCTTCTCGCTGTATGGCGAACGCGTTGGCGCTTTGACCATTGTCACAGGCAGCCAAGACGAGTCCAATCGCGTGCTCAGCCAGGTCAAACGCGTGATTCGTACCAACTATTCAAATCCACCGACACATGGGGGTACGATCGTGTCCACGGTGTTAAAGACGCCCGAGCTTTTTGCCCTTTGGGATCAAGAGCTTGCCGGCATGCGCGACCGGATCCGCCTGATGCGCCGCCAGATTGTCGAAAAACTGGCACAGTACGGCGCCATGCAAGACTTCAATTTTGTGATGAAGCAGCGCGGCATGTTCTCGTTCTCGGGGATGACTGCGCCTCAGGTCGAGCGCTTGCGTACTGAACACGCCATCTACGCGGTCAGCAGTGGCCGAATTTGTGTGGCCGCGCTGAATAGCAAAAACATCGATGTGGTAGCCAAAGCCATGGCCGAGGTCATGAAAAACGCCTGAAGAGTACCAACGCTGTCTTTTTATCCAGTTGACATCCTCCCCGCCCTCAGTCGATGACTGCCGCTTGCGCGCAAAGGACGGGGATTCCTACGGTGCTCAGGCAAACGCTGCCTGAGTCACTTCGGTGGGTTCCTGCTTCATTGAGTGGTCTGACTGCACCGACTCTCCACGGGCTAACAAGCGGTATCCCCGCTCTAAAACATTGATCGCGCCGACAACGTCAGCGTGATTTTCATAGCCGCAATCGATACACAGGAATTTTGCTTGTGTTTGTCGATTCTCTTTTGATACATGGCCGCAGGCCGGACACATTTGGCTTGTGTGCTGCGGCGGTACGGCCAGCAATATGCCGCCGTTCCACTGGGCTTTGTAGTCGAGTTGTCGCCTGAATTCACCCCAGCTTTGGTCAAGGATAGAACGGTTCAGGCCGGACTTCTGCGCGACCTTTTTACCGTGCTGCTCGCGATTACCCCTCGAGGACCGCGACATGTTCTTGACCTGCAAATCCTCAATACATACGAGCGCGTGGTTTTGGCTGAGCGTGGTACTGGTCTTATGCAGGAAATCTTTTCTGGCATTCGCTATCGCGGTGTGAATCTTCTGAACTTTGGTTTTCGCCTTTTTCCAGTTATT
>CAMCZQ010000086.1 GCA_945887835.1 Bordetella parapertussis | reverse complement strand
CTGTTGCTCACCGTTTGGTTCAATCCGAAATTTGTAGGCCTGCAAGCGTTTCATACCTTGAATTATATTTGCGCTATCAAGGTAAATCACCAAATCACCTGTGTAAAACTTGTATCTGTCAGGTAAAAATTCACTGAATCTTTACAACAAAAACTTGTTCTTTGTAACGAAATATTGCCTTGCTACCTTCAACAAAGACGAAGTTGACAGTGTGCTGCAGAACCGCTACCGCGATCGTTTACCAAGACATCGAACAACCGCCCAGACCTGAATCAGCTAAAAACAGGGACACCTGCGGTGTCCGCGCTATTCATCCTCCCCCTGAACGGGGAGGATTTCCGCGCATTTGGTTAAAATACGTAAATGAATCCACGTCTCGACACTTTGCAGCCCTATCCGTTCGAAAAACTGCGCCTGTTACTGGCTCAGGCGGGCACCGCGCCTGCTGGTCTGCGAGCGATCAATTTATCGATTGGCGAACCCAAACACGCCGCGCCACAGTGCGTCAAAGACGCCATCGTGGGCGCACTTGACGGCCTGTCGGTCTACCCGCCTACCAAGGGTGATCCACGTCTGCGCGAGGCGATCAGCCAATGGATTGGCAAACGCTACGGCATCCCCTGCCCAAACCCGGAAACACAGGTATTGCCGGTTTTGGGTTCGCGTGAGGCTCTGTTTGCCTTTGCCCAGGTCGTGCTTGATTCGACTAAAAGCGGCATCGTGGTGTGCCCAAATCCGTTTTATCAAATCTATGAGGGTGCGGCCCTTTTGGGTGGCGCCACGCCCCACTACGTCAATTCAGACCCAAAACTAAATTTTGGCTGCGACTGGTCAACAGTACCCAGCGAGATCTGGGCACGTACCCAACTGTTGTTCATCTGCTCGCCAGGCAACCCTGCCGGCAACGTCATGAACCTTCCTGAATGGCGAGCACTGTTTGAATTATCGGATCGCTATGGCTTTGTGATCGCCTCTGACGAATGCTATTCAGAGATCTATCTTGACGAGGCCAATCCTCCCTTGGGCGGTATGCAAGCGGCTGTCAAACTGGGGCGCACTGATTTTCGCAACCTAGTCAGTTTTTCAAGTTTATCCAAGCGTTCAAACGTGCCGGGCATGCGTTCTGGGTTTGTCGCAGGCGATGCCGCCCTGATGGCTAAATTTTTGCTCTACCGCACCTACCACGGCAGTGCCTTGTCACCCGTTGTGTCTGCGGCCAGCATTGCTGCTTGGCAAGACGAGGCGCACGTCATCGACAATCGGCAGCAGTACCGCGCCAAATTCGATGCTGTGCTGCCAATTCTTGAGCCTGTGCTCGATGTCAAGCGGCCCGACGCCTCGTTTTACCTTTGGGCCGGCACCAAAGACCCTGATGCAGAGTTCGTGCGCGACCTGCTGACCCACACGAACGTCACGACCTTACCCGGCAGTTATGTTGGCCGCACGGTCAACGGTGTGAACCCTGGGCAAAATCGCATTCGGATCGCCCTGGTCGCCCCGCTGGCCGATTGTGTCGAGGCGGCACAGCGTATTGCAGACTTTGTGCGTAAAACATAATGTTCGTCTAGTCATTTCGTTATTTAGTTAACCGCTCGTATCACTCACTCTTTTATTTTATAAAGGCCTGTCATGACCTTAGATTTGCAAAACGCCATTGAAAGCGGTTGGGAAGATCGCACCAACTTGTCACCGACCGCGGCCAGCGCGAGCGTACGAGAGGCTGTCGCTCACACCCTTGATGCGCTCGATACCGGCAGCCTGCGCGTTGCTGAAAAAATCAAGGGCAGCTGGGTGGTGCATCAATGGATTAAAAAAGCCGTTTTGCTGTCGTTTCGCCTGAATGACAATGGCGTCATGGGTCAGGCCCCGATGCAGTTCTACGACAAAGTACCGCTTAAATTCGCTGACTTCAGCCAAGCTGATTTTCAAGCGAGCGGCTATCGTGTTGTGCCGCCCGCCGTGGCGCGGCGTGGCTGCTTTATCGGCCGCAACGTGGTGCTGATGCCGTCTTACGTCAATATCGGCGCTTACGTCGACGAAAACACCATGGTCGACACCTGGGCCACTGTCGGTTCGTGCGCGCAAATTGGTAAAAACGTACACCTGTCGGGTGGCGTTGGTATTGGTGGCGTGCTCGAACCTCTGCAAGCCAACCCCACCATCATCGAAGACAACTGCTTCATTGGCGCACGCTCTGAAGTTGTCGAAGGCGTGATCGTCGAAGAGAACAGCGTCTTGGCCATGGGTGTATTTTTATCGCAAAGCACCCGTATCTATGATCGCGAGACTAAAGAGACCCACTACGGCCGTGTGCCTTCGGGCTCAGTCGTGGTACCTGGCTCGTTGCCTTCAGCCGATGGCACACACAGTTTGAACTGCGCCATCATCGTCAAGCGGGTCGACGCGCAAACGCGTGCAAAAACTAGCATTAACGATTTGCTGCGAGCCTAAAACAATCATGGACGCCTCGCGCGAAGCGCTGCAAACCGTACGCGACTTAATTCGCTACGGCGTCTCGCGCTTTAATCAAACCAAGCTGTCGTTTGGCCACGGCTCAGACAACGCTTGGGATGAGGCTGTTTACCTCGTGCTCAGCGCCTTGCATCTGCCGCCCGATCAACTCGAGCCCTTCATGGATGCGCGCGTGCTACCCGAAGAGCGGCAACAAGCATTGCAGTATATCGATGCGCGTTGTGAGCGACGGGTGCCAGCGCCCTACCTCACCCACGAAGCCTGGCTGCAAGGTTATGCGTTTTATATTGACGAGCGGGTGATCGTGCCGCGCTCACCCATCGCCGAATTACTCATGACGCAACTGAGTCCGTGGGTCCTCGATCCGTACGAGCTCACTAGCATCTTAGATCTGTGCACGGGCTCGGGGTGCTTAGCCATCATTGCCGCCCATCAGTTTCCTGAAGCCTTTGTGGATGCCACTGAGATTTCGGCGCAAGCCCTCGAGGTCGCCGCCCGCAATGTTACCGAACACGTTTTGACCGATCGCTTAACGCTGCACCACGGCAGTTTGTTTGACCCCCTACCCGTGTCAGCGCGTTACGATCTGATCCTTTGCAATCCACCATACGTCAATAGTCAATCCATGCTTGCACTTCCCCCCGAGTATCAACACGAGCCCGCTCTCGCGTTAGCCGGTGGTGACGACGGCATGGATCTCGTGCGCACCATTCTCGAGCAAGCGCCTGCTCATTTAAACGACCAAGGTATTCTTGTGCTTGAAATTGGACACGAACGCGCGCATTTTGAAGCCGCCTTTCCTGAACTTGAGCCCGTGTGGCTTGATACGGCGCAAGCCTCAAATCAAATTTTATTACTGACGCGTGAGCAATTTTCGTCGTGATCCGTGCAACTGGCTTAACCGTTAGACGCGGCGCAAAAGTACTCATCGATCAAACCGATTTTGTGGTTCACCCAGGCGAGCGTGTTGGCTTTGTTGGTAAAAATGGTGCGGGTAAGTCGACCTTGTTTGCCTTAATCCAACACGAAATTGATGCTGATGCCGGACGGCTTGATTTTCCGACGGGTTGGCGCATTGCCAGCGTCAGGCAAGAGATCGCAGACAGCGCTGACGCTGCGCGCGAGTTCGTGATTGATGGCGACACGCACCTGCGGCACTTACAAACCCAACGTGCACTGCTTGACGATACTGCGCACACCAGCGATGACCACGCGCAAGAGCAAGGCTCACGCATCGCCGAACTCGAAGCCGAACTGATCGAGGCCGATGCCTGGACGGCTGTGTCACGCGCCGAACAATTATTAGCGGGCCTGGGCTTTACACCCGAACAATGGTCAGAGCCTGTTGATAGCTTTTCGGGCGGCTGGCGCATGCGCCTGGCTCTGGCGCGCGCGTTGATGGCGCCTTCTGAATTACTGCTGCTTGACGAGCCAACCAACCACCTTGACCTTGACGCCATGCTGTGGCTTGAAAAATGGTTGGCAGCCTACCAGGGCACCGTATTGTTGATCTCGCACGACACCGAGTTTTTAGATGCTGTCGCGCAAACGATTTTGCACTTTGATCAGGCTAAACTGGTTCGCTATAAAGGCGGCTATGAGGATTTTGTTACGCAACGGGCCGAACGTCTCAGGCAAACCAAAATAGCGTTTGACAAGCAAACGCGCGAATCTGCACGACTGCAAGGGTTTATTGACCGCTTCAAAGCCAAGGCATCCAAAGCTAAACAAGCACAAAGTCGCGTCAAAGCGCTGGCTCGCATGGATCTCATGGCACCGATTCGTGCCGAATCGGGAATCGACATTCGAATCCCCTCGCCCAAAAGCATGCCAGATCCCTTGCTTGTGCTTGATGATATGTTTGCGGGCTACACCACTGAACACGGTAAACAAGTATCGATTTTACGCAACGTCAAACTGATGGTGCGTGGTGGTGACCGCATCGGCGTTCTTGGTGTGAATGGTGCAGGCAAAAGCACCTTAGTCAAAACGCTGGCCGGCGAGCTTGAGGTGCAAGGCGGCACCCGCCTTGCTTCACGCGGACTTGAGGTGGGCTACTTTGCTCAACATCAGCTTGATATGCTCGATTTGGCAAGCAGCCCCTTGCAACATTTATCGCGTATCGCGCCCGGCACGCGCGAACAAGAGTTACGCAACTATTTGGGCGGCTTTGGCTTTGGAGGTGATCGTGTCACGGATACCGTCGAGCCCATGTCGGGTGGCGAAAAAGCGCGCTTGGCGCTCTCGTTAATTGTCTGGCAAAAGCCAAACCTGTTGCTGCTCGATGAACCGAGCAACCACTTAGATGTCGAAACCCGTGAAGCCTTAACCACCGCCTTAGCTGAGTTTGGTGGCAGCATGTTGCTGGTCTCGCACGACCGACATTTGCTACGAACAACAGTGGATAACTTTTGGATCGTCGCCGATGGTGGGGTACAAGAATTTGATGGTGATCTAGAAGACTATCGCGACTGGCTGGCCCAGCACCAGGCGCGTGCGCGCAAACAAGAGGCGGCTGCCCGCACAGCGAGTCGTGCCTCTGACAAAATGACAGCCTCTGAAAAAGCCGCGCTAGCCGCCCAAGTTGCTGCACAAGAAGCTGCACAGCGGGCGACGCTGGCGTCACCGTCTACGCAAGAGCGCAAACAGAACAAGCGCGAAAACGCCGAACTCAGACAACACGCCGCGCAGCTGCGCAAACCGCTCGAACAGCAAGTCACGAAACTTGAAAAAGAGCTTGAACAGGTTCAAGGCAAACTCAAAGCGCTAGATGCCACGATCGCCGATGCCGAGCTCTATACCGAGGCCCGTAAAGACGAGTGCGTCCGAATTTTGGCCGAGCACGGCGAGCTCACCAAACGCGCCGCAAGCCTAGAGCAAACCTGGCTTGAACTGCAAACGCAACTAGAAGCATTTGCTTAGACGCAGGACTAACTTTGTGTAATCTCGAGCTTGGCCACGCCAAGCGCAAGCGTTTTTGCGCCGACTTCGCGAAACTGAATCTGCGCTTGTGCATCCAGGCCGCTGCCTGACAAGCCGATGATGGTGCCCTCGCCAAAGCGACCGTGCCGCACGCCCTGACCAATTCGAAACTGTTGCGCGCCAACCGTGACACCTGTTGTCACTGAGCGCGGCGCAACCGCAGCATGCGCCCCAGCACCTTGCCGACCGTAGGTTGCGCCACCACTGTCAATGCTGGATTTCCAGCGCGGCTCAGAATCAACAAAGCCCTGCTTGGGCGTCAGCCATTTAAGGTGCGCATCGGGCACCTCGGATAAAAACCGCGAACGCATCGCATAACGCGTTTGCCCGTGCAGCATGCGGCTTTGCGCCAAACTAAAATACAGCCGCTCGCGTGCGCGCGTGATCGCCACATACATCAAACGACGCTCTTCTTCGAGCCCGGCTTGCTCGAGAATACTGTTTTCGTGAGGGAAAAGCCCCTCTTCTAAACCGGTAATAAAAACCGCATCAAACTCAAGCCCCTTGGCTGCGTGCACGGTCATGAGTTGCACGGCGTCTTGGCCGGCCTGCGCCTGGTTATCACCTGCTTCAAGCGAGGCATGCGACAAAAAGGCTGTGAGGGGCGACAAGCCACCAAAGCCGCCTTCGAATGAGGCGAAGGAGCCTTCTGCGAGACTGACGCTAGCGTCTGCCAATTGAGCAGAGGACATCTCAACACTTGAATCTGCAACATCGATGTCAGACCCGTCAACACCCGAGCCTACCAACCGCGCTGAGGGCTCGACAAGCCCTATCTCAGCGGGCATTGAATCCAGAGTGCGGGTTTGCGCATCAGACACCATCACGACGCCTGCCGGCAAACCCGACACGTTTGCCTCTGAGGCAAAGGCTGCCGCAGCGGACACGAGTTCGTTCAAGTTTTCGATGCGATCCGTACCTTCGCGATCTTGCTGATAGTGTTCGATCAAACCGCTTTGAGCAATGACGTGCTCGACCATTTCGGGTAAAGGCAAGTCACGCGTTTCGAGTGCCAAGCGCTGAATCATCAAGGCAAACTGGGCTAGGTTCGAACCGCCCTTGCCCGCCACACGCGCCACAGCACCTGACAAACTGGTATCAAAGGCCTTTGCTTGATCGCCTAATTGTTCAAGCGTGCGTGCACCAATCCCGCGAGGCGGAAAATTCACCACTCGCATAAACGAAGTGTCATCATTGGCGTTGGCCATGAGACGCAAATAAGCCAGTGCGTGCTTGACCTCTTGTCGCTCAAAAAAGCGCAAGCCACCGTAAACCTTGTAGGCAATGCCAGCCGAAAATAAGCCGTGTTCAATCACACGCGACTGAGCATTGCTTCGGTAAAGCACCGCAATTTGGCTGCGATCGCGCCCATCAGAGATCAACCCTCTGACCTCATCCACTAGCCACCGAGCCTCGAGTAGATCGGTCGATTGCTCAACCACCCTGATTTGCTCGCCCTCGCCCTGCTCTGTCCAAAGATTTTTACCTAACCGCCCATCATTGTGACTAATCAATGCGTTTGCAGCATCTAAGATGTGCCCAAACGAGCGGTAGTTTTGTTCAAGACGAATCACCGTGCCATGCGCGTAGTCGCGCTCAAAGTCAGCCATATTGCCAACATTCGCGCCGCGAAACGCGTAGATAGATTGATCATCATCACCCACTGCAAACATGATGGCGCCGCCACCGGCTAACAGGGTGAGCCATTTGTATTGCAGTGTGTTGGTATCTTGAAACTCGTCAACCAACACGTGACGAAACCGCCGTTGGTAGTGCGAACGAATCGGCTCGTTACGCGACAGCAGTTCGTAGGCGCGTAATAACAACTCTGGGAAATCTACCACCCCCTCGCGCAGACACTGCGCCTCGTAAAGGGTATAGATCTCGATCATGCGCCGACGAAAGCTGTCAAACGCCTCAACATCGCCTGGGCGTTGGCCGTCTTCTTTTGCGCCATTGATAAAGCGCTGAACATCGCGCGGAGGATACTTTTCGTCATCGACCGCGTTGGCTTTAAGCAAGCGTTTGATCGCGGCGAGCTGATCGGACGTATCTAAAATCTGAAAGGCTTGAGGCAAACCCGCATCGCGGTGATGCGCCCTGAGCATACGATTACACAGCCCGTGAAAGGTGCCAATCCACAAACCGCGCGGATCAAGCGGCATGAGCGCTGACACACGCGCTAGCATTTCGCGTGCTGCTTTGTTGGTAAAAGTCACGGCGAGCAAGCCTTGCGGGCTGACTTGTCCCGTTTGAATCAACCAGGCCATGCGTGTGGTGAGCACACGCGTCTTACCACTGCCCGCACCTGCCAGTACTAACGCGTGTTGCGCGGCCAGTGTGACTGCCTCGCGCTGAGGTGCGTTAAGTTTGTCGATCATGCCGCATAGCGGCGTAGGCGTAAGGCGAACTCTTCAAGGCTAGCGATACCGCTTTGCTGGGCACGTTGGCACCAGTTTTGCAATTCGTGCAGCAGTTGCTCGCTCGAGGCGGTGGAGCTATCCCAAAGTTTGACCAGCTCGTGTCGCATTTGCACCAAGGTTGCAAGCGCAGCGGTCTGCGATAAGGCTTGATCGATGCGCGCTCGCTCGGTAGCGGGCAAGGTCTCATCGCCACGCCCAAGCCACTGCGTGGCCGCAGTAAGCGCATCTGTGTGACTGGTATCTGAGTCTTGCGCCGGTGAAGTTTTCAGGCGAGCGAGCTCAGCACGACAAGCGACTTTCATGATGCTGGTGTAGCGCTCAAGAATCTCAAACCGATGGGCAATCACACCTTGCAGAGTGCGCGCATCCACCCCAGCTTTGCCGCTCGCCTCAAGCCTCAGACGGGGGGCGACTTTTTTGATCTTAACCAAACCAACGGCTTGTAAGCCCAAAATATAAATCCAACCGATGTCAAGTTCGTACCATTTGCTTGAGAACTTAGCTGACGTGCCGAAGGCGTGGTGGTTATTGTGGAGTTCTTCGCCACCGATCAAAATACCAATCGGGAACACGTTGGTGCTAGTGTCGGGCGAAGCAAAATTGCGATAGCCAAAAAAGTGACCCACGCCGTTGACAACGCCAGCGGCCCAAAACGGAATCCACGCCATTTGAATCGCCCAGACCGTCAGGCCCAAGGCGCCGAAAAGCGCGACGTCAATTGCTAGCATGATCAAGATCCCACGGGCGCTGTAGCGAGCATAAATATGTTGCTCAACCCAGTCATCAGGCGTGCCGTGACCAAATTTTGACAAGGTTTCAGCGTTTTTCGACTCGTGCCGATAGAGTTCAGCACCGCTAAACAGTACCTTGCTGATGCCATACATCATCGGAGAATGAGGGTCCCCCTCGCGTTCGCAGCGCGCGTGGTGCTTGCGATGGATTGACACCCACTCTTTTGTGACCATGCCAGTTGTCAGCCACAGCCAAAACCGGAAAAAATGCATGACGGCCGGATGCAAGTCTAGGCCGCGGTGCGCTTGGCTGCGATGCAAAAAGATGGTAACTGCGGCAATTGTGACGTGGGTGAGACCCAGCGCAATCAAGGCAACTTGCCACCAAGACGCCTGCAACAAACCACCGGCGACAAAGGAAATGATTTCATTCATAAATAAATAGACCGCCTACGACAAAATAGTCAGGTGCATTTTAGCCTACCCCGTCGCTTTCACCCGACAAAACCCACATGGTTTTTGCGTAAAATCAAGCGATTAAGCCTTTTTTGTGCGCCCTGCGACTTGACTGGCTCTTGGCTTTTTAGCAGGCTTCGAAGGTTTTGAATCCTCAGAGTCTGCCAGGCCTGACTGATCCGCCCTGTCCTCTTCTTTAGCAAGAAACGCTGCAAAAGCGTCGATCGCCGAGGCGGGTGCTGCGACCCGTGCCGGCTCAGCGGGCGCGGCCAATTCTGCCGCTGGTGCCGCTTCTGCAACTTTTTTAGGCTTCTTTACTCGACTTGGTTTCTTCGCCTCAGCCACCTCAGACACCTCAGCCACCTCAGACATAAGCGTCTGCCCCGCTTCAGGCGTCTGGGCCTCAGGCTCGGTCAAAGCACCGGCCTTGCGGCGTTCAAAGACTGCAGCAAAAAAGCCATCGGTACCGTGCACGTCTGGCCTGAGATTCAAATAGGGGCCTTCAAGCTGTAAGGGCGTGCGCGCCGCAAGCAACTGTGCGGCGTCAAGCAAGACAAAATCTGGATGTTCTGCCAAAAACCGCTCGGCTTGAGCCTGATTTTCTTCGACCAAGACGCTGCAGGTGGCGTAAACCAAACGCCCACCCGGTGCGACGCAACGCGAGGCGCTCGCCAAAATCCGAGCCTGCAAAGCCGTAAGTTCTTGCAAACTTTGCACCGACTGGCGCCATTTTAGGTCTGGATTACGACGCAAGGTTCCAACCCCACTGCACGGGGCATCAACCAAGACACGATGGGCTTTACCGGCCAGGCGTCTGACGCGCGTATCGTTTTCGTGCTCAAGCACGACCGGCACAATATTTGACAAACCACTACGGGCAAAGCGTGGTTTAGCTTTTGCGAGTCGGGTTGCCGAAACATCTAGCGCGTATAGGCGCCCCGTTGAGCGCATCAGCGCACCCAACAACAAGGTCTTACCACCCGCACCGGCGCAAAAATCAACCACCATTTCGCCACGCTTCGGGCCAACCAATAAAGCGAGTAGTTGGCTGCCTTCGTCTTGTACCTCGATTAAACCGTGTTCGAACTGATGCCACTTATTCATGGTGGGTCGACCGGTCAGACGAATCCCCCAGGGTGAATAGGGCGTCGCAACCGGCGCGTGCCGCACTGCGTTACCACGCGTCAAATCGGCCAACATCTCGTCGCGCTCAGCCTTCATTGGGTTGACTCGGATATCGAGCGCCGCGGGCTGATTCAAAGCGTGTGCCAGTTGTTCAAGATCGGGCATGTGTTGCAGTCGCTCAAACAGCCAGTCTGGCAGACTTGTGCGCACCTCGACCGCCAAGGACTGCTCGTCAATTTGCGCAAGACGATCGAGCCAGGCGATTTCACCCGGATCGAGCACTTCGCGCACTCGACCATTGTCAATCATCACAATGGCGCCTTGAATCGCCAGGCGACGCACCGCATTCCCGACACCGCTCTCGGCTAACTGACGGTAACGTCTCAAGTTGCGCAGCACGTCGTACACCACCTCAGCCACCTCGGCGCGGTCGCGCACGCCAAGCTTGGGATGCGCTCTAAACCAGTGCGACACCACAGAGTCTGCCGCAAAACGCCAGGTTAAGACCTCGTCAAGCACCTGCCGAATCTGGTCTAAGCGAATCGTCATGGGCGGCAATCGGGGCTTCACCCGCCCGGTGTAGGTCGATTGTTGCGGTTCGCCGCGCGGGCCGGGCGCTCGGTCGCCAGAATAGCCACCGCCCGAGCGCTGCGCAAACGGCGTCGCGTTCATGAGTCGTTCGGTGGCAGAGCCTTTGCGGGGCAAGGCCGTGCCGCTGGCACGCGCGGCTTCTCGTGCAGCCTCTTTTGTGCCCGGGCGCGAGGCCCCTGTTATGCCACTTTTTTTCTCTGACCCAGCTGGTGAAGGGTGTCGTTTTGTTTTTTTAAAATCAATCACTGAGTGTGCTCCGATACAAATAAGCGCCTGGGCACACCTTCAACCTGAACGCGCTGATCGGGCATGAGTTGGACTCGCGACTGTGCGAGCCAGATTGCAACTTGAGGATACACCTGATGCTCAACGGTCAAGACTCGTGCCGCGAGCGTTTCGGGGGTGTCATTCGCTAAGACGGGCACCACACCTTGCGCAATGATCGGCCCGTGATCAAGCACCGACGTCACAAAATGCACGGTGCAACCGTGACATTGCACCCCTGTTGCTAAAGCTTGCGCATGGGTGTGCATCCCCGGAAAGGCTGGCAACAGGGACGGATGAATATTCACCAGGCGCGCAGCGTAATGCTCGACGAAGGCCGGCGTCAAGATGCGCATAAAGCCAGCCAGCAGCACGTAATCTGGCGCGTAGCGGTCGATCACAGCAGACAGCGCCGCGTCAAACGCTTCGCGAGTCGCAAAATCGACATGAGGCACCACCTCAGTGGCCAGGCCCCGGTCTTGGGCCCACCGCAGACCGCCTGCCTGAGCCCGGTTAGAAATCACCGCGACCACCTCGCCCGCACACGCCTTTGACTGGCATGCGTGCACAAGCGCTTGCATGTTTGACCCTTGGCCAGAGATCAAAATAACGAAGCGACAGCGCAAAATTTGGGGTTCGGACATGGGTTTTCATAAACAAGACAGTACGAAATTGTAAACTGTTGCTCGTGAACACCTCTTTCAGCATTTTTCGCCAAGCTCGCGCCCCGCTGTTGCGTCGGCCCACCGCGTTGTCTATCGGTAACTTTGACGGCGTCCATTTAGGGCATCTCGCCATGCTCAGTCAGGTGGCAGACGCCGCGCGCGGGGGTGCGCGCGGGGGTGCGTTGGTGCCAACCGTCTTAACGTTTGCGCCCCATCCCCGACAGTTTTTCGCCGAGCAAAACCGGCGCCCTGAGCTATCGCCGCCTCAAATTAACGGCCTGCGCGACAAACTCTGTGCACTCGAGCAGGCCGGCATTGAGCAAGTCGTCCTTGCACGTTTTAACCGGGCATTTGCCGAGATGTCGGCGCAAGACTTCATCGAAAAACTCTTAATTCAAGGTCTTCAGGCGAAATGGCTCATTGTTGGCGAAGACTTTCGCTTTGGCAGACAGCGCTCGGGCGATGTCGCGCTGCTTAAAAAAATCGGGGCGCAGCATGGCCTGCACGTCGATACGCTCTCTGAAGTCAAAGACCTCAACGGCCATCGTGTGTCAAGCTCTGAGGTCCGTGCCGCGTTGGCCACCGGCGATCTGGCACAAGCCCAAAGCCTGCTCGGGCGTCCCTACACCATGACCGGTCACGTCGTGCACGGCAAAAAACTGGGCCGCACCCTCAATATGCCCACCTTGAATATGCGCGTCACCCCTCGGTGTGCCGCCCGCTCGGGGATCTATGTTGTGCGCGTTCACGGCTTAGCGCAAACCGCGTTGTCTGGCGTTGCAAGCTTGGGCGTACGTCCAACCGTCGAAGACGATGGCCGCATCTTGCTCGAGACCCATCTTTTCGATGTCAATATCGATGCATACGGTAAACTCATCCGCGTTGAGCTTCTCAAACACCTTCGAGACGAAGAGAAGTTTCCTGATCTCCCAACTTTGACTGCCGCCATGCATGCCGATGCACAGCATGCGCGGGCTTATTTTGCGCCCCATGGACTATAAACAAACACTCAATCTGCCCGACACTCCGTTTCCGATGCGCGGCGACCTGCCTCGTCGTGAACCCCTGTGGGTGGCACAATGGCAAGAAAAACGCGTCTATCAGGCGATTCGCGAGGCCAGCAAAGGGCGCCCCACGTTTTTACTGCACGACGGCCCGCCCTACGCGAACGGTGACATCCACATTGGGCATGCGGTCAACAAAATCCTAAAAGACGTCATCGTCAAAAGCCGCAACATGGCCGGCTTCGATGCAGCCTATGTGCCGGGCTGGGATTGCCACGGCATGCCCATTGAAATTCAGATTGAAAAAAAATACGGCAAACATTTGCCAGTTGCTGAAGTGCAAGCCAAGGCGCGCGCCTACGCGCTTGAGCAAATCGAACGCCAAAAAAAGGATTTTGAACGACTCGGCGTGCTGGGCGACTGGAACCGCCCCTACCTGACCATGAACTTCAGCAACGAGGCCAACGAAATTCGTGCGCTGGGTCGAATCCTAGACAAAGGCTATATCTTTAGGGGCCTCAAGCCCGTGAACTGGTGCTTTGATTGCGGCTCGGCCTTGGCCGAGGCTGAGGTTGAATACGCCGATCGTAAAGACCCCGCTGTGCACGTCGCGTTTCCGTTTATCGATCGTGCCGCACTGGCAAAAGCCTTTGGCCTGCAAGACGTCGGGCCCGGCGCCATCGTGATCTGGACCACCACCCCCTGGACCATCCCCTCAAACCAAGCGTTAAACCTGCACCCTGAGTTTGAATATGCCTTGGTACGTGTGAGCCCGGCACCGGCCACAGGCGCGCTACTGCTGATCGCGCTCGATCGTGTTCAAGCTTGCCTCAAAGAATGGAACCTGCAAGGCGAAGTCCTTGCGCGTTGCCTTGGACAAGCATTAAACAAACTCGAGTTCGAACACCCGCTTGCGCGCTTTGACGCGGGCTACCAACGTACAGCACCTATTTATTTGGGCGATTACGTCACGCTCGATACCGGAACGGGTGTCGTACATTCGGCACCGGCCTATGGTATCGAGGACTTTTTATCCTGCAAAGCCAATGGCATGAAAGATGCCGACATCATCAGCCCTGTGATGGGCGATGGTAAGTTCGTGCCGAGCTTGCCTGGGTTCGGTGGTTTAACCATCTGGGCCGCGAATCCAAAAATCGTTGAGGCCTTGACGCAAGCGGGTACCTTGCTTAAGCAAGAACCACACGCACACAGTTACATGCACTGCTGGCGCCACAAAACACCGATCATTTATCGGGCAACTAGTCAGTGGTTTGCTGGGATGGATGTGCAACCCAAAGACCACGCGCCAACGCTGCGTACCAGCGCGCTGGCCGCGATTGAAGCCACCGCTTTTTACCCAGCCTGGGGGCGCGCGCGCCTGCACGCGATGATCGCGA
>CAMCZQ010000085.1 GCA_945887835.1 Bordetella parapertussis | reverse complement strand
TGACTATAAAAATGTGACGACAACCGGCGCGGTGCGTTCGGGGCAAGAGGCCTTTGCGATGGCGGGTCTGACGCCCAAGGATATCGATGTGGCTCAGTTGTACGATTGCTTCACAATTACTGTTTTGATCGAACTCGAGGATCTTGGATTTTGTGCGAAGGGTGAGGGCGGACATTTTGTACAGAGTCAAGGAATCGGCTTAAAGAGCCCGTTGCCGGTGACGACGCATGGTGGTCTGTTGTCGGCGGGGCATCCAGGCTTGGCCGGCGGAATGTTTCATCTCACGGAAGGGGTTCGTCAACTACGCGGGCAAGCGCAGGCGCGTCAGGTTCCGGAGGCCGAAGTCGTGCTGGTGCATGGCAATGGTGGGATTATTGGCTTGCATAGCACGCTGATTTTAGGAAAAGGTTGACGCGTATGACTGCAACGATGAATTCGCTTAATAGCCATCAATACTGGGAAACTCTGCGCACAAAAGGGTTCTGTCTACCTCAGTGTCAGACGTGTAAAGAATTTCATTTCTATCTGCGCCCGGCCTGCCCGGCCTGTGGTAGCACTGAGATCGAGCCTGTCGTGGTGAGTGGCCGCGGACAGCTCTATAGCTTTTCTGTTGTTTATCGTGCACCAAGTGCCGCCTTTGAAAAAGATGTTCCCTACGTGGTGGCGATTGTGGCAACGGATGAAGGGCCACACTTGATGACGCGACTCGTCGGGGTAAAACCAGAAGACGTTGCAATTGGGATGCGTGTGTCCGTGAAGGATTGGCGTACTTCCAGTTTGCCAGCCGAGCACCCCTCGCTTGGACAAGCGCCTCCTTTGTTTGAACGCGCGGTACCGTAGTTTTTGATTTGTCCTCATTCAAAAGAGACCAACAATGAACACCTCCAAACTTTGTTTAACTCGCTTTACCAAGGCATGTGCTGGTTTGCTCACGCTCTTGAGCCTGACTGGGTGGTCAGTGGCGACGAGGGCGTCCGACTATCCAACTCGAACGATTACGGTCATTAATCCCTGGACGGCGGGCGGGCCGGCCGACACTGTGGCGCGCCCGATCTTGCAGAAGCTCTCAGAGGCGTTAAAGCAGCCAGTCGTCTTAGAAAACAAAGCCGGTGCCAATGGCGTAATTGGCGCAAATTACGTGGCACGTGCCACGCCTGATGGCTATACGCTGCTGTTTTCGCATGTAGGCCCGATCACCATCAGTCCGGCAGTACAAAAGGATATGCCCTACGATTCGATTCGTGACTTTGCACCGATCACACTAATTGTTTCGGCGCCTACCGTCTTGGTGGTTCGTCCAGACTTGCCGATTCATAATCTAAAAGAGTTCATCGAGTATGCGCGCGCCAATCCAGGAAAACTATCTTACGGCTCTGTGGGTATCGGTAGCACCACGCATCTTGCAGGAGAAATTTTAGCGACGATGGCTGATGTCAAAATGTTGCACGTTCCTTACAAAGGAGCGGCACCGGTCATGAATGATTTACTTGGTGGTCAGATCAATTGCACATTTTTGAACATCGCAGCACTATTGCCTTACATCAAGTCGGGTCAAGTCCGTGCGATTGGCGTGAGTACCTTAAAGCGATCATCACTCTTGCCAGAGCTGCCTGCCATTGCAGAAACGTATCCTGGCTTTGAAGTGAACTCTTGGTATGGAATGATGGCTCCCGCGAAAACACCGGCGCATATTGTTGAGCTATTGCAAAAAGAAGTCGCAAAAATTCTACAACTACCTGAAATTGTTCAGTCGTTGCAAGCATCTGGATTGTCACCTGAGGGCACGACACCTGCACAATACGCAACGCAAATTCAAACTGACCTGAAGCGCTGGCAGACAGCGGTTGCGAAAGCGGGGATTGAGAAACAGTAGTTATCTTCTGAATCTCGGGAGCAGGCAGTCCTCACAAAGGGACCTCAACAGTACAAATCCTGATTGACAGCAAGGAAATAGCAGGTGTATACATTTAAGGAATCCTAAAAATTCGTGAGCATCTGTTGCTGCTTTTAACCAGTAACGCTTGGCCCTTGGAGTCTGAAATGAACATTGAAGGTGATAAAACTCATGGGCAGTAGGCTATTGCCAGTATTTTCATGAAGCGAGTATTCACGCGCTACCTGTTCATCTTGGCATGTACAGCGTTGATAATTTTTTTGGCGTCGAGCTACATGAGTTGGCAGTCGCAGTCGCATGCGCCAAGCGTGCAGACACGCGATGGCCGCGTACTTAGGGTGGGGTGGGACAGTACGTCTCCATTGCCAGCGATGGTACAGAGCCGAGGTACAAGTGGCTTTACGCAAGGCGGTATGGACTTTTACATGGTCAATGCGGTCACGGGTCAGTTGGGCTGGCGTGTGGAATGGGTGTCGGGGACTTGGGTGAAATTGCTCGCTGATTTGAAAAGTGGACAAATCGACGCGCTTGCACAAGCCATCCAAACACCGCAACGCGAAGCATTTGCGCATTTTTCTCAACCTTACTTTCAGACGACCTATGCGGCATTCACACGGCGCGAGAGTAGACTGTCATCCCCATTTAGTGTTAGCGTTCCTACGCTAGAGGCGTTGGTGAAGGACACTGAACGCGGTGCCCTGAGGATAGGCGTGATAAAGGGCTACGCCTATCCTGGCGCCTTACAGGCGATGATGGATAACGCTGAAGTACGGCGAGTTGAATTTGGCAGCGAGCAGCAAGCGTTGCGGGGTGTTGCCCATCACGACGTGGACTGGTATGTGACCAATATGATCGAGGGGGCTGTTGTGGTGCAGCGCGATGCCCAGTTATCGCGGCAATTACGTATGGAGCCCTTGACCCACCTGGTAGCTTACTCGGATGTGATGTTCTCTAAGGCCACTGTCACCTTACCCGAGGTCGCGGAATTTAACAAAACTCTACAGGCATTGAAGGATAACGGACAGGCCTCGCGTATTGTTCGTTCGGAGTATTACCCAGCGCTACTGTCGTTTGTGAATCGCATTTTGGGAATTAATGAATTGTTTGTGATTGGGGTGCTGGCTATGGCACTCACCGGCATTGTCATTGCTCACCGCGAGGGCTATAGCGTGGTGGGTGCGGTCTTGCTGGCTGCGGCACCTGGCTTGGGTGGCGGCCTGATTCGAGACCTAGTGTTGGGTCGTATGCCACCCAGTATCTCGGGCGACTCCGCTGCCATCGGAGTGGTGCTAATCGCGGTGTTGCTAGGCTGGATTTTCTACAAACTGCTTGTTCCGCGGCTGCCTAAAGACTTGCAGAGTAAGGTGAATATGTTCGAGTTAGCCCAGAGCCCATTGTTCATTTTTCTTGAATCGATTGGCTTGGCTAGTTTTACGGTAGTGGGTGTGCTGATTGCGATGGACATGCGGGCCGAACCTCTTTGGTTATGGGGCCCCTTTGCGGCCGCATTAACGGGTAGCGGTGGTGGCATTTTGCGCGAACTCTTACGCGGTAATCACAACATTGCCACCATCCGCGGCCGAATTCATATTGAGTTGCTGTTGGGGTGGGCTTTGTTTATGTCGCTGGCGTTAATTTTCTTGATGGATCACCCACCGCACGACCCGTTCATGGTGCTACTAGTAATAGCTAGCACGGTGCTTGGCATGTTAGTCACGCGTTGGGTGGTGTTGCGAAGAGGCTGGACGAGCCCAATGTATTGAAAGTTGAGTTTGTCCCGCATAAGTATGTCCCTAAGGCCTTTGCTCAAAATTGGGATGAGTTTCGCAAGATGTTGGCGCCGATCCAATATCGACCACATGGCTAAGTCAATATTTGGAGCAATCATGAAGCGCAGAGTCTTTCTTAAGCAAGCATCGACGATGGCGGTGGCTTTAGCCTTACCTCAAGCGAGTCTTGCACAGGCTGATTGGCCCACCAAGGCAATTCATATCGTGGTGCCGGTCGCGCCCGGTGGAAGTATCGATATGCTGACTCGTACACTTGCTAAACCACTTGCACTAGATCTTGGGCAATCAATCATCGTTGAGAATATTGCAGGCGGCGGGGGTAATATCGCCTTTGGTCAGGTTGCGCGAGCCAAGCCGGATGGCTATACCCTCTTGATGGGGTGGGATGCCTTGCTGATCAACCCTGCACTGTATCCGGTGGTACCTTATCAAGTGAATCAATACGCACCAGTGACCTTGGCGATTACCTCGCCTCAAGTGCTGGTGGTCGGCCCTAAGCTGCCGGTTAAAAGCTTAAAAGAATTTTTAGACGCTGCCCGGCGCTTGTCTGGGGCGCTAAGCCTAGCGAATGCGGGCAATGGCAGTCCAGGTCATTTGGCTGGTACCTTGCTTGAAACTGAGGCAAAAATTAAATTGACTCATGTCCCGTATAAGGGCGGAGGGCCTGCTATAGCCGATCTTCTGGCAGGTCACATTGATGCGGTGATCGTGACGCTGCCCGCAGCGCTGCAGCATATTAAGTCAGGACGACTGGTGGCACTGGGCGTGAGCTCAGCGAGTCGTTCAACTGCGGTGCCTTCGGTTCCGACGATTGCTGAGGCCGGCGTGCCGGGTTACGAGGTCAATTCTTGGCAAGGCCTGTTTGCGCCTGCCGGGACTGCACCCGCTGTTATTCAAAAATTACATAAAAGCATGACGAATGCGTTACGCGAGCCCTCTGTCAAAGCACAGCTCGAGACGCAAGGATACGAGATCGTGGCCAGCACACCAGAGGCGCTACAGCAGCAACTGGACGTGCTGACCCCGAAGTGGGCCGAGATTGTCAAAATGTCAGGCGCAAAGCCAGATTAAAAATATGAAAAAAAGACAAACACTTGCACGAATACTTGCCGCGGCGTTTGCGCCTGCCACCATTGCAGCTGTTGCGGCTAACCCCGACGGGACCTATCCCACCAAGTCAGTACGCCTGATCGTGGGCTACCCCCCGGGCGGGGCAGGCGATATTTTTGGTCGCTTAGTGGCGAACTATCTGTCGCGACAACTGGGCCAGCAGTTTGTGGTTGAGAACCGCCCCGGTGCGGCGGGAACAATTGCCGCGGCGCAAGTCGCACGCATGCCCGCCGATGGCTACTCCGTGTATCTGGCTTCGGCAGGTGATTTTACGACCGCGCGCAGCACCTTCGGCACACGACTCGCTTACAACCCTGAGCAAGATTTCACCCACTTGACGTTGTTGGTAAAAGTGCCCTTGGTGCTTGTTGCTCACCCGTCTGTTCCTGCAGCGACCTTGAAAGAATTTATCGCCTACGCCAAAACCATGCCTAAGCAATTGAATTACGCCTCGTTTGGAAATGGCTCAACCTCGCACCTCGCCGCAGAGGCCTTCAACATTGCAAGTGGCATCGAGATGTCACACGTGGCCTATAAGGGAAGCAGCCCTGCGGTGACAGATCTACTTGCAGGGCGGGTGCAAGTCATGTTCGACACAGTGTTGAGTGCCTCACGCTTTACCCAAACGGGGCAGTTAAAGAGTTATGGTGTGACGACCCTAAAAAGGGTGCCTTTGATGTCTCAAACTCCGACGCTAAATGAGAGTGGCCTTTCTGGATTTGAAATGGCGACGTGGCTTGGCCTGGTAGCACCGGCAGGTTTACCAGCAGCAATCACTCAAACACTGGCCCTTCAGTTGGTCGCGTTTACAAAAGATCCAGAGATTCTCAAGCAGCTGGACGCGCTCGGTTTATTGGTTGACGGCTCTGGGCCCGCAGCCTTCAGCACCTTCATTCGCGAAGAATCGGCAAGAATGGATAAGTTGATCAAAGGCGCGGGCATTCAGTTTGAGTGAACATGAGCGGCACGCCCGATTTAAGTCGGCATCTTACTGAGTGCCTAGCTAAGAGCCGCTTTATGATGGCTTAAAGTCATGCTCTCAACCGCTCTGATTATGCCGACTAATACGCGCCCATGAAATCTTTCTTTCCGATCTCGACGCCATTGTGACGCAACAAGTTGTAGGTGGTTGTGACATGAAAGAAAAATTGTGGCATGCCGTATTTCAAGGCGTAGTCTTGAACAGAGAGTGTTTTTTCTTTCGGTGTGCCCGGACGTAAAACAATTTCTTTGATCGCGCTGGCGTCCAGTTGCGCAGCGGTCAATGCTTGGATCAGGCCGAGCGTCTTGGTGATGCGTTGCTGCAGTTCGGCAAAGCTTTGCTCGGTGTCTTCGTAGGCGGCAACTTCAAGGCCAGCGATTCGCAAGGGAACACTTTTTGCAAAATCACAGGCAATTTGAACCTGGCGTACCAAGGGCAGCATGTCTGGAAACAAACGCGACTGCAACAAGGTGGCAGGATCGAATTTGCGCTGTTGCGCGTGTTCTTCGCCTTTTTTTAGGACGTCACTAAGTGCTAAGAGCATCTGCTTGAGTACGGGAACTGTTGCTGAATATAAAGAAATCGTCATGGTTTTTCGCTTGATTAAAAAGTGTTGAAGACGTCGGCTGTTAGCGCACTAAGAATTGGTTATACACTCTAGAATAACCGATCGTTACTCTAAGTGAGATTTTGATGAAAAAGATATCTAGCTTGTTATCCTTGCTCACAAGCCTGTTTACCTTGTGTACATTCAATGCATTTGCGGCTTATCCCGACAAGCCGATTCGCTTGATTGTAGGCTCTGCGCCCGGCGGGGCTCCAGACGTCTTGATGCGTACGTTGGGCGTGCAGCTGTCAAAGCAACTGGGCGTGCCAATCGTGATCGACAACAAGCCAGGTGCGTCGTACGTGATCTCGACGATGGATTTGGTTCGGTCAGCGCCAGACGGCTATACGCTTGCCTACGGAAACGTAGTCTCGCTCGCAACTAATATTTCGTTATTAAGCAAGGTGCCTTACAGCGTCGAGAAAGATCTGACCTTGATTGCAAACGCTTTGCGTGTGGTGAACTTAATGGTAGTCAACAATGACTTCCCGGTAACGTCTGTTCAAGAGTTAATTGCTTACGCCAAAAAAAATCCAGGTAAAGTGGTATTTGGCTCGGATGGTAATGGTACGACCTCACATCTGGGCATGGAATATTTTCGTAGTCTGGCGCAGATCGATCTTTTACACGTTCCTTATAAGTCAGCTCCGGCGATGCTCACAGACCTGATGGGTGGCTCGGTGCATGTCGCGCTGAGTAATACGCCGGTCTCAGGGCCTCACGTACAGAGCGGACGCATGCGCGGCATCGGTATTACCGATCATAAGCGTTCACCGACTTTTCCAACAATCCCCACAGTGGCAGAGCAGGGGCTGACTGGCTATGAAGTCGTCGCTTGGGGCGGTCTGATTGGTCCAGCTCATTTATCGCCAGAGATTGTGATGCGGCTGAACCGTGAAGTATTGACCGCGCTGAAAAATCCTGAACTGATCGAAAAGTTCAAATCCTTTGGTGCAGAAATCGCTCCGAGTACACCCGAAGAGTTTTCAGATTTGTCACGACGTGAAACGGCTAAGTGGGCCGAGGTCATCAAACGTTCGGGTGCAAAGGTCGATTAACCAGATGATCTTTGATTGCTGAACCGCGCTTAGGCGGCCAAAGCTCTCAAAGGTTCTGTGACGGGTGAGCGAATCAGGTAATCAAACGCAGAGAGTGAGGCTTTGGCACCTTCGCCCATCGCGATAATAATCTGCTTATAGGGGGCGGTCGTGCAGTCACCCGCGGCAAACACGCCGGGCATTGAGGTCTCGCCCTTGTGGTCAACGATGACTTCGCCATGCTTTGAAAGTGCGACAGTGCCTTTAAGCCAGTCCGTGTTCGGTAGCAAGCCGATTTGTACAAAGACTCCTTCAAGCTCAACGGTATGCAGTTCGTTGCTAATGCGGTCTTGGTAGCGTAAGCCGTTGACTTTTGTACCGTCGCCCAACACATCCTTGGTCAAGGCACTTTTAATCACCGTGACGTTGGGCAGGCTGGCGAGCTTGGTTTGCAATACGGCGTCAGCGCGCAGTTTGCTATCAAATTCAAGCAGCGTGACTTGACTGACAATGCCGGCTAAATCGATAGCAGCCTCAACCCCCGAGTTACCTCCACCGATGACGGCCACGCGTTTACCTTTAAACAGCGGGCCATCGCAGTGAGGGCAGTAGGCCACCCCTTTGTTGCGATACTCTAACTCGCCGGGCACGTTCATTTCTCTCCAGCGCGCACCGGTACTTACAATCACCGTTTTGCTTTTTAAAATCGCGCCATTTACCAACTCAACTTCAAGCCCGTATGCGCCTTGGCGCAAGGTCGTGGCACGCTGCAAATTCATGATGTCGACTTCGTAACTTTTAACGTGTTGCTCAAGGGCTTGCACTAACTTAGGCCCTTCGGTTTCTTTGACTGAGATAAAGTTCTCGATGCCCATGGTGTCCATCACTTGTCCGCCAAAGCGTTCGGCCAGTACTCCGGTACGAATGCCTTTGCGTGCTGCGTAGATCGCGGCCGCTGAGCCGGCCGGCCCACCGCCAATCACCAACATATCGAAGGCGTCTTTGGCGTTAAGCTTTGCCGCATCCTTTTGGGGGCTGTTGGTATCGAGCTTCGTGATTATTTCTTCGACACTCATACGCCCCTGCCCAAAGGCCTCGCCATTTAAGAGGACAGTCGGCACGGCCATGATTTTGTGTTGGTCGACTAAACCCTGAAAGAGGGCGCCATCAATCATCTCGTGCTCGACGTTTGGGTTCAGAGCTGCCATGAGATTTAACGCCTGCACGACATCTGGGCAGTTGTGGCACGACAGTGAAATAAAGGTCTGAAAGCGTAAGGTGCCATCGAGCTCACGCAGGCGTTCAATGATCTCTTGCTCGACTTTGGGCGGATAGCCGCTTGCTTGCAAAATTGCCAAAACAAACGACGTCATCTCGTGTCCCATCGGTAGGCCAGAAAAAGTGATGCGTGCGTCTTCGCCGCTTTTGCCAACCGTAAAGCTCGGCGTATGTTTGGCGCTTCCGCTTGTGACGACGGTCACGTTATTGGATTGCTCTGCTACCTCATTTAACAGTTCAAGCATTTGAGCTGAGGCTGGGTTGCTATCTAACGAGGCAGTCAAAACGATTGGGCTAACAATCTTTTCAAAATAGACTTTCAGTTGCGCTTTCAGATTTTTGTCTAACATCATGGATTCCTTAGTGTGTATGGGATGAGTCTATTGGGCAGGATCTTGTCCTCCCCAATAGACTCTCCGAAGAGAGTCTGCAGGGTCAGTGCAAGGCTTTAACTTAGATCTTGCCTACGAGGTCTAATGAGGGGGTCAAGGTTGCCGCGCCTTCTTTCCATTTGGCGGGGCAAACTTCGCCTGGGTGTGCTGCGGTGTATTGGGCCGCAGTGAGCTTACGCAAGGTTTCTGACACGTCACGTGCGATTTCGTTTGAGTGAACTTCGGCCGTTTTGATGATGCCTTCAGGATTGATGATGAATGTGCCGCGCAAGGCCAGGCCCTCTTCTTCGATGTGAACGCCAAAACCGCGTGTCAGAGTGTGGGTTGGGTCGCCGACTAACGGAAACTTGGCTTTGCCAACGGCAGGTGAGGTCTCGTGCCAAACTTTGTGCGAGAAATGCGTATCGGTAGTGACGATATAGACTTCAGCGCCCATTTTTTGGAATTGGGCATAGCTGTCGGCGGCATCTTCAATTTCGGTTGGGCAATTGAAGGTAAAGGCTGCTGGCATAAAAATGAGAACAGACCACTTGCCTTTGAGACTTTCATCCGAGAAGGTTATGAACTTGCCATTTTGGAAGGCTTGGGTTTTGAAGGGTTGCACTGCGGAATTGATGAGCGACATGACGAACCTTTTAGGGTGAAAGAAATTTAACGACAGACGAAGTTTGAGCGAATTGTTGTAATCAATCAAATGAATTAAAATAATGATATCAATCTATTTAATCGATAAGCAAGAGAGCGTTCAATGGCTGCACTACCCACTATTAAGCAATTGCGTTATTTAATTGCGCTGAGTGAAACCCTAAGTTTTACCAAGGCGGCTGAGCGGTGTTTCGTTGGTCAGTCGACCTTGAGCGCGGGGCTCAAAGAGCTCGAAGACACGCTAGGTGCTCAGCTAGTCGAGCGAGATAAGCACTCGGTGTCGCTCACGCCGACCGGCCGCGGCGTGGTCGAGCGTGCGCAGCGGTTAATCGCACAGGCAGACGATTTGGTAGATTTTGTTCAGGGGGCTGCTGGCTCAATGGTGGGCGTGATTAAGTTAGGTGTCATTCCAACCATTGCCCCTTTTTTACTACCAGGATTGTTAGCCAAAATGAGGGACGATTTTCCGCAGCTGAAAATTGTTCTTCGCGAGGATTTGTCGGCCAACTTGATTGATAAGCTCAATCGGCATCAATTAGATTTTGCCTTAATCGCCTTGCCCTACGAGACCGAGGGTTTTTTGATAAAAGAGCTTTTTGATGATGAGTTATGGTTGATTGGCAATCAGCACGATCCAGTGCTTAAAAATAAAGAAATTCAGTTAACCAATCAGCTAGCAGATCGTGTCTTGTTGCTTGAAGAAGGCAATTGCCTGCGCGAGCATGCGTTGGCCGTCTGCAAAAAGAGCGATTTGGCCAGTACGGACGGCATCGAAGCCACCAGTTTGTTAACGCTTGTGCAGATGGTTGAGTCGGGTTTAGGGATTGCGCTGCTGCCCGAAATGGCAGTCAAGTCGGGCCTACTGACCCAAACCAATTTGATCGCCAGGCCGCTGACGGCGCCGGCGCCCAAACGAAAGATCGCGTTAATCGCCAGGCCGTCCACCGCCCGGATCGAAGAATTTAATGCACTGGCGAGGGTGCTTAAAAAGTCGCGAGGCGGTTAATCAAACATATCGGGTTGTGTTTGAAGCAACTGGGACCAGAGCCCGGCGCCTACTCGGCGCCACAAGATTGTTTGGCGGTGCTGCGCCGGATTGATGCGATAGAATAGAAAGGATATTCATAGATGAAAAAAATATAACAAGGTCAGCCATGAGTAAAAATATCAGTGCGCTGCAACTCGGTATTGTCTGGCGGCGTTTAACAGGTCTCATGGATGAGGTCGCACAAACTTTTGTGCGCACCTCTTTTTCTGTGGTGGTGCGCGAAAACTGGGATCTTGCTTGTTCGTTGATGGATGCGGATGGCAGAGTGTTCGCCCAATCCTCAAGGTCGATTCCCTCCTTTTTAGGGACCATGCCCAGAACCTTGCAGGCCATGCTTCAAAAGCATCCGCAGCATAGCCTTGAGCCAGGTGACGTTTTAATATCAAACGACCCTTGGCTGGGCACCGGACATTTAAACGACATTACGATGGTGCGACCGATTTTTCGGGGTCGCGAGCTCGTGGCGTTTGTCGGTTCAACTTTTCATACGGTCGATATTGGTGGTGCGCCGTCGCCCTTTGCAAAAGACGCCTACGAAGAGGGTTTGTGTATCCCGATTTTAAAAATCGTGCGACGCGGCGAAGAAAATCTTGATGTGATTTCTTTTTTGCAAGAGAACTTGCGTGAGCCCAATGAAACGTTGGGCGATATTCGCGCCCAATTTGCAGCCTATGACTTAGCCCAAACAAAACTGCTCAATCTGCTGCAGCAAGAGGGGATTGAAGATCTCAAGCATGTCACGGATTCGATCTTGTCGCGCTCTGAGTTGAGCATGCGAAAAATGTTAGAAGCGATCCCTGATGGTGAGTGTACCGATCAGGTCACCGCAGATGGTTTTGACAAGCCACTGGCGATTTGTTGTTCGATTAAAAAAACCGGGTCTGATATTTTGGTTGACTATGCGGGCACCGATCCGCAAATTGATAAGCCGATCAACTCGGTTTATAACTTTACCTTTGCTTATAGTGCGTATGCAATTAAGTGCGCCTTTGACCCCAGCTCGCCCAATAACGACGGTGGGTTAAGGCCCTTAACCTTGTTGGCGCCAGAGGGCTCGCTGGTTAATCCGACTCGACCTGCACCTGTCTGGGGGCGCCATTTGTCAGGGCACTACCTGCCGTTTGTCATCTTTGGCGCTTTATCTAAAATCATCCCCAATAAAGTGATCGCCGACAGCGGCTCGCCAATCTGGAACGTCTACTTCAAAGGCGTCGATCGTTCAAACCGAAAGTTTGTAAAAATGTTTTTTATGAGTGGTGGCTATGGTGCGCGCGCGCACAGCGACGGCCCGGTGTGTTTGAGTTTTCCGACCAATATCGCCAACAATCCCATCGAGCAGTTTGAAAATCAAACGCCAATGTTGATCACAGAAAAAAGCCTGATCACCGATAGTGGTGGCGCTGGAATGTATCGTGGCGGTCTGGGTCAGCGCCTGTCGTTTCAATCTTTGTCGCCCGAGCCTCTGACGTTCATGATTCGGCACGAAAGAATCAAATACCCGCCGCGCGGGTTTTTAGGTGGGGCCGATGGCAGGCTGGGCGTTGACTTGCTTGATGGCCAACGCATTCCCGGTAAATCAGTGACCACCATTAAGCAAGGTCAAGTAGTGACGTTCGAGACCCCTGGCGCAGGCGGTATGTTTTCACCCCTCAAGCGCGATCCCATCGCCCTCGCAAAAGATTTACAAAATGGTGTGGTGTCTGCGCAAAGCGCGCAGACAGCATATGGTTTGACGGGTAGTCAGCTCGAGACCTTAGTGTCAGCAGCAAAAAGGAATGAAGCATGAGCCAGACGCTCAAACCGCTTTTGGCACCTTTTCGCATTGGCGTGGATATCGGTGGAACCTTCACGGACTTGGTGATGGTTGATGCGCAGGGGCAGTTACGTAACGAGAAAGTCTTAACGACGCCGCATGACCCCTCAGTGGGAGTCTTAACAGGGCTCAAGTTGATTCTTGACAATAACGGCGTGCAGGCAAGCGACGTGCAAAACGTCATTCATGGCACGACCTTGGTCGCCAACGCGCTGATTGAACGTAAAGGTGTGCGGACGGCGCTGATCACCACCGCAGGTTTTCGCGATGTCCTTCAAATTGGACGCGAATGGCGTTACGACATTTATGATTTGTTTTTGACGCCTGTTGAGCCGCTCGTGCCCAGAGCGCTTTGCTTTGAAATCAAAGAGCGCGTGGGCTATGACGGTTCGGTGCTCACGCCGCTAGAACTGTCTGCGCTACCCCAGATCGCAGAGGCGATCAAACAGGCAAACGTTGAGGCTGTCGCGGTGTGTTTGTTGCACTCGTTTCAATATACTGAGCATGAGATTCAGCTTAAAGAGGCGCTTGCTAAGCTCTTACCTGAGGTCGCTGTCTGCATCTCTAGCGAGGTCATGCCAGAAATTGGTGAGTATGAGCGTACGGCGACCACGGTATGCAATGCGTACGTGCAGCCCTTGTTTAAAAAATATATTTCGGCGTTGATGGCAGGAATTAAGCAGCTTGGCATCGATCAAGACTTGTATCTGATGCAGTCAGACGGCGGCACGGTGCACTTTAATACTGCGCTTGAGTATCCGATCAGATTGGTGCAATCGGGCCCGGCCGGTGGCGTGCAGGCCACGTCTTTGATTGGGCAAATGGCTGATTTAACGCAGATCCTTTGTTTTGATATGGGCGGCACGACCGCCAAGGCGTGTTTGATTGACGAGGGCAAAAGTGCAGTCACCACTGACTTTGAGGTCGCACGCTTGCAACGCTTTAGGAAAGGCAGTGGTATTCCGTTAAAAGTGCCGTCGATCGATATGATTGAAATCGGCTCGGGTGGCGGTAGTATTGCGCGCATTAACAGCTTGGGTTTGATTCAAGTGGGACCCGACAGTTCAAGCGCGGTGCCTGGCCCCGCTTGCTATGGCCAAGGTGGACAAGAGGCGACAGTCACCGATGCAGATTTGGTGTTGGGTTACCTTGATGCGCAGTCGTTTTTGGGAGGGTCGATGACCTTAGATTTGGCGGCTGCTCGCCAATGCATACAAAAACAAATTGCAGAGCCGCTCGAGATCGCGGTGACTGAAGCTGCGTTTGGCATTCACGAAACCGTCAACGAGACCATGGCGCAGGCCGCGGGCATTCATGCGCTTGAAAAAGGCTTAAAGGCCTCAAGCTATGCGATGATTCCGATTGGTGGTGCGGGGCCCGTCCATGCGTGCCATGTGGCGCTCAAGCTTGGGATCGAACGCTTGGTGATTCCGCTAGGGGCAGGCGTTGCCTCGGCCTTTGGCTTTTTGGCCTCGCCGATGTCGTTTCAATTTGTGCAAGCCTCTGTCTCACCGGTGCAGTTGTTAGACGTGCAGGGCGTCGATCAATTAATCGAAGGTTTAAAAAAGAAAGGCTTGGCGATGCT
>CAMCZQ010000084.1 GCA_945887835.1 Bordetella parapertussis | reverse complement strand
ATTCAACTCGAAGATCAAGAGTTTCCTAAGAAATGTGGCCATACTCCTGGCCGGCGCGTGATCCCGATGGCGGATATGGTCAAAAAAATCAAAGTTGCTGCCGAAGCCCGTCAGTCAAAAGACTTTTTGATTATTGCGCGCACTGATTCGCGCACCACGCTTGGCTTGGATGAGGCGCTGCGACGCGCTGAAGCCTATGCTAAAGCCGGCGCAGACATTTTGTTCGTGGAATCCCCTGAAACCGAAGAAGAAATGCGCAAGATTGGCGCGTCGTTTAATTTGCCACTGTTGGCGAATATGGTCGAAAAAGGTCGCACCCCGGTCTTGAGCAAGGCCGATCTTGAAGCACTGGGTTTTAAATTGGCGATATTTCCGGTCACAGCCCTCTTGGCAGGTGTGCACGCCATGACCCAGGTTTATCAACACTTTAAAAGCACCGGCTCATCGACGGGCAATACCGTTGAGTTGTACGACTTTACTGATCTGACCAAACTCATGGGCTTTGAAGATGTCTGGGAATTCGACAAACGCCATGCTGATTAACAAGGGTTAGCAAAATTAACCACACTGCTCGCGCAACACGCAAACGTTGAAAGCGATAAAATGAGGTTAGATTCAATGAAGGCTCGCTCGAAAGGGTTTCGCCTAGCACGCAAAGTCGCCTAAGTTGTTTGATTAAAGTTGTACGTTGCTTCGCTCACAAAGCATTTTTTATTCTCAGGATACAGATATGACAACCTCACGTCGCCAATTCATGATGTACTCGGCCGGTCTGGCCACCTTGCCTCTTGCACAACAAGCTAACGCGCAAGCACTGATCGGCGAAGCCGAGCCTCAAGCGGTTGCGCTAGGCTACAAAGCAGTCGCCACTCAAGTCGATAAGGCCAAGTTTCCGAAGTACGTCGATGGGCAAGTATGCAGTAACTGCCAGCTGTACGTTAGCAAATCACCCGAAGCCGGCACCTGTGCCATCTTCCCCGGCAAGCTTGTTGCCGGGCCAGCATGGTGTAACGCTTGGGTCAAAAAAGCTTAAGCGACTACCGATTAAAGGTCAAAGAATGGAAGGCTGCGCCTTCCGCGCTTACATCCCCGCCCTAAACGGCGAGGTTTTACGCGCAAGTCCGATAAAAAAACCGCTGCACTGCAGCGGTTTTTTTATCGTCATTTTGCGTGTCAGGCTAAATACTTTAATCGTCAAACGCCTCAACCCTTACTGAGCCACAACACGGGCGTCAGTCCCTGCACCTTCGATATAAACTTTTTGGCCTACCCGAAAGTTACCGGTCGGCTGCGTGACAGTCACTAACACACCGCTGCTGGTACGAACAAAAATTTGTTGACCTGCAACCGGCTTGTCGTAATGTTTTTGGATTTCGTTGCCACCGACAGCTCCGCCCACCGCACCGAGAACCATCGCGACAGCTTTACCTGTACCTGAGCCAATTAGCGCCCCAACCCCCAAACCGCCCAGCGCACCAATCACAGCCCCCACTCCAGTTTCGTGACTATTCGCAATTTGCGTTGCGCTGATTTGTTGAATCACGCCTGAACGAATTTCGAGTGGCGCGGTAGGCGTCGTGGGCGCACAAGCGGTTAAACCTAAAGTGAATAAAATAGTGACTGTGCCAGCGACAATTCTTTTAAACATTGAGGATCTCGATTAAAAAGGGAAGTTGCCTAATTGTACTTCCAAGTTATGCTTCAATTAAGTCATTTAGTCACCGCGTCTCTGGGTCTGAATCGACTCGAAAGACCGCGATTGCAATACCATTGAGCCCTTATCCCTTCGTCCAAAACGGCGAAGCTTCACGGAAATCATGATGAAAAAACACATTGCACTGCTTTGCCTGGCTCTCGCCAGTGCAACCACCTCGGCGCAACAAGCACCGGCGGCCACAACAACCACTGAAAAATTCGTCGGTCTGTGTACAAGCACAGCAGACGTAGCGGCTCAAAACTTTTGCCACGGCTACAGCCAAGGTGTCTACGAAACCTACCTCGTGACGCGCCATCCGCAAAAAGCCCCTGCCTTTGTCTGCGCGCAAACCTCTACCCTGACACGCCAACAACACATTGATAACTTTATCAAGTGGTCAGCTGCGCATCCACAGTTCAAGCAGGCCTCAGCCTCAGACACGATTTTGCGCTATTTGGGCGAGACGTTTCCTTGCAAACGCTAAAGCGATTGATAGCTTTGTACACAACGTCTGACTTCGTTACGTTTTAAGGATTGATGATGAAAAAAATCTTATTAGCTTTACCCGTTTGCGCAGCACTGACCCTTAGCGGCTGTTCAAACATGAGTAACACTCAACAGCGCACCCTCTCAGCAGGTGCAATTGGTGCGGCTGCAGGTGCAGGCATTGCGCTGATCGCGGATGGCAACCCTGTTTGGGGCGCCTTGGGTGGCGCAGCGATTGGTGCAGTTGGCACTTATGTTTACGACAAGCATCAAACTTCAAAGTCTAACTAAGCTCTCTTCGCCTTAGCAGCCGGAGCTTGATTTTTCCAGCGCCGGTGCACCCACCACCATTGCTCTGGATGCCGCACAATTGCCAACTCAAGAGCCTGATTGAACGCGCGCGTATTACGCGTGATTTCGCTCCCAACATCATCATCTACGATTGGTGTGAGTGGGGGTAAAAACCGCAAGACGTGCGTGCCATCGGGTTCGCGCCATGAGGCGGCCGGCAGCACCGGTGCACCCGTTGCCAAGGCAATCAGCGCCATACTTTTGTAAGTGCCTGCAGCATAGCCAAAAAACTCAACCTCAATGCCCTCGGGCCGCCTGGCATATTGGTCAAACGGAAACACGATGGCGTCACCACGCTCAAGTGTCTCAACAATCTCTTCAAGAGAACCTCGACGGCCCACCACACCAAAACCGGCTTTTTTAAAACGATTCGTCAGTAAGTCGCTTAGCCATTGGGGTTTAATAGGACGACGCAAAAAATGAATGCGGCCCTTGACCTGCGGAAAATGTTCGATTCCGGCAACGGTCGAGACCTCAAAATTACCAAAATGCCCGGTCAAAATCAGCACGCCCTTGCCGGCCTCGAAGGCCTGAATCATCTCGGGTACACCTTCGACTTTCACAATCTCTTTTTTTTGCTGCGCCGACAAAAATCTAAATTGCAACAATTCTTTGAACAACTTGAGTAAGTGCCCGTAATGCGCTTGCGCGAGCAATTTGATTTGCTGCTGACTCACCTGCGCACCGTAGACACGATTTAAATTATCTAAGATCACCTGACGGCGATAAGGCAGCCAGCGGTAGGCAAACTGCCCTCCTCGACTTGGCTCAATGACTCTGGATACGCGCAACGCCACTGCAGTCGCCGACACGGGCGTGTGCGTCAAAGACAACTTGATTTCGGCCACCAAATGCAGACCCAGCACAATTTGAGCCGCCTGACTGGCGACCACCTGCGGCGCGCCATACGCATCGCGCACCACCGAGAAATCCATTGCTGTAACCGTATTGAGGGCGGTCTCGCGCGGAAACAGTTTTAAACACGCCTCTTTCGCGGCAAAGCGCGCGGCAAGGCTAGCAATCCGCCCGGCGCCCTCACCTGCATCAGCGAGCTCTTGCGCCGAAAACAACTTTTCTAGATCACCGGGCAAGGCCTCGACCAAGCGGGCAATGCGAGCGATTTCGACCGTATCGACTGCGCAGCCATCGGGCAACGCGTCAGGCTGAACGATCGACGCAACCACTCTATTGAAGCGCGCGTAATAACAACGCGCCGTTGGTGCCCGCAAACCCACGGCATAACACCAACACCACATCACTGCGCGGCGCGCGCGTTTGCTTAGACACATTCAGCCCCTGGCACGAATCAGCAAGCTGTTCAAGCGTGGCGATCCCTGGCACCACCTTGCGCCGGCACGCCTCAAGACCGACCGCAACATCTAACAAACCTGAGGCCGCAAACAGGTGCCCGACCGACCATTTAAAACCTGTCACAGGCGGCATATCGGTGCCAAACACCCGCAACAATGCCGCCGTTTCTGAGGCATCGGATTCTTGCGTACCATTACCATGCGCCACAATCATGCCGACGTCTGCGGGGGTCAACTGCGCATCGGCCAAGGCTAATTCAATCGCGCGGCTCAGCCCATCGCCATCGGCACGAATACAAAACAAACCTTCGCCTTCAGAGGCATCACCACCCCCCAGGTACTCGCCCAAGACCGTCGCGCCGCGCGCCAGCGCTGAGGCTTCAGTTTCAAGCACCAGGGCTGCTGCCCCTTCGCCAAGCAAACAACCATCATGCCGTTGATCAAAGGGTCGTAAAAGATCTTTACCAATCAAGCCGACCCGGTCAAGATACAACAAGGTTTGCGGCTCAATCGGGGCATCGTGACCGACCGCCACAACGCGTTGTGCATCGCCCTCACGCAGCGTCCAAGCGCTTTCAATCACCGACAAAATCCCGCTTGAAGTGTGATTGGTAATGCAACCATTTGGCCCTTTAAGCTGATGGCGGATACTGATATGACACAACACGTTATTGGGCAAGGACTTGAGCAACCACATTGGATTGACCATATTTGATAATTCGCGACCAAAGCCGTTCAAATCATTTTTAGTTTCCGCCATCAGCGGAAAAAAATCGTAATTGACTTCAAACGCGCCTCCGCCCGAGCCCACATAACAACCGGTTTGGTCGGCATACAGCGCGGCGGCGCTCTCATTAAGCGCTTCACGCCAGGCCGGCAAGCCTGCTTGCTCAATCGCCTGACCACCAGCGTAGATACCAAACACATCCGAACGACGCACCAGCTTGAGCAACTTGCGGTCACCGAGCAACTTGCCGCCGTTGTAATCGGGTACTTCGGCCGCCAGACGAACTTGAAATGGTGCAGCATCAAAGCTAGTAATGGGGGCAAGGGCAGAGCGCCCAGCCAACAAGGCTTCAACGATACTGCCAGGATCAGTCCCCGCACCGCAGATCGCGCCATTACCTGTAATTACGATGCGACTCATGGTGCTCACCGTCCTGAGGCGACAAGCGCCGTCGTGTCTTCGGGATGCCGGAACGCCAAGCAACTATTACTACCCCCAAATCCTAAGGAATTTGAAATTGCCATCCCGATACGCTGCACGCGTGGCCCGTCACGCACAATATTGATGTCGCAGTCGGGGTCGATCTGCTGCAGATTAGCGTTAGGTGGCATCAAGCCATCGCGAATCGCCAGTGCGCACAACCCCGCCTCGACCGCACCGGCTGCAGCAATCAGATGCCCCGTCACACTTTTCGTGGAACTCACACCAACGTCGTTGACTCGAGCGCCAAACACCGCCTTGACTGCGGCGCATTCGCTACGATCGTTCATGGGAGTCGACGTACCGTGCGCATTCAAATAATCGATATCAGCGATTTCTGCGCCCGCGTCGGCAATCGCCCGACGCATCGATTGAATCGGTCCGTCGCCAGAGGGATGAGAATCTGTGATGCGATACGACGACAGCGAGTTACCATCGCCGGCAAGCTCGGCGTAAATCGTTGCGCCGCGCTGTACGGCTGAGTTCCATTCTTCGAGTACTAAAAAGCCAGCGCCCTCACCCAACAGAAAACCGTTTCGTGTCAGGTCAAACGGGCGACTGGCGCGCTCGGGATGATAATTGTCAGGCGACACCGCAGACAACAAACAAAAACCAGACAAACCAACTGGCGAAATCATTGAATCAAAACCACCCGTTAACACCCGATCGGCTAACCCACGCCGGATCAATCGCATAGCCGTACCGATGGCCTGACCACCCGAGGCGCAGGCGGTATGCACGGTTGAGGCGTAACCCCGAATGCCGAACCGGCGCAACAACAAAGCAATCCCCGCGGTTGACAAACTACGGCTAAAGGCCATAACGTCATTGGCAATCGGCTCACCAAGCAGCGCACTGGCGACAAACTCGCCCTCAGGCGCGGCAGCGCTTTGTACGGCCGCAATTTCTTGATGCGCCACGGTCATCATGCCCGCCCCCACGACACAACCCCAACGTGTCGCATCTTGCAAGGTGGGACGCACGCCAGCATCTGCGATCGCCTGATCGGCTGCAGCCAAGGCAAAACGATGCGCTCGGCTCGCGTACTTCAGTAGCTTGCGATCGTCAATCGGTGGCAAATCGTCAAAGCCTTTGACCTCAGCGGCGATACGGGTTGAAAACCCTGACGCATCAAAAATCGTGATGGGCCCCGCACAGCTGCGAGCCGTTTGAATACGCGCCCAGGTTGAGGCAACGTCAAGGCCGGCTGGGGTCACCAGTCCGATACCTGTAATCGCGACGCGACGTCGTGTGGTCATGCAGTTTCTCCGGCAGGCGCAAAATACATCTTGGCACCCGCAATTGTTTTACCCTCGGCCTGAGCAGTCAGCTTGACCATATAAGGTTCGAGGTCGTCTGAGCCAGGCGCTGCCAATTGAGCCGACAGCACCAAGGTAGCACCGGGCGACGTAAACGCACGCACCTTGACATTGGTAATACGCGTGAGGCGCAGCAACGCGCCGCCTGCGGCTTGGGCGCCCACGCGCTGGGCTAATTGCAACAGCGCATCAAGCAATAAGGTAGCAGGAAACACCGGTCGGCGCGGAAAATGATCTTCAAAAAAAGCAGCCTGCGCGGGGACCGCCAACTGCGCCTGAAGGTGCTCGGGGGTCGACGCTGGCGAATCCGTTAAAGCGGCCTGAGCCACGCCCTTGAACGCGCCCACGGCTCGACCCGTGGTGCTGAGCTGGGCAAAGTCAGCCGCGAGTGCAACCGGATCGTCGAACTCACTAATATCTAGCATCGAGCCCACGGTATCGGCCAATTCAAGCACCACACAACCATTTACCAAGGCATGGCCGCGATACAAAATCGACTCGGCATCGCAGGATTCGATGTCAACGATGAGTTCGAGGGTGTCGCCGGGCTTAGGCAGCGAAAAAATCTTTGTATCGCCCGCCAAGGCTGCCACCGGACGATGGCTGAAACCGAGCGCAGACATACCGACCCAAGCGGCCAATTGCCCCAGCGCCTCGGCCACTAAACTGGCTGGGAAATATTCAATATTGGCAGGGATTGTGTAGAGGCCGCACACACGTGTGACCCCTTGGACTTGAGTGATCTGATCAACAAAGGAGAAGGCAGCAAAGCGACCGGTTGGCGCGGGGGCATTCGCCCGCGCCGTACTCAAGACCATCAGCCAGCGGCTTGTGAAGCGCGCTGCGCACGAATCACGAGCTTGCAGAAGGTTTCGGGCGTATACAACCGCGCGATGTGATCTACGCGCATCGGCAATTTAAAGCGTGCTTCATCGATTTCGGACAAATATTCACGCAAACGCGCCACACCTTTATCGGTCAGAACACCACTTTGCTCGAACTCGGCCACGGGCATGTCGCCGCGAACATCTTCGATGATTTTGCCGCGTGGCACCTTGATTTTAAAGGCGCGCTCAAGACGAAACACCATATCAAGGAAATCGATCGATTCGGCGTCAAGGCCCTCGATCAGGGATACATCGAGTTTGATGTCATCTACATCGCAACCGAGGGCATCTGCCATCGTTTTTTGGACGGTGGGGAACACCGCCATGATTTCTTCTTTCGAGATGACTGCTTCAGTCATAATTGACTCCGAGTATGAGGTAAGCGCGCGTTATTTTAACTCAAGTACAGGGAAATCCCCCCTTGGCCAGCCGTCACACTACCGACTCAGGTGGCCAAAAACTCAGGCCATCTTAAAGCCGCCATCCACATACAAAATCTGTCCGGTGACGTAACTGGCCATATCTGAGACCAAAAAGGCAACTGCGCTGGCAACTTCTTGAGCCTGACCGTAACGCTTAAGCAATATTTTGGCTTTCACCTCATCATCGGCCAAATCACGGACTTGTTGTGACATTTCAGTATCGATCACTCCTGGCGCCACGGCATTCACCAGGATTTTACGGGGTGCTAATTCTACGGCTAAGGCTCGGGTGACGGCATCGACCGCGCCTTTGCTAGCGGCGTAATTCGCCTGCCCACGCCCGGCCTTGTTGCCAGCCACAGACGACAAGTTGACAATACGGCCCGCGCGCTGGGACATCATGAAGGGGATGACCGGGCGGGTCACGTTAAAGACCCCGCCAATATTGGTGCCAAGCACGTCCGAAATCTCAGCGTCTTCCATGACGGCCAGAAGATTATCGCGCACGATACCGGCGTTATTTACCAGGATATCAATGCGTTCGCAGCGATCGGCCACCGCGTTGACGGCCTCAATGCAGGCCGCAGAATCACTCACATCGACCTGCATGGCTGTGGCTTTCCCACCTGCGGCGGTGACGCTCGCGACCACGTCAAACGCTGCAGCCTCATTACCGCGATAGAAAAAATTAACATCCACGCCCTGGGCCGCCAATACCTCGACAATGGCACGCCCAATCCCGCGCGAGCCACCGGTCACAATTGCAACCTTACCCGCTAAACCTGACTCAAAGCTCATGACATTCAACCTGAAATTGAAAAGCCGCCATCCACCACCAAGGTGTGGCCGTTGATCCAGGCCGCCTCTGGCAAACAAAGCAGATACACGGCATCGGCAACGTTGGTGGGCAGCAAACTCGGGCCCGCTGGCGTGCGAGCGGCAAACTCAGACAAGACCTGATCGCGGTTTGGAAAGTGGCTCAGCGCATCGGTATCGACCACCCCAGCCGAAACCGTATTGACGCGAATCCCTTGCGGGCCGAGCTCTTGCGCCAAGGTGCGTACCAACGCCTCAAGGGCAGCCTTTGAGGCGCCAATAAATCCATAATGGGGCATGGCACGCTGGGCACCCAAGCTTGACATTGCCACAATACGACCGCCATTTTTCATGAGCGGTAAGGCCTGTTGCGCCAATAAATTGACAGCGAACGCATTGGTCTCAAGGCACCAGCGAAAATGCTTCAGGCTCATTTCCATGGCGGGCTTGAGCACACCTGAGGCGGCATTACTGATCACAATATCTAATTGACCAAATTCTTTGGTAATGACCTCGAACATCTCGACCACGCTATCGGGCACCCCGACGCTGGCCTGTATTGCAATCGCACGACGGCCCATGGCGTGTATCTCGGCGCAAACAGCCTCGGCCTCGTCAGAACTGTTGTAGTAATTGGCAATAATGTCGCAACCAGCCGTAGCCAGTTTTAAGGCACAGGCGCGGCCGATTCCGCGGGCGGCTCCGGTCACAAGGGCAACTTTGCCAAGCAAGGGCTGACTCATGGTGATGGGGTGACTCCGGTCATTCGAACAATAAAGGGGCAAAGTTTAACAAGAAGTGCGAACACCCCCCCAACCATCTTACAATGTTGTACATCTCGTTTTTTGAGCAATTCATTTTTTACCTGATCGACAATTTACGTCTCAGTGACCCCAGATTCGTGCCCTAGCGGCCTCGACACCTACTTTTAAAGGATCTTGTATGTCTAAGCAGCCTCCGATGCCCGTCATCCCCGGTGTGGTTTCGCACTGGATTCACAACCAAGCCATCACGACTGCCGGCGCGCGTACTCAAGATGTCTTTAACCCGGCTACCGGGCAAGTCGCGCGCAAAGTTGAGCTCGCCAGCTTAGAGACCGTCAAATCTGCCGTTGACAGCGCGAAAAAGGCGTTTGCTGCCTGGGCCGATACCCCTCCGATTCGTCGGGCTCGCATCATGAATAACTTTTTGGCTTTGCTCAACGAGCGCAAAGACGAACTCGCCTCGATCATCACCCAAGAGCACGGCAAAGTCTTCACCGACGCACAGGGTGAGGTCATGCGTGGCATCGACATCGTTGAGTTCGCCTGCGGTATGCCGCAGTTATTGAAGGGCGATTTCACCGATCAAGTCTCGACCGGCATTGATAACTGGACGCTACGTCAACCCTTGGGTGTCGTTGCAGGGATCACGCCGTTTAACTTTCCGTGCATGGTGCCGTGTTGGATGTTTCCGGTTGCGATCGCCGCGGGTAACTGCTTTATTTTGAAGCCCAGCGAGCGCGATCCTTCTGCCTCAATCTTTATGGCTCAGCTCTTTAAAGAAGCTGGCTTGCCCGACGGCGTCTTTAACGTCGTGCAAGGCGATAAGGTCGCAGTCGATGCACTGCTCGAGCATCCAGACGTCAAAGCCATCAGCTTTGTCGGTTCAACACCGATTGCGCAATACATTTATCAGCGCGGCGCCGATTTGGGTAAGCGCGTGCAAGCCTTAGGCGGCGCCAAAAATCATATGGTGGTGATGCCCGATGCCGATATCGATCAGGCAGTTGATGGCCTGATTGGCGCAGCCTATGGCTCGGCAGGCGAACGCTGCATGGCAATTTCAGTCGCCGTACTGGTAGGCGATGTGGCAGACAAAGTCGTACCCTTGCTTGCCGCTCGTGCCAAAACACTCAAAATCAAAAATGGTCTTGAACTCGACGCCGAAATGGGTCCCATCGTCACACGTCAGGCACTCGAACGCATCGAAGGCTATATCGAAGTTGGCGTCAAAGAAGGTGCCAAACTTGTGGTCGACGGACGTGGGATTAAAGTTGCCGGACACGAGCAAGGCTTTTTTACCGGCGGCAGTCTGTTTGACTATGTCACGCCCTCAATGCGTATTTATAAAGAAGAGATCTTTGGCCCTGTGCTCGGTTGCGTACGCGTCAAAGACTTTGGTCAGGCGGTTGATCTGATCAATGCCCACGAGTTTGGCAATGGCGTGTCTTGCTACACGCGCGACGGCAATGTGGCACGCGAATTTAGCCGTCGCATTCAGGTCGGCATGGTCGGGATCAATGTGCCAATTCCGGTGCCCATGGCCTGGCATGGTTTTGGCGGTTGGAAAAAGAGCCTGTTTGGCGATATGCATGCGTACGGAGAAGAAGGCGTGCGGTTCTACACCAAACAAAAATCCATTATGCAGCGTTGGCCCGAAACCATCGGCAAGGGCGCTGAGTTTGTGATGCCAACGGCCAAGTAAAGGTCCTACGCCTTATGTCTAAAAAAGCAGTCTGTTTGTTAAGTGGCGGTTTAGATTCAACCACGGTGGTTGCGATGGCTCAGCACGAAGGCTTTGAAGTTTATGCGCTGAGTTTTCGTTATGGCCAACGTCACTCGATTGAGCTTGAGCGGGCTGCCGCCTTTGCCAAGTTGCGCGGCGTGGCTCGCCACGCGATTTTGGATATCGATCTACGCAGCTTTGGCGGCTCGGCGTTAACCGCCGATATCGACGTGCCAAAAGGTCACTCTGTGGATGACATTAGCGCGGGGATTCCAATCACCTATGTACCCGCACGCAACACGATATTTTTAAGTTTTGCGTTGGGCTGGGCCGAGGTACTGGGGGCTCAAGATATTTTTGTAGGCGTCAATGCGATGGATTACAGCGGCTACCCCGATTGTCGCCCAGAGTTCATTGAGGCCTTTGAACACTTAGGCAACCTTGCCACCAAGGCGGGTGTCGAAGGCGCGCAGCGGCTGAAGATTCGTGCACCACTGATCAGCATGACCAAGGCCGATATTATTCGTAAGGGGTTAGAACTGGGGGTCGATTTTTCAGAAACGACTAGCTGCTACGATCCCGCAGCAAATGGCGCGCCCTGCAAGCAGTGCGACTCGTGCTTGCTCAGGGCTAAGGGGTTTGCGCAAGTTGGGATCAAAGATCCTTTGGACACAAAATTTGCAACATAGGCGCGCCATGAAAAAACGGGCACGCTGTGTGCCCGTTTTGTACTGCAACACGCTAAAGGCTACTAGGGTTGAACTATTGCAGCGCTAGGGCAAAGCCAGGCACATACGTGACCAACATCAACACAATCAACATCACACCCACAAAAGGCAGCATCACGCGCGATACGTCAGTGAGTTTTAAGCCACTAATCGCCATCCCAACAAACAAACAATAACCAATCGGTGGCGCCGCCATACCGATCGCCACGTTCGTGACGATAATCGCACCAAAGTGGATTGGGCTAATTGCAAAACTATTTGCAATCGCAATTAGCAGCGGTCCAAACACGACCATGATGGCGATTTCATCCATCACAGCGGCCACTAAAAAGAACACCAAATTCAAGACCAACAACATGATCCATTTTTCTTGGATGTTTGCGGCTAGCCAAGTCGCTGCCTTAGGTGCGAGCTGCTCTTGTGCAACCAAAATCCCAAAGCCGGCCGAGAACACAATAATCGACATGACAATGGCGGTGACTTTGGTTGAGCGCCACACAATGTCGGGCAATTCGCGCCATTTCAAACGCTTTTCAACAACCGTGCCAATAAACAGTGCATACACACAACTGACAACTGCCGCTTCGGTTGGGGTAAAGACACCACCATAAATGCCGCCTAGAACAATGGCGGGCGCGAGCAGCGCCCAGATACCATCGCGCAAGGCGGCGCGTATTTCTGCCATTGTCGCGCGTGGTTGTGTAGGGATCTTGTGTTTTTTGGCATGCCACCAGCAAACCACCATCAACCCCGAGGCCATCAACAAACCAGGCAAAATCCCTGCACTAAACAAGCGCGAGATTGACTGCTCGGCGATCACACCCCAGATCACAAACGCAATCGAAGGTGGAATCAAAGGCGCCAAAATACCGGCGCTCACCGCAACCGCCGTCGCAAAAGGTTTGCTATAGCCGCGCTCGGCCATGGCCGGGATCATAATCGCGCCAATTGCCGCGGTTGTCGCAGGCGCAGAGCCAGAAATTGCGGCAAAAATAGCAGCAGCTAACACCGTGACAAGCCCCAAACCACCTGTCAGATGTCGCACAAACACTTCGGCCACTTTAATTAAGCGTTGCGACAACCCGCCCGCAGACATCAGCTCGCCCGCCAACATAAAGAAAGGGATCGCCAGCAGCGAGAACGACTGCGTGCCAGCAACAACCGTTTGTGGCAACAGCATCGGCTCAATGCCAGATACCAACAACGAAAGCGCCACGACGATACCGATCGCAAAAGCAAACGGCACACCTAGCAACATCAAAACGCCAAACCCTGCCGACAACAACCAAGCGGTGCTACTCATTTAAAGACTCCGCCCAGGGCAGTAAACGTTCAAACGAAAACAAGGCAATTAACACCCCAAAGGCGGGCGCCGCTGCGTATAAAAACTCAATCGGAAATCCAATGGCGGCCGAGGTTGCGCCGCGTGTTTCGAGAAGATAGTTCCAGCCCGCATAGGCAATAAAAATCCCCAAGGCGCTCATTAAGAGCGCCACCAAGGCCTCTGCTGTGCGATGCAAGGACTTGGGTAACAAGCCAATGACCAAATCCATGCGCGCGTGAGACATTCGACGAATACCAATCACCGTCGAAATCACCACGACCCAGGCAAAGCCAAGCAAGGACAGCTCTTCGCTCCAGGACAAGGCTTTACCAAACACATAACGCAAAAAAACTTGTGCGCTTAGCGTCAAGAGCATCAGCAGCACAATCACGACTGCGGTCATCTTTAAAACGCCTTCGAGCCTGTCAAAAAACTGCCGCATCGCGCTGTTCCAATCCAAAAGTACTGTTTAAAAAAAAGCGCCCGTCGCCGAGCGCTTTTTTAAACTTGCTTATTTTACTGCGTCGAGTGCTTGATTAATCAAAGCATCACCGACAGCGGCACGCGACTTGTCGTAAATCGGTTGAACCGATTTACGGAAAAGCGCGACATCGGCCACTTTGTTAATAATCATGCCTTTTTGCGCCAGACCTGTCAGCAAAGCCTTCTCGTTGACCAGCGCGGCTGCGCGCTGCTCAGCTGTCGCGGTCTTGCCGGCTTCAATTACTGCTGTCTTTTGCTCTGGCGTGAGCTTGTCCATGGTGCGTTTCGAAATCAACAAAGCAATCGCCGAGTAAGTGTGATTGGTCATCGACAAAAACTTTGTCACTTCATACATTTTTGAGCTGTCAATCACGGCGACCGGAATCTCAAGACCGTCAATCGTGCCTTGCTGAACGGCAGTGAAGACCTCACCCCAAGCCATCGGCACGGCTGCGCCACCCAACGAGGTGAACATGTCGATATACATCGGATTTTGCATCACACGATATTTAACGCCGGTCACGTCGGCGGGCACACCAACAGGCTTTTTGTTGTTGATCATCTGGCGAAAGCCACCTTCCATATACCCTAGCACAAGCATATTTTTCTTGGCTAACAGCGCCGACAAATCATTACCAAGCTTGCCATCTAATGCCTTGCGTGCTTGTTCTTCGTTGGAATATAAAAAGGGTAAATCGTTGACTTGATAGGCGGGCTCGATTTGAGCAAGCACGGCGTTGGTCATAATCGTCATATCGACCGTGCCGAAACGTACGGCCTCCATGACCTGCTTTTCTTCGCCGAGTTGGCGGTTAGGATAAAGCTGAACCTCGATCGAGCCTTTAGA
>CAMCZQ010000083.1 GCA_945887835.1 Bordetella parapertussis | reverse complement strand
TTAACTCCCAGTTTAGTCAGTACATCTATACCAATTTCAATGAGCGGCACCACAGGAACAGGCTTGCCTGTTAAGGTACTTTTCTTTGCCTTAACGTACACGCCATAGCCAGCCTTAATTAAGAGCCCTTTATTGATGGCGCCTCGCAGCGCTCGACCTACTTGATCATAGCCACCAAATTTATCAAATTCTTTGCGCAGAAATACCTTAGCCATAGAGCGCCGCAGGCTCATCTCGATCCGTTCTTCTAAGGTCATTTTTTGCATAAGTAATCTACAAAAATACGACATTAATGTCGTATTTTTGCAATAATTAGTGGTGTTGTCAACATACGTCCAATTTCAGCGCTTGCTGCGTTTACGACAATGCGATTCGGATCAATCCTAAAACTACAATAGATCAAGTACGCCTTCGAAGTAGTTATTTGTCAATTTACCCTCTGGTATTTAAAGCCTTTGGACGTGAAGAATATACCTAACTAACAATTAGGATTAGGCCGATTCCATTTATCCGTCCCGCCACCACCAGGCCCGCTGTAGCACCCGCCACCCGGAGCAGTCGAAGCACCACCGCCCGGCCCAGTGTACGCGCCGCCACCTGGACCTGTGTAGGCGCCGCCGCCCGGGCCCGTGTATAAACCACCACCTGGCCCCGTATAAGCCCCACCTCCTGGCCCAGTGTACGCACCACCGCCGGGTCCTGTGTAGGCTCCGCCGCCCGGGCCGGTATAGGCGCCGCCTCCGGGGCCGGTGTAGAGGCCACCGCCCGGGCCTGTAGAGCAAGGCCCGCCTGGGCCAGAGTAGCCCGTGCAAGCCAGCGACGCGCTTGAGGCAACGACTGCAGACACTGCGAAAATAATTTTCAATGCGGTGTTCATACTGGCCCCTTAGGCTGTTCGTGTGGATGACACAGCACCAGTATGCGCGCGTTGGTGGCTCATCAGACGAGACAGGGGGGCAATGCCTTTATTGTGGGTGGCCTGGTTTGGGCTCTGCGCTAGAGCGCTACTCTATTCGTAGTGCGACCACATTCTTAAAACACGAACAGTCTTTTCTTTACGAAAGACTTCGTAAACCAATCGATGTTGAATATTGATTCTGCGTGAGTAGGCACCCTTCAGGTCGCCTACTAGCTTTTCATACGGAGGGGGATTTTGTAGGGGATCGACTTCTAAGATATCTAGCAATGCCTGTGCTTTAGCTTGAAGACCTGCAGCAGACAATTTTTTAGCATCTTTACCAACGTGCTTGGAATAAACCAAACTCCAAACTACCATTTCAACGTCCTTTTACTTTTTGCAAGAGGCTCAGCCATTGCGTCTTTAATCGACTCACGCATCCCAGGAATTGCTAATAGGTACAACGTTTCTTGGATAGCGCTCCAGTCTTCTTCAGAAACTAAAACAGCATTTGCACGCTTACCAGAAATGATTATTGGTTTATGGGACTCGGCTGCCTGATCAATCAAACGGTAGAGACCTGCTCGTGCTTCACTTGCGGTTATCGTGGTCATGATCACACTCCTTTGCTAAATGGTACGCAAAAGCGTACGCCTTGTCAAACCATAAACAAGAGCAGCCCCCGACAACCTCGTTCACTTTATCTCAGCAGAAACTCTCTAGACGCCAAAGTTAGGCTGTGAGCGAGGGGTTGAAACATTTTGATACAAAAAATAGTTCAATGCGCCTGCAGTTTTAGAGCTCTTTAAAACTAAAATTACGCATGATTCACGCACTTGAGGTAACACTAAATGGAAACTAGATTAGCCAAACTTGAAGCCATCATCCCAACCCTTGCCACGCGCGAGGATTTGGCAAGGCAAACAGCAGAAACCATGGATCGAATGGATCGCTTAATTGCAGGATTAAGAGCTGATTTTGATCGTAAGTTTTCTGACATTAACAAATCAATTCTTGACTTGCGTAAAGATTTTGACCGTAAATTTATTCTCTGCATGAGCATACAAATCACGACTCTCTTCGCCATCATTGGTCTGCTCTCGAAAATCGCGAAAATTATTTAGCTTGAGTCATTGGTGATTACAGTGGGTGGCGATTGCTGCCCATATCACCACGGGATTTTAGCTTTAAGCATTAAAGAATCTCCCTGCCAACCAGACCACCAAAACCTTCTTCAGCGTGAATATTGTCGGGGGTGATCTCAGCCAATAACGCGTCAAGTCTTGTTTTTTTAGACACAATCGCTTCAATAACAATCTTGCCATTAAGCACATTGATATTGACAGTCTGGCCTAGCGTTAACTGGGCGAGCTCCATGACTGAATTCGGCAGTCGCAACGCGGGGCTATTGCCCCATTTTTTGATGATTTCTTTCATATTTTGACTTGTTCATTACCGTCTGCGTGCGCGGCGTAAACCACTCGCAACATTTGATCTGCAAATTTTGGTACTTTGCTGTTTTTCTCCCAGCCGGCGATCGCTTGGTCTGTGCGACTCAATGTTCGCCCAAGCGATGCTTGGGACATAAGCATGGCCTGGCGCAAGTAGCGAAATTCGGCACCCGTTAATTTGCTATTTTTACGAATCAAGGCTTTGCAGATGGCTCGAGTTAGGCCAGGCAAATCTTGAATCGTTAAAGCCTCACCGTAACGAGTTTCTACGCGTTCATAGCCGTTCGCCAACCAAATATTGCGAAGGCCTCCGTCTGTGTAGTGGTACATACTAATCCCCAATCATTAACGCAATGACAATGATCATTTCGGCTGCTTTCGCTGAGGCCAGGGCCGCACAGATGGGCCAACCGCTCTATCCAATATTTTTAACCAGACAGTAAGTCCCAGCCACTAAACCAGTTGACGCACCAATCAAGGTTGAAAGTATTTTCCAAGCCTGAGCAGACAGTTCGCGACAAAAGACCACCTCAAACCGAGCTAGATCATCGCGGGTTGCCAAGGTTTCGACAACAGCCTCTAGCTTTGCCGTCATTTCAGCGAGCACAAAAACATCGATAAGCACATCGCAATTGCACTAGCCCATAACGTTGCAATACCCCCTCCGATCCAAATAAGGTATTTGTTCGAGGTTTTTAGGCTAGAGACGTCTGCCCGAAACTCAATAAAGTCTTTTTTGCAGTCATCGATCAGAACTTTAACGCCTGAAATTTCTGTTGATATTTTGGCCTCGAGCGTGGCACTGACTTGCAACAAATCAGCTTTAGTGGCGTATCGACGATGCTCTTCGTGATAAACCTGTTGCAGCGTTTGGGCGTGTACCTGAGCTTGCTGCCTTGAAACCCCAGCGGCTTCTAGCTCAACCACGTAGGAAAGTGGATTAAAAAGTGCCATATCGGCTTACCCACCGTTTTTTGCAAAGTAATACGTCACACTGACCAGTAACGTTGAAGTGCAGATCAAAGTTGAAAGGATCTTCCAGGTTTGCGCGTTTACGGCTTGGTGGATATGCGTAATATCTCGGTGAATACCTGAGATTTCCTGGTGCAGCTTCACCTCAAGCCGAGCAAGATCCTCACGCGTTGCTACGGTTGCCATGATTGCTTCGAGTTTTGTAACGCGCGATTGCATCGTAAGCCCTCTTTGTTGAACAAAGAGAATTCTACGGACGTCTACAATATGGTCAACGCGACTTGAGCAACAATTTTTTGCCGTTTACAAATTGTTACTAATTTCCAGCAGCATCTTGCCCTGTCTGCACCAAAGGCACCGAAAGGGCAACGCCATTTCTATTAAATTTTTGAAGAGGCAGGGCGGTAAGCGCGCAGCCGAGGTTGGCCACGAGCTGACAGCGCCTCGCCGCTGGGCAGCACATCGGGCAACGCTGTATTTAACGCGCCCAGCAATTGCAGTGCACGAAACACCTTCATGACAGTACTCAGGCGCACATCGAGCCCCGCCTCGAGATCCATAATCGTTTTACGATTAAGACCGGTGCGCTCGGCAAGCATCCTGGTTGTCAGATTGCGCGCAAGCCGCCTTGCACGTAGTCTGGAACCAAACTCAGCCATATTCTCAGAGTCTGCTAAAAAGTCACCTATAGTGGTCATATTTAACAATGCAAGCTAGTAATGTCCGTCATAGAGGACTTTATAAATTTTAAAAAACTGGCCTTCCATCCACCAAAGCCTGAGCCGCTTGTTTTTGCGCAATATTGTCCAGATCGGCCTCGGTTAAACCAAGCAAACGAGCCGGGTTGGTTCTGACCATCTTTCTGACGTCCGCTTCGGGCACACCCAGCATGAGAAAACTGCCGATGAGCATTCGCATGGTTTCAGAAGCAGGTGGAGCCCATTCAAAGAAATAATCTGTCGTCAAGATCACTTTGTCAGGGCTGATCTCAGACATGATGTTGACAAAATCTTTTACTTTGATGCGTTGAAAGGCTGGCAGGCACCCTAGGGCGCAAAACTCGCAGACGGCTCCGAGTGCACACATATCTTTGATTTCTTGAAGATTGGCACCGACTGAATTGCTGTCCGGATGCGAGAAGATGACCTCGTCAATACCGTAGTCTTTGGCGCCATCGGCGAGCGCAATAGATTCTTGGGGGGATACGTGGCCGCTACACACGGTCATCCCGTACTGACGCGCTGCATCAAGGCATTCGCGACATTCTGCGGTGAGTTTGCCGTGTGAATCTGTCAAGCGTATGCCTTTACCGGGTTTAAGTTTGCTTTCAGCACGATCAATAAAATGCCTCAAATGATGGCTCATGCCGCCGCGTTCGATGTCGTTTTCAGCGCTCCAGGTGGGCATGAATAATATTTTTGCACCTTGCTTGGCAGCAACTTCAATCGCCATCGGGTTCAAGCCGCCTACGGTGTAATTCAGCGTAATGCTGGGGTAAATTTCGAGGCCGGGTACCAAGTTTTTTAAATGATAGGCTCGCCCGACAGTCGGAAACATATGAGACTTGAGCACCACACCGGTCATCCCCGCATTGCGCGCGATCGACATCTCGTCGACGTCTTCCATCCGAGTCTTACAGTCAAAACTAATTTCTGGATAGCCATGGTGATGCAGATCAAAAGAGCCCTGCAATAAGCGATCGATTTTTGACGGCCCACCAGGAGGAAATGGGTAGGTATGGGATATGGTCATTGGGCTGCCTCTTTTGTGGTTTTCGAATAGTGTATCGAAAATCACGGCAGTACAAACTAGTGTGACTGCGACTGAGCCATGCACCGCTTTAAAAACTCACCAAACAAAACCTCAAGTTGAGGCAGTACGCTGTTTAGTCGATGATCTGAATCCAAGATATGCAAGGCAGCCTTGTGCTGTTGCGCGAATTTAATCGAATGCCCGACCGGCACGACATCGTCATCCCAACCGTGAACGATTTCAACAGTCTCAGCACTTGGCTTAGGCTCGTAGACTGCATAGACAGATGCCACCTGCACATCAGCAAGGTAAAAAGCAGGTGCGAGTAAAAACAAGCCTTTTACAAGATGACCTTTTGCACTCAAGGGCTCAGAGGCAACAGTCGATACATAGCCGCCCATGCTTGAGCCTACCAAGATCAACTGATCATGCGCGGGTAGGTCGTACGACAACAGCTTTTGCACGCGTAGCTCTGGGTCATCCATGCCGCTGTAGTCGACATTGAGCACTTGCGCCCCAGCGTTACTGCCAACTTTAGCCAAGCGCTGAATCTTTGCGCCGTTTGGGCCCGACTCTTTGCCGTGTGAAAAAACGATTAGCGTTTGTTTAGTCATGTTAAACATCCTGTAAAAGTATCGCTCTGCTAAGTGACTTGCCTGTTTGGTCGAAACCGCCTGGCTTGCCGACTTACTGACTTACCGACTTACTGACTTACTGACTTACTGATTTATCGAATTACCGATTTACCCGTTTAACCGTTTAACCGAACTCTCAGAGCGCGCCGGCTAGCCCGAAGTCACAAAAAACCGTCAGTAAACGTCAACGATCAACCCTCAAAAAACACCATATCTGCCGCCTTGGCGATGGTGAGTTTGCCAGTGCGCTTTGGATAGCCGCAACCCGTGTCAATAAAAACATGCGAGCCAACATCCTGGCGATTTCTATCGGCAAAAGTGTTGCTATTGCCTTTTTGCTATTACCTTTTTTGGCACCTGAATTATTGGCCATTGCAACCTGTGCATACTCTCAGTCACAAATCCTAGAGTTCACTATCTGGGTAAACAGTTTACTGTTGGCTCAGTGTCCAGTTTGGTCTGAGAAACGCACCAGTCGAATACTTTCGAGCCGATAGAATCGAAGTACTTTTTATCGTTGGCGCTAAATTTACTGCTCTCTGGAGCGTCAGTTTTTGCGCTCGTTAGTTTGTGGCATTGAACTGAAAACGTTTTTTGAGGATTCGACAGGCAATCAGTGACAAAAAAATGTGAAAAATCAGGGTAGTTACGGCCTTGGCTGTACCCGTTTACGATTGAAGGCCGCGCTATCGTAAATTTTTCAGTCGTTGTTGCCGTATTTTGGAGAACGCGACTAGTCCTCAGCGCGTGCCATGTTTCTCCAACCGCTAAAAAGTTGAAAGTCCATGCGTCCGCTCTTAGCGGGACGCTGACAGTGATCAGGGCGACAACCCAGCACGCCAATAGCCTTAAAAGCGTTCTCGTTTTTATACCTCGGTCATTTAACTTTTGGCCGAAGCGTAGGCGTCGGTTACCGATACTTACGATGTCACTCACCTTGCAATTCAATGCACTCATCATGCTCTCCTATTTAGCCATTTCGACAGACGTCGGGCATGGCAATTTTGGATAACTCCGCCCCTTACTCACTCGCCTATTGCTTTAAAGACTGCTTAAAAAATCATTTACTTCGCCAAACCATTTGTCATCCATTTCTTCGGCGCTTAGCTGCTCAAGATCTTGTTCAAGTTCGGTGGCGTCTTCTTCTGTGACGGTGATGTTGCTTGCACCGACAAAGACAGTTAAGACACTATCGATTTTCCAGATCTGAACTTTTTCACCAACAAAAACCACTTCTGCGGGCACAGCAGTGCCCCCCACGATTGCGCGTGCCATAGGTATACCCCTGTGGTTGTCAAAGAACGTATGGGCTAGAAATGCAAAAAGCCCCATCAAAAGGGGCTTTGAGTGGTTTAGTTATCTGAGTACAAGTCAGATCACATCCGCTGTAAGCGTAAGCACCTTTGCCTAGTAGGCTGGTTGCTGTGGGCTTTCACCCCCTCTTAATGTAGATGTGATTTTAGCGGTAGACCGATACAAAGTAAAGGAATAAATTCAAACTTTATAATCCTGAGCCACGTCCTTGATTTTCTTTACGACGCAGCCAGGCAGGCTTGGTGATTTCTTCTTGCATGCTTTGAAATTGTCCTTCATCGACTTCAGACAAGCGGCTCTTCATACGGTTTGAGGAAAACATCAATTCTTTTTCCATACGCTCGTGATCTTGGTTAGCCAACAGATTCGCCAAGACACCTACAGTTGCTTGCAACCAAGGGTTATCTCGCGCACGATCGCGTAATTCATCAAGCATACACTCGACTGCGCGCCAATCGCGTTGGCGTACCGCTTCGCGTGCTAGGCGTTGTAAGTCGGCCGCCTCGATCTCACTGAAACGGCCGGCCACGCGTTCATCGGTTGGCAACTCACGCCACGCACGGCTCGACACCACAGGCAATTGACCTAAGCTTGCGCTAAACGTGTGCTCGACCCCTTCTGCATCAGTCGCCTTGACTGTCACACGCAACAAAGATTCAGCCTCGTCTTGCAACTGACCATCAACCGCTTCGTGCATCGGTACCGATAAGGCCATCCAGGCTTCAGAGTTAGCAGCGATCGAGACCAAGCGCCAGGCGTTACGGTCTAAGCTTGGGTAATCGTTATGCATTGTCCAGTTTTGTGCCGGGCTTTGCATGGTCAAGGTGATGTTGCGCCAGACCGTGTGGGCCAATAAACCGAGTTCGGCCTCAAAGGGCTCGACCAAATCCGCAGCGCGGTCACCATACATGGCGGTACCCTGTCCTGCGGTTGCCATGTCAGTCATCAACTCTTCGTTAAAGCCTAGGCCAATTCCAACCGTGCTGGTCGTCACGCCATTACGAGCAAGCTGACTGACTTGTGCACAGATGCGACTGATGCTGGTCAGGCCAGCATTGGCTTGACCATCTGATAAGAGCATGACGCGGCAGATACGATTGGCCTCGGGGCGTGAGGCGATCTGTTCGGCACCCGCTAACCACCCACCATGCAGATTTGTACTGCCGCCAGTATTAACGTTTGCCAACACAAGGTTAACTAAGCCACGAACGGTTTCGACGGGGCTCAGTGGCAACAGCACGTCAACTTCATCGTCATAGGTGATGATGCTGACTTCGTCGTTGTCATGCAGGCGCCCAATGAGATCACGCGTGCAGTCAAGCGCAGCACGCAATTTACCGCCTGACATTGAGCCAGAGCGATCAATCACAATCGCCAAAGAGATCGGCGTACGGACTTGACTGGGATCTTGTTTAGGGCGCAAGCGAACCAGTACTTGCAAGGGCTGCGTGCCGGTTTCGGCGAGGGCAGGTTTATTGGGGGTCAAAATAACTTCAAGGGGATAGGGCTTGCTCATGTTGAGGCTCCGTAGGGTTTTTTTTAGACAACAGGATTCTTGCTGCCACGATAGGTGGCAGATTTTTAGGGACTGCGTTTGAAGCGAAGTCGTTTGAAACGAACGATTACGTTCTATAAACGATCAAGCGTTGATCGTTGCTGTGACGTTATGAATCAGCCACGCGTTTTTGTTTTTTTTCTATCAAGTCGATCAGGGCTTGCTGTTTATTAGCAAACTCATCAAGCTGTGCTTTGACTTCAGAGGCGTGCCGTTCAAGCGCACGTTGGGTTTGCGTCAACTCACTCAGTTGATCTTTCACTTCGAAGGTGTGACGTTCAAGCATTTGGCCCACGTGCTTCATAAAGGCCTGTTCACGTTGAAAACCAACTTGTGCCATTTGCTCGAGGGTAGCCATCAAGCGACGCTGGGCATCGTTCAGCTCTGACACACGCGAGCCTTGCCCCTGCACTTCAGAGCTAAGCTCTTGAACGCTGCGCTGCATATTTTTAAAAGACGAGATTTCTTGCAGCCACTCGTCTTTCATGCGCCTGACTTCATCCAACACATCGGTGATCGCCATGGGCGGCTTTGTGTTGGCGGTGCCACGCTCGTTGCTACGACTTGAACGCGGCGACGCAGAAGTTTGCTTGTCGAAGATATCCAATCTTTCAGAGTTGTTCACCTGTAACGAAACATCTCTTTTAAACTTTTGCACCAACGAGGCAGCGTTAACGGGTGATCCTGCAAACGCCTGCGCTAAAAACTCGTCTTCTGTCTGCAGAGGCTTGAACAGACTCAGGTCAAGTTGGGCTGTGGTGGTTTCTTGGTTGTATTGAGCAACTAACTGCAGACTCCATTTTTGTTCATGACTTAAGCGGCGCGCCATGATTAGCTGCACCAAATGCCTAAAGCCATAGGTCGAGTCGCGCCCTTGCCGTTCTGGGCGGTCGATCACCCCCTCGCTGGCGTAATAACGGACCAGCCGCTCGTTGATCGAGTCGGGCTCAATACGCCAGTGATGTTGCTTGCTTGCCGCAATCACGGCTGCGCACAACTCGCTAGCGTTACCTGCAAACTCGTCTTGGGCTTTGAGAGTAGTCATTTGAAAATGATTGATTTAGTTTTTGACAGTGTCATTATGACAGTCAATAATGACACTGTCAACATACCAGTGCTACTATTTAATAAAAATTACGAAGTATCAGTATATTTCTAATACCTGTACTAAAATAAATTTTTAAATATGTTATTTATCATATATTTAAATAATATTTAACTATTTTACATTAGCTATTTTCATAAGAGCTCCATCGTCTCCCAAGGCAAGGTTGCATCAGTAAAGTGCCCCCAGCACGCGATATCCGTTAGGTTTTTACGCGAAAAGCAGTCACCGCTTTTGTTAAGACTCAAGTCAAAGTTTTTGACTAAGTGCTCAACTTGCAAGGCCACGCCGCCAGGCCCTGTAGCGCGCAACACCCTTGCCTGTCGATCGCCCGGAAACCAACCCAACACAACCTGCGCCTCTGTGGCGAGGCCTAGTTGCACGATCATCTTGGCTAAGCGCCTAGCGTGCATGCCGCCGGCTCGGTCTGCTTTGTAAAAATCTTTACCCGACCAGGCCCCACCCCCTATCGGCACGCGCGGGCCGTAGGCGTCGACCACTAGCTTCTTACCCGAGAGGCCGTTATCACCCTCTGGCCCACCCACTTCAAAGGCCCCCGCCCCATTTACTGTGATCTGCTGCGGTAACGCAGACGACAAACCGGGCACAAGCGCGGCCGCTAACGTAAGCTCTTCTTTGACAGCAAGGCGAACTGCTCGATGTAAGGCGACTTCGTCAGACGCCACCTTTTGCTGTAACGAACAACTGAAGTGTTCTAGCGTCCAAGAGCGCTGGTCTGAAGCATCGGCTGCAGGCGCAATTCTCAGCGCAGTCCGATCTACCAGTTCGCTGGCACCTTGGTCTGCAACCTCACTCACCGCAATCAAAACTTTTCCATCAGGCCCCAAGCCAAGTTCGGGTGCGTCAAGGCGTAGCGCGTACAGGCATTTGGCCAACCTCGATACCAACCATTGCTCAACAGGCAAATGATTGGTTGGTACCAGATCATTTGCATACCCAATACACACAGCTTGATCATCAGCCAGCGCTCGAAACTCTGACTCGCCCTCTTCAAGCGGCCCCAGGCAGAGGTTAGAAACAACTTTCACTTCAGCAGGTGCCGGATACCAGGTATCGTTATAGCCAGCACTTTCGTAAACATCTTGAACCACTTGTTGCACATCGATGGTGTGCGCGTCTATACATCCGATCCGACCCGTCACATACACATGATCGCGATGTACCGCCACCTCAACGCCTACCAACGCCCGCGCCTCGCGCTGATGGGCTTCGCACACCAGTGCATCAGCAATCGCGTCTGATAATTTGTCAGGATGCCCAGGAAAAATAAATTCAGCGCTATAAAGTTGTTTGCTCATGATGAGACACCTTCCTTCAGAAGAGTTGTGTAATTCGCGACTGACTGCAGGTCAGTTTGATTCACTTGAGAACCTATGTAGGCGACTGCCAACTTGGCTTGCGTTAAGGTTGCTAGATGCTGGCCTCCGGGTGCGCCCACCCAGCCGTCCGTGATGATTAAGGCCCGCTTCACCTGGTGCTTAGCCATGTGCCGTGCCACGCAGACAACATCTGTGCCACCGGTCGTTTGGCACTTACCCGCTTTGAGTTCTGCCAAGGTGATATCAGCAATCCGCGTCGAAAACAAATGCACCGTTGGGTAGACCAAAGCCTTGCAATCAAGCACCGCACCGTACAAAGCTTTCAGGACTGAATCCATGCTTCCTGAGACGTCAAGATACACACGCACTTGGTCACCAGAGGGCAGCGTTTTAGGTAAATTGACTGTGCCTGGGTACAACAAGAGTTGTGCGCCCAGCGCTTGCAGCACCGCGCCACGCCTTGAAAACGTAGGGATCGCAGTCACAGTAGGCGTAGCCTCAGGCCGACGTCTGAGCAGTCGACCCGCCACGCGTTGATCAGCCACCTTGCAGATTAACGACCGCAACAGCGCTCTGTTGGTGGAATTTTTTCTCTGAGGCGAAATCGTACTAGTGGTCAACACCTCAGCAAGCGACCGACCGTTAATCGGGTCGGGTGGTTGCGGCCATTGTTCGACTAAATCACGAACGATATCAAACAGCACTGGCGAAGTGTGTTCGAGTTGGCCGTCTTCTGTTGCCGCGCGATGCTCTCCTAATAAAGGGATATCGCTGACGTCAGCTTGCTCTGCAGAGATATTTTTCGCGTCTTTTGCAGATGACCTCAGCAACCTTGGTAAAAGCTGAGATACCTCGAAATAACTTGCACCAGTTTTTGAGTAGAGTGCGGCGTGCACTTCTTGGATGCGCTCGCGCGCAGCAGGATCAGTCACCTGCCACTCGGGCTCTGTGGAATCGACCCGCCTGGGCCAACCGGCAGGCGGGCGCAATAAGCACTCAGGAAAACTCTTCCCGCTGTAGTAATCAGTAAAAAAAGCCGTGTACTCAGCCCCCGGAAACATTCTGCACAGAATGCCATTAATCACCGCATCAAACACAAAGTTTTGTGTTGGGTTGGTACACGGAAACAAGGTCGTATGCCCAAGCAAAACATGGTGCAGCTCGTGCATGACTAACATCAAAAGTTTTTCGGGGGTCTCGGCGTGCTCGGCCACAAACTTTGGATTAATCAACAGTCGCGGCTGCGCTATACACTCGACAGCGGCTGTTGGTACGCTTTCAGTTTCGACGATGTCTAACAACCTTAGCAAACCGGATAAAGCGTACGAACCGCTTGGAAACACATCCAGGATCTGCTCAGACAGCGTAGACGTTTTGACTTCAGTCAATGTCAGCATGAGAACCTCGAAAACGTAGAGGAGTTTGTTTCAGTTAAGGTCAGCATGAAAACCTCAAAAGTTGTTCACAGAAATTTGGAGGGATCAGCAGCGACACCTCTTTATAGCCACGTGCGGCGATCAGCGAAGGTGTCTTGCTACGCAGCCAAACCGACTCTGTGCATTTGCTAAAAATTGCCAAGGTCGACAGCAGATCAGCAAATAACACCGCATGCTCCGGACGGGGCACAATCACTGCACAACCTTCAGGTAAGGGCATCGCCTGAGCTCGTTGATTGATCAACGCGTTTAGTTGCCTCGTTGCCGCTTGCGCGCGCGCTGTGTTGAGCGCTTTTAACTGCTCAACTGAGGGCTCTACACCAGCTTGTGAATTCGCAGGTAATGAAGTCACCACCTCAACCTGCAGATAATTCAAAATCTCAACCGCACTGAGCTTGGTCCAGGCGAGATCGAACGCAAAGCGCACTGGTGTACCGAATAGCTCTTTCGCCGTATACCGAAGCTGAGTCACCCCGCTGCCGCCGGGGCCACTTTGTGACGCCAACCCTGCGAGCCCTTCGTAACGAAGCACACTTTTAGGCGGCGCGCTCATGTTGTGCAATAAGCCAAGCGCCTCTCTCATTGCTGTCTCAACTGAGAATCTGTTTTTGCAAAGCCCGTAAAGGCTTGCTCTGCATCTTGAGGGGTTTGTAAATGCTTTTTTGCAAACAACGCGGCAATCGCATTGGCCTGTAGGTGGGCGCGCGGGTCTGAGGGGTTGAGCCTGGACAGTAAGTCTTTGACCCGACCCCAAGTTGTGTAACGCGTATGAGACGCGTGCAAGGTTTCGCTAAAGGTTGGTGCCGCCACCAGATCGCGGTACAACTCACCTGCTTGCGCGGCAATGGCCGTATTTAAACGCCCGACTGCGCCAGTTTCAAACAGGTACACCACTGCCGCTTCGCGGGCCCCATGTGTTAATTGTGCCAAGGCATCTGCAACGACACGCGAGAACTCTGCCTTGGGCAGCTTAGTGGCTTTAACCGCCAACTCTAAGCGCTCGAGCGGGTTGATGGCACAGAGAATCGCACGTAAGGGATCGCTGACTTTAAGATCAAAGGTTCTTACGGCCTCTTTGTGCGCCGACAACAACTTGATTTCAGAGACTGTGACGCCGAAGGCCGCTTGCGGCAAGCTACAGCGCAGTGCCAATAAAGTCGCGTCAGTCGCGCTGCAATTTGGATCAAGCGCTAAGGCGGCCGCGTTAACCGCCAATACGTTGCGATACAAAAGATTGGCGCGTCGTGGGCTCAGCTCAATCCCCGCCTGGATCAGTAACGCAACCACCGTTTGCACATAGCGCGCCACACCGGCAGCAAACTCTTCTGATAGGCCTGCCAGAATACGCTCGGCTAAGCTAAGCAAGTTCTTTAACATAATAGTCTCTCCCGTCTCAAGCGGTTGGTCTTGCGCTTGAATGACCGCAATTTGCTGTGCTGCGCTAAATTGCGCCCAATTAGGCATCGCAACCACAAGGGCGAAACGATCCGCCAAGGCGACATCTAGCGGTTCAGAGCCTAGGTAGCCGTTATCGTCATCGTCGGTACTGGGCGGGTTCATCGCAGCCCACCGATAACGCAGTTGCTCGAGCAACAGACCCTGCACGCGCCGTTCGTGAATCAACGGGAACAGCTTGTTTTGGATATCGGGTCTGCAACGACTGATCTCGTCAAAGATCACCGCTTCAGCACCCCAAATCGATGCGGGTGTCTGCACATACTGCAGCGACCCGTCTTTGCCAGGCAACGGAAAACCCACCAGATCATCAAAATTTAAAAGGCTGGCGTTGTAATGCCTGAACTCAAGACCTAACGCCAAGGCGATTCTGGTTAATAACAAGCTCTTAGCAGTGCCGTGCGCACCGATCAACAGTAAGGGGCTTCCGGTAATTAGCGCTGCAAGTAAAGGCGCCTCTAGCGCAGAAAACCCGATCAGACCTAAGCATTCAAGCCAACCTGCATGACTCGGATTGACGTTTTGATTTGCGCTTGGATTACCGCTTTGGTTTGCGCTCTGCTTTGCTTCTTCGTTCATGTCGTGCTCCTCATCGTCTGTGACACCGC
>CAMCZQ010000082.1 GCA_945887835.1 Bordetella parapertussis | reverse complement strand
CGGCCTAAAAAATTAGCGGCGAACATCCCCGTGGCAAGCAAAACCACCAGGACTAGGGCCACCCTGAAGCCTGGGAGCTCAAAGCCGAACAAAGCCTGGGGCGACAAAAAGGTCGGCACCACGCTTTCGAGGGTGTTGACCACCAACCCAAGCACCCAGATCGTAATCACGACAGGCACCCAAATCAGTAAACCAGTGATGAAGTACTTTTTTAGAAATCGCATGTGGGGCTCGATAAAGCCATCTTTATTACGCCCCGCCCGAGGAGGACGGCGTACTGCTGTGTCCTGAATTTGCCGCGGCTGAACTGCTTGCAGACGCGGGGCTCGAGGCTTTGCCTGGAGCAGGGGCTGAAGACTTAGCGGCGGAACTTTCGGACGACGAGCCCGACTGACCCGCAGACGCATCGCTTGGACTGGGCTTGTCTTTACCGCCCGAATCACCCGCGGCACCCGACTCACTTGTGGTGCCCGCTGCGCCTGGCGCGCTGTCCACCGGCGCGGCAGCCTCGCTGGCTTTCGCGCCGCCGTTGCCGTTGCTGCGGAAATCGGTGACATACCACCCCGAGCCTTTTAATTGAAAGCCGGCGGCGGTAACCTGTTTTGAATAGGTTGACTGAGCACACTGGGGGCATAACGTGAGGGGCGCATCGGACATTTTTTGCAATTTGTCTTCAGCGTGACCACAGGCGGAGCATTTGTAAGCGTAGATTGGCACGATAAACGTCTTGAATTCTGGAGGAAAGGGAAAGGGAGTCAAACGAGAGGGAAAGCCTTTGATTTTAACGGGTTTTTATACCAACCCGCCCCCCATGCCAGTAAAGAACCAGAAATCTGATGGCGAACCCGCGCGCGCGGGGTGAAAATTGCCCGCGCGCCCTTTCTAAAGGCTAAACAATCCTTTCTATCTTGGCTAAAACCGCCTGACGCAGACCGCTTTCAACTCTTGCCGTTTGCTACAGGCCCAGCGTTTTAAGCTCGGGCCGAGCCAGATGAAACTTCGTCGCACGCTGGAACGCGATCCCGATCTTAACCATCATCGCGTCATCAAAGGGCTTGCCTAAGAGTTGCACGCCAACGGGCATGCCGTTGTCGGCAAAGCCCGCTGGCAGCGAAGCGCCCGAGGCACCGGTGTAATTGCCTGCACGGGTAAAAGCAGACGTTGGCGTTTTTGATTCGTTGACTTCGGTGAGAGGGCAGGCGCCCATTGGGACACAAGGCGATAAAAGTGCATCGACGTTGCTCATCCAGTCTGTCCAGGCAGCGATCGTGCGGCGATGGTCGGCCATGGCGTCGATGTAATCGGCCGCAGATATGTTGCGCCCCGACTGCACGCGCTTGCGCACGAACTCGCCAAACGGTCGTGCAGCATCGTCAATATAGGTGCGATGCAGAGCATAAGCTTCGGCGGCAGTAATGTGACCGTTGCGCAGCATCATGTCTTTGAAATCAAAGGGAAACGGCTTTTCAACCATTTGCGCACCGAGCTCGACGAGCACGCGCCGGGCGTCTTCAAGAATGCGGGCAACGTCTGGGCCCACCTCAACGGGATATTTCTCCGCCGGAAACATCGCGAGACGCATGCCTTGCAAGGGCTTAGCGCCCTCGGGCGGCGCCTGCCAATGAAACAAAGGATGTCCGCAACTTGTTGGGTCAAGCGGATCGGCACCCGCCATCAGTGCGGTCAGCAGCGCGCTGTCTTGCATATCGCGCGTCATAGGTCCGATCGAATCGAGCGTTCCCGACAAGGCCAGCGCACCATGCAAGCTAATCAGCCCGCGCGTGGTCTTGAGACCCGTAATGCCGTTTAGTGCAGCCGGGATTCGCACCGAGCCACCCGTATCCGAACCAAGCGCTGCCGGCGCCAAAGCCGCGGCCACCGCCACGCCCGAGCCGCTTGACGAACCGCCGGGCACGCGATGAGTCTTCAGATCCCAGGGATTCCAGGGCGTGCCCATGACAGGGTTAGTGCCCCAGCCGCCGAAGGCAAATTCGACCATATGGGTTTTGCCCAGGTTAATCATGCCAGCCCGCAACAGGCGCTCTAGCGCCGTACAGGTGGTGGCACTGCGCCGCGCCACCCAGTCTTGCGAGCCGCCCGTGGTGATTTGACCTTCGATTTCGCACAGATCTTTAGCAGCGATTGGCACGCCATCTAGAGCACTTAAGCTGACACCCGCAGCGCGGCGCGCATCGGCAGAGCGGGCTTGGGCCACGACGCTGTCAGGGTCGACGCTGACGTAGGCGTGCAAGGCCTGATTTGCTTTGTCGATACGCGTTAAATATTCGCGTGCAAGCTCTTCAGAGCTGAAAGTTTTTTTGCGCAAGCCTTGCGCAAGTTCAGTAAGGGTAGAGTAGGCAAGATCAGACATGGCGAGGTGCTCTGGCAAGGGGTGAAGGTCAAAGAGTGAGGCTCTGCCAAAAGTGCTTAGGCAAAGCCTAAAAAGATCCTAGAACAAAAATAACGCGGCTGCGACAAGTGTGGGGCCAAGCGCGGCAATAAACAACGGCCCCGGTGAAATCGTTTCGTTATCAAAGCTTGACTTCAAAATCGAGAAACCGGCGGGGTTTGGCGCATTCGCAATCACGGTTAACCCCCCGCCTGTGACGGCGCCCGCCACCAGCATATACCGCCAGGCCTCGGTAGTGCCATCTACCAGCGAACCTAAATAGGTTAATGCTGCGTTATCGGTAATGGCCGTCAGTGCAGTGGCACCCCAAAACAGCACAACCGGCGACAAGCTGCCGAGCAAATCTTGCAGCCACCATTTTTGTAACGCACCGAGCAGCACGAGGCCTGCCAAAAAGAACGCAACCATCAAGCCCTCTTTAAGCATCAAGGGGGATTGAAACCGCTTGTAGGCATGGCAAAAACCGATAAATAAAATCAAAAGACCCATAAAAACGGCAGGGTGATGGGCAAAGACAACGATGCCCACCAAGAACGCGATGTGAACCAAAATGGTGAGTGGTGGCACGTGCACGGGGGCGTCTTGCGTGACGCCGCGGTGGGTTTCAACCTCGCCGCTCGCCAAGGCTTTACGATTAATGATGGTCAGAATTAAGGCGTTAAACGCAACGGCCAGCACCGCACGCCAACCAAAGTGCGTCAGCATATAGGCGGAATCCCAGCCAAACGTTTGCGCCACCATCAACACGGGCGGTGCTGCGTAGGCGCTTAAAACGCCGCCGATCGACACGTTGACGAACAACACGCCAAGCGTCATGTATTTAAAAGCGCTGTGACCGGGGCGTTTAAAGTAGGCGTCGCGCAACAAAAGTGCTGCTAAGGTCATTGCGGCAGGTTCGGTAATCAAAGACCCCGAAAGCGGTACAACGGTTAGCACGACAAAATAGGTGGCAAGTTGTCGGCGCACCGGAATGACCCGCGCGATTGTGCGCACAATACCGCCGACGAGTTCGATAATCGGGCGACTCGCCGCCACGACCATGATGGCAAACACAAAGAGTGGTTCTGTAAAGTTGCGAGTGTCGACGTAATCAACCATGGTGGGCACGCCTGCGATGAACGCCATCAGCACCAGCAGCACAAACGCCCAAATACCAAATACGGCCTCAACTTCAGACAAAAAATGCCACAGCCCGGCGTGCGGACCGTTCTTGTGCGCCAGACGCGCAAACACGGGGACTGAAAAGGTGTGCACAATCGCTACCGCAAACAAGACCGTTGCGATGAGTTGAATGGAATGCGGCATGGTCATGGGGCGCCTTTTGAATGAGAACGAAATACCAGCGGGTTGCCGCTGCAGAGCAAGGAGTAGACAACAGCCTAAGCTAGGGACTATACCGTAGACGATTGCCTAACCGAGAGTATTTACGCTCAATTATGTGTAAGAATTGTCACTCAATCGTTTCTGAATGATTCTGATTTCAATCAATATTGACCTAACGTAGCGATGCGCACACTGAATCGCGAAGCGGCGACACGAATCTTAAAATCTTAACCGCCACGCAACATCATTTTTGCAGCCTTCTCGGCAATCACTAGCGTGGGTGAATTCGTATTACCCGATGTAATCGTTGGCATGATCGAGGCATCGGCCACACGCAGGCCTTGCACGCCGTGCACACGCAAATTTGCATCGACCACGGCCATCGCGTCTTGACCCATTTTGCAGGTACCAACGGGATGAAAAATCGTGGTGCCGATTTCGCCTGCCGCGCGCGCCAGCGACTCTTCGCTATCGTCGGTGAGGCCCGGCTTAATCTCTTGAGGATTAAAGCGTGCCAGCGCAGACTGCCCCACAATCCGGCGCGTTAAGCGAATGCTGTCAGCCGCCACGCGGCGATCTTCGGCGGTCGATAAATAGTTACATAGAATTTCGGGCGGCTGCTCAGTGTCGGGCGACACGATATTGACGTGACCACGGCTAGTCGGACGCACGTTACAAATCGAAGCGGTAAACGCTGGAAAGCTATGCAAGGGCTCGCCAAATCTTTCAAGCGATAGCGGTTGCACGTGGTATTCAACATTCGCGCGTGTTTGTTGCGGATCTGATTTGGCGAACACCCCTAATTGCGAGGGTGCCATGCTCATGGGACCGCGTCGCGTCAGTGCATACTCAAGCCCGATCATTGCTTTGCCCCACAATGAATTCACGATCGTGTTTAAGGTCCGCGTGCCCTCAACGCGATAGATCATGCGCAACTGCAAATGGTCTTGCAAGTTTTGCCCGACGCCAGGAAGTTCGTGCACGGTTTGAATCCCCAGAGGCGCCAGCAAACTTGTTGCACCCAAGCCTGAAGCCTGCATGATTTGTGGCGTGCCGATTGAACCCGCGGCCATCACTACCTCAGTGTGCACGCGTGCGATTTGCTTGTGTCCGTCTTTCAGAAACTCAACACCGGTGACACGCTTACCTTCAAACACCAAACGCGTGGTGTGAGCGTGCGTCAGCACGGTCAGGTTGCGGCGCTGTTTAATTGGGCGCAAAAACGCTTTAGAGGTGTTCCAGCGCCAGCCTTCGCGTTGGTTCACTTCAAAGTAGTCGCTGCCCTCGTTATCGCCCGAATTAAAATCATTGACGGGTTGGATGCCTGCCTGAGCGGCTGCCTCACGAAACGAATCCAAAATCTCCCAAGATAAGCGCACGCGTTCGACATTCCATTCGCCGCCCGCGCCATGAAACTCGGACTCGCCGCCGTGGTGATTCTCCATTCCTTTGTATAAAGGCAGTAGGTCGTCCCATCCCCAGCCTGCATTACCTTGGGCAGCCCAGCCATCGTAGTCAGCGCGTTGGCCACGCATATAAATCATGCCGTTAATCGATGAGCAACCACCCAGTACGCGACCACGTGGGTAGCCGAGTTGACGCCCGTTTAATCCTGGATCGGCCTTGGTTTGGTAACACCAGTCTGTGCGCGGATTGCCGATGCAATACAAATAGCCCACGGGGATATGGATCCAATGCCAGTTGTCGGGCCCGCCTGCTTCTAGTAGTAGGACTCGTTTAGACGGATCCGCTGACAAGCGATTGGCCAACAGGCAACCGGCTGAGCCTGCACCTACGACGACATAATCAAAGTCTAACGCGTTGGGTGTGCTCATGAGTGAGTCTATTCCGGCAACAGTGAAGAAAGAAAAATTTTACACAAGGCTTGCATGCCCGCTTGGTCGATGGCATCAAAACGATTGAGCACAGGGCTGTCAACATCCCACACACCAAGCAGCTTACTCTGGTGCAGTAACGGCACCACCAACTCAGAGCGCGAAGCGGCATCGCACGCGATATGGCCAGGAAACGCGTGCACATCAGGCACGAGTTGCGTTTGACCGGTCGTTGCTGCCTTGCCACACACGCCGCGATTGAGCGCAATACGCAGACAAGCAGGCTTACCCTGAAACGGCCCCAACACGAGCTCGGTGCCGTCGTACAAATAAAAGCCCGCCCAATTTAAGTCAGGCAAAGAGCTCTTCACCAACGCCGATAGGTTAGCGGCATTGGCAATCAGGTTATGTTCACCTGCCATCAAGGCGTGCGCTTGCGTAGCCAGCGCCTCGTACTGTGCGGGCTTAGGTAGATGCGCAAGAGAGGTGGTGTCAAACATATTGGCTCAAAGTCGCTTGGGTCGTCGAATGTCATGGCGAGCATGGCAATCTTCGAAAGTCATGTTGAAAAGGGTAATCGTCGAGCGTCATGTCGAACAGTGCACTAGTTTACTGGCACGATCGAGGTGAAAGGATCTTAGCGCAGCAGTCGCGCTGCAATATTCGTTAGGTGAGCTTACCCTCGGCATCTTGTCCCTAATATTAACCAGCGAGTACGACTATGTGGTTAGTACGACCAAAATGTGGAATAATTAGCTATGTCGATCCCGAGTGCCGCCACCAAATCAGGTACCCAAGTTGTGCAACGTGTAGCCGCCTTGCTGCGCGGAGTGTCAGCACGTAACCGTATTGGCGCGCGGCTGATTGACCTGTGCACCGAGGTCGCGATCGAGCGCCCCACCGCGCACCGGATCCTGCAAGGCCTGGTCTCTGAAGGCCTGATCCGGCAAGACGAAAGCACCAAACGGTATTTTTTAGGCAGCGCGATTTACGAAATGGGTCTGGCCGCCAGCCCGCGCACCAATATTCGCGACCTGTGTCACCCTCACCTGCAACAAATCGCGCAGGCCACGGGCGACACCGTGTCTCTGACCGCGCGCGCAGGCTTTGATGGGGTGTGTATTGATCGGGCTGAGGGGGCGTTTCCGATCAAGGTGTTTGTGCTTGAGGTTGGTAAACGACGGCCGCTGAACGTGGGCGGTGGTGCGTTAGCCATCATGAGCTTTTTAGATGACAACGAGATCGAGCGTATTTTTAAAGTCAACGCCGAGCGCTGTCGCGAAAAATATCCAAATTATTCTGAAGCCAACGCGCGCAAGACCATTGCACGTGCGCGCACGCGTGGCTTTGTAATTAGTGACGTGATTGAACTGCCGGGCGTGCGTTCGATTGCCGTGCCCTTGAGGGATAAGAACAATGTGCCGATTGCCGGTATCAGCGTCTCAACCTTAACCACGCGCATGGATAAAGCACGCTCAGACCTCGCGCTGAGCGAGATCACCAAAGCGATCGAGCAGATTCAAAAGCACTTGCTGAATAGCGAACCTGACTGATCGGTCAAGCAACTCCGCGATTCACATAGCCATAGGCCATGTTGGTGCGCCCGTCACCGTGCCGGTCATAAATCGCTTTACCGCTGGCGATCTTATCGCCGCTCACGGCAGCCCGCTGAGCCGCCGTAAAGTTGTACAGCCGCGCATTGTTCTCGCCAAAAATGGCACGCTTAACCGGCCCATCAGCTGGGCCTAGCGGCTTCAACCCATAACGCTTTTGTAAGTCTTCTGGGATTTCAAGACGACGCAACGCTTCGATTTGCCATTGCGGTGCACCGGTCCAGATGGCATCGGTGCCCCAACAGACATGGTCTGCCCCCAAGCCAGCAATCAACTGGCCCATCATCACCGCCGAAACGCGCGGATCAGCAATCGTAGACTGTGCAAAAAGCTGTCCGACATCTGCGTACACATTATTTACGCCGTATTTGCCGGGGATATCGGCCAAATCACTGACCCAGTCGATGCGGCCTGTTTTTTCAAACTGTTCCCACGCGCCCTGTGCGCCGCCGCCGCCGCTATAGCGATAGCCACCGTGATAGATGATGAAGTTCAGTTGTGGCCAATCTTTGGCTGCCTTCGCCACATCATCGACCTTGGCGTATTGCAAGAGGTTTGGAAAATTCTTTTCAACCGAGGGTGGAAACAATCCTTTGTGAATACACACGTTTTTAAGCCCGGCTTTGACAAACTTTTCGTACGCGGGATACACGAGCTTTTCATCATCGAGGCGCCAAGGGTGCACCGACAACTGCTTATTGGTGTTGTCGCCAATCGTGTAACCCTTAAACGAGTCGGGCTTAAGGACCTCAATGGCCCGATCGATTTCGTCTAGCCAGCCGGCATAGCCCGGGGTAAAGATGGCGTGGGCAAAGGCGCGCTTTGAACCAGCGATTGAATTGATGGTGGCACGTGCCTGGTTTTTCATATCGTTGGTTAAAAACCAATCTGATATTTTTTCTGACGGGGCGCCGCTGATACAGGCGACCTTGGTGTCACTATCGAGAAAGATCTCTTTTAAGTAATTGGCAAACTTAAGGTCTTCAAGCGTTTGGGGTTTGCCCACCAAGGCTGGATTCCAGCCCGCCTTACCCACCGCCTCGCGGCTGCGGGCAAAACCTTCAAGGCTGGTGTCATCGCGCAAAAAGTGCGTGTGCATATCCATGATGAACTGCCCCGACAACGACTGGGCGCGCTCGTTGGCCATCTCGGGTGTCGCTGCCTCGGCACGCGATACACCAAACACAGGCCCGTAGGTATCATTCATTGCTAAAAATGCGGCGGCCATCCCTGACGCGGATTTAAAGAACTTGCGACGTGTGAGACCTTGCTTTTTTGCGAGTTCAGCACCCAGTGCTTTGACCCGCGCTTCATATTCTTTTTGCTTAGGCGTTTGAACGCCAGGCAAAAACTCATCGCTTGAGACGCACTGAACGGGGATGGGTGCCGGGAAAATCGATGACTCGGCGGGAATTAAAGCAGCAAGTTCGTCAGGGCTGAAGAGGCTCATGGTGGGATCGGCTCAAGGAGGGTTTGTGAGGCAAGCGCAAGCCGTAACTTTTGCACACATTGAGCAAAAAATATAGGGCTTCATTATAAAAATGCAGCTTAATTAATCGCTATTGACTCAACCACTCACTCACCCCAACCGCAGCCGCTTTACCCGAGGCCATTGCGCCGTTGATAAGATATCCGCCGGTGGGGGCTTCCCAATCGAGCATTTCGCCGGCGCAAAACACGCCAGGTAAAGTTTTGATCATCAGCTGCTGGGTGAGGCCTTCAAACTGTACGCCGCCGGCGGTGCTGATGGCCTCATCGATTGGGCGGCACGCGGTTAAGACAATTGGTAGGGCTTTTAGGCCCTCGGCTAACTTAGCTGAGTCCTTAAATGTTTCAGCTGACAAGCATTCGCGCAACAGCGCAGCTTTCACGCCATGTACACCTAAGCGTGACCGCAGGTGCGATGAGAGTGAGCGTGTACCTCGAGGGTGCGACACTTCGGTTAATACTTTTTCCGCGGTGTGATCGGGTAACAAATCAACGTATAACGTGACTTGTCCGTGACGCAGGATTTCATCGCGCAAGGCTGCTGACAGCGTATAGATGGCGCCGCCCTCGAGCCCCTGTTCGGTCATCAAACATTCGCCCCGCAGATGTGCGGTCTGCTTCCCTGCCGCGAGTGTGCGTGTGGCTTTAGCGCTTTTAGGACGCCCTTTGGTTGCCTTGACAGGCGCGATCGTCAGCCAAAACTCGGCTGTCTTAAGCGGCTGACCTGCGCACTGATCAATAAAGTATTGCGACCATTTTGTTTCGAAGCCGCCATTGCTTGGCAGCAACGGCGCAAGCTGCACCCCATGTTGTTGCAACAACGGCCACCAAGCACCGTCAGAACCTAGGCGCGCCCAACTGCCGCCGCCTAAGGCAAGAACGACCGCATCAGGCGTGACAATTACTTCGCCTTTCGGCGATTCAAAGCGCAAGGTTTGTTTCTGTGAGCCCTGCACCAACCCCAACCAGCGATGACGCATTAAAAACTGCACGTTTTGCTTACGTAAGCGATTGATCCAGGCCCGCAATAACGGCGCCGCCTTCATCTCAGCCGGAAACACACGCCCCGACGAGCCAACAAAGGTTTCAATCCCTAGCCCATGCACCCATTCACATAGGGCATTAGCGTTAAGCGCCGCTAACATCGCAGCAAACTCGGGCGCACGCGCGCTATACCGTGCGTTAAAGCGCTCGGCAGGCTCAGAGTGCGTGATATTGAGCCCTCCACGACCGGCCATCAAAAACTTACGGCCCGCCGAAGGTTTGGCTTCAAACACTTGAACCGTATGCCCTGCCTGCGCAAGCGTCTCAGCCGCCATCAGGCCAGCAGGGCCGGCCCCGATGACAGCAACGTTAGACATGCTTACTTTTTTGCGGCAGAAACGATGACTTCAACCAACAAGTCAGACGCAGCCAGTTTGACCTCACCTGTTGCGCGTGTGGGTAACGCATCTTTAGGCGCCCATTCAGCCCAGACACTATTCATGCCCGCAAAATCTGCAGTGATATCTTTAAGCCAGATTTGTGCAGTTAACAGGTGGTGCTTGTCTGAACCTGCAGCGGCTAAATAGCCATCGATTTGGCGAAACACATCGCGCGTTTGCGCCACAATGTCGCCCTTGACGCTTGACGTAATGCCTGCAACATAAACCGTGTCGCCATGAATGACCACGCGGCTGAGTCGTGCGTTTGAATCTAAGCGGGTGATGTTAGCCATGAAAATGCTCCTGAGTAAGAGAAGGCGCACCTGTTTGAAAGCGCGCGATTGAAAAAGGGGTAATCGGTAAATCCGTTTGACCCGTCGTGATCAAGTCAGCGGTAATCTTGCCAACGATGGGCCCCATCTGAAACCCATGTGCCGAGAACCCAAAGGCATGATACAGGTCTTGTTCAGTACTGCTTGGGCCAATCACCGGAATCCCGTCTGGCATCTGCGCCTCAATACCGGCCCAACCACGGCTAATGACAGATTGTTTCATATGCGGAAATAAATCGCATACCGTTCGGGCACCTTGGGCAAGTTGTCTGAAATCAAGTTCGCTCCAGTCACGATCTCGATCAACGTAAGCCAAACGCCCCCCGCCAATCAGTACCGTACCGTTGGCCCGTTGTTTAAACGACAGCGGCCGCCCGGTGCCCAACACGACCGGATCTAAAAAATGCGGCATCGCTGTGGTCACCAACATCATGGGCCCCACTGGGTCAAGCGGCACAGGCTCACCCATTTGGGCCGCGATTTTATCGGCCCAAGCGCCTGCACAGTTGACCAAAATAGGGGCAGTAAACAGGCCTTGATCTGTTTGCACCTGCCACTGACCGGCACTGCGCTGCAGGTGTAGTACCTGAATGCCTTCGATGACGCGTGCGCCTAAGCTTTGCGCTTTAAATCTAAAAGCACGGGTCGTGCGATAGGGGTCGGCCGAGCCATCGGCACGCACAATCAAACCGCCCTGAATGCTGGGCGTGATCGCCGGCACGATCGTACGCACCTCGTCAGCGTCTAGCCACTCTTCGTGGGTGTAGCCATGCTCATGCATGGTTTGTAAGCGCGTACGCAATGTTGCAACATCTGCCTCGTCTTCGGCGATACGCATTTGGCCGTTTTGATCGAAGCCGCAATCGTCGTCGACCCAGTCTTGTAGCGTTAACCAGATTTCACGCGAGGCCAGCGACAACGGTACCTCTGCCAGATGCCGGCTTAGCGTTCGTACCCCTCCTGCATTGACCCCTGAGGCATGACGGGCAATGTAGTTTTTTTCAAGCACTAATGCGTGAACACCCGCACGCGCCAGATGCAGGGCGGTTGAACTGCCATGCAACCCACCACCAATAATGATGACGGGTGCGGCGTGCGCGTGTTCTGTCATTGCAATCGTTGCTCGAGGTTTACACCGGTTTCTTTAAACGAATCACAGCTTTTTTAGAGTCGTCTGTTTGAGGCAGCGCCGCCAATTCACCAAGTGTTAACGGTTTGGTTGGAAAGCGCAAACGATAGTGACCCACTTCTTGCGGTGTGACCTTTCGTTCGTGGGCAATCAGTTCAGTAACCGTGACACTGCAAAACCGACCCTGACACGGTCCCATGCCACAACGCAAAAAGGATTTCATCTGATTAGGCCCAGGGCATCCTAAGCTGACCGTTTCGCGCACCTGAGCGGCGGTAATTTCTTCGCAACGACAAACGATGGTGTCGCCCGTTGGCAACCGAAACTGCTCGGGTGCTTGATACAGCGTGTCGAAAAACTCACGCCCTTTTACGGATCGCATATATGCGGCGCGTGGCGCAGCGCTCGCGGCATCCCGTTGCGCCGCTGTGATTTTGCCAAGCTGATGCGCGACCTGCAACGCAGACAGGCGGCCGCGATGCTCGGCCGCCCAGGCGCCCGCAATACCGCCACCATCCCCCGCAATACTGACCGCCGGCACATTGGTGCCACCCCACGAATCAACTTTGGGCTCCCAGCACAGCAGCAATTCGTTCCACTGTTGCTCAACGCCTACCGCTTGCGCAAGATTGATGTTGGGAATCACACCTTGATGCAAGAGTAGTTGCGTAGCCGCTAGCGTCTCAGTGCGACCACCCGCAGTAAAACGCACACTTTGCAGAGCTTGATTATTTTGGGTGTTTCCTTTTTGGGCATGTCCTTTTTGGGCGTCACCTTTTGGGGCGTCACCTGGCAACGCTTCAAGCGCCGTCACGCCTTTCACAATGCGAACCTGCGCTTTCACTTCACGCAAAAGCTTCAAGCCTTTGACTAGATACGGTGACGTCAAAAACCCCCAAGCGTGACGCAAGGCTTTCCCTAAACGCCCAGGCGGTGTCGTATCGAGCAAGGCGTCGACCTTAATCCCAGCATTTAAGTATTGCCACGCGATGAGATACAACAGCGGTCCGCAGCCGGCCAGTATCGTCCCCTTGCCAGGCACAAGCCCAGAAGACTTCAACAACACTTGCGCAGCACCTGCTGTCATCACGCCCGGCAAGGTCCAGCCCGGGATCGGAAACGGACGCTCTTGTGCGCCTGTCGCCAAGATGATCTGTTTAGCGTGCAACATACGCGCCTCGCCCGCAACCGAATAGCCAACTTCGAAACCCTGCGTGGCATCGGCAACCGTCATTTGCGCCACCGCCCAGACCGTTGCGCCGGGCAGGTACTGCGCCCCAGATTGTTTGAAGGGCTCGAGCAGCGATTCACCATACCAATAATCTTCGCCCAAGATTTTTCGGTCGAGGATCGGCGTGGTTGTCATCGCACGATAAATCTGCCCGCCGGGCGCGGCCTGCTCATCTAATAAGATTGTGGCAACACCTTGTTGCGCGGCCGTCGTAGCAGCCGCCAAGCCCGCAGGCCCTGCGCCCACGACTAATAAATCGCAATGCGTTGTCGTGATCATTCTTGTACCTCACGTGCGCCTAGTTGGCGTTCGATTTTCATGCCACTACGCACGGGGATCATGCAGCCTTGCTGGTTGGGCTCATCATCGATCATCACCAGGCAGTCATAACAAATGCCCATTAAACAGAACGGACCACGTGGCACGTCTTTGACTGCCGTGTCGCGACACTCGTTCACACCCGCCGCCAGCAAGGCGGCTGCGACGCTATCGCCCGCGCGACATTGCACGGCTTGACCGTTGATGGTGACGACCACTGGCGCAAGCGCTAAGGCTTGCTGTGCTTCAGGCAGCCTGTTGTACATGAAACCTCCGGGTTGAAAAAGGAGCCATCGTATCGGGCAGGGCGCCCTCAATCACCATGGGGGCAATCCGCAAGGCGTGCGCGGCGGCTAAGGTGACGCCGCTATGACAGGTGGCCACAAACGCACCGGGGTGCGTCGCAGATTGTTCATAGATTGGAAAGCCATCTTTAGACATGACTCGCAAGGCTGACCAGGACCGCACCACGCGCACGTGCTTCAGCGCAGGCATCGTACGCACCGCACGGTCGGCCAGCGTCGCCAACACAGGCAAACCAACGATGCCATCGACATAGCCCGCCTCTTCTTGCGAATCGCCAATCAACCAGGTGCCCTCGTCCATCTGGCGCAGGGTACTGAAAGGCGTGTGCAACATGCGACGGGTACGCTCAAGCACTACGATCTGCCCGCGCTGAGGCCGCACTGGGATTGAGAGGCCCACCTTGTTACCTAGCGTCTGATTATTTAAACCTGACGCCAACACCACTTTGTGCGCACGAATCACGCCATGTGGTGTCGTCATTTCAAAGACACCATTTTTTTGCTCAATCTCGCCCACAGGATGCAGCGGCAAATAGTCGACCTTTTGACGATCAAAGGCCGTGTGCAACGCACGTAACATCTTCAACGGATTGGCGACGCCATCGACAGAGGTATGGGTGGCACCCAACACCTCGGGGCCAATCCCCGGCACCAGATCTTTAAGCTCTTTGTGATCGAGCATTTTCCAGTCGTACTTGACCATACCGGGCTGGCCCATGAGCGTGGTCATGAACTTGATGCGTTGTTCGTATTCTTCTTCATTGAGCACGGGGTGTAAGCCACCTTGCTGCTCGAGACCAACCTCTAAACCCGTGATCTCATTCAGCAAACACGCCAACTCAGGCCACAAGGCTTGGGAGGACATGGTCCAGTGTCCGTACGCCGGCATGCCCATGCCTTTGCTCTGCACCCACACCAAGCCAAAGTTACCGCGTGAAGCGCGAAAAGCGATATCGCCTTCGTCTAGCACCGCGACATGATCGACTTTTTGGCGCAGGCCAAACGCCACCGCCGAGCCGACTAAGCCGCCGCCAATCACTAAGGCGTCGTACACCCCCCTATGATGACGCGGCCGCGGCGCAGCAAGTGCCTCGTGTTCTATTGTGTTGCTCATTAAGCACGTCCCTTTCCAACAAAAAGTTTTTCAAGTCCGATGGCGCGATCAAGAATAAAAATCGCAATCATGGTGATGTAAATCAGTGCGGCTGACACCGCGGTGACTAGCGGATCAATCGTATCTTCAATGTGCAAGAAAATCCGCACGGGTAAGGTGGTGGTCGACGGCGAAGCGATAAAAATCGACATCGTCAGTTCGTCAAAACTAGTAATAAAGGCGATCACCCAACCACTGACGACGCCGGGCATGATCAAGGGCAACACGATG